>CBDUOF010000436.1:0-4892 GCA_965368765.1 uncultured Anaerolineae bacterium | reverse complement strand
GCGGTGAGCCTGAGCGGGGAAACGGCCGTTTCCGTTACAGTTGCCGTTGCGGTTACTGGTTGCGCCGCTGTGGGAGCCACCGCTACCGGTTGCCCAACCGCTGGCGTCGGGGGAAGCGTCCCCATTGGCGTGGCCAGCAAGACAGGTGTGGGCGGTGGCGGGGGCAAACGGGTGGTGGGAACGGCCGTTGGCAAAATCGTCTGCCCGACACCACCGCAAGCGGTTAGCCAGATCAAGGCAAACAGATATAATTTGAGCCAATACTGTTGTTTCTTAAACCAAAACCTAACGCGAAATTTCATCTTATGTCCGAAATCGATCTGAAAAACCCTAGCCTTTATATTAACCGAGAACTCAGCAATATCGAATTTAATCGGCGTGTCCTTGAAGAATGCGACAATCCTGAACACCCTCTGCTGGAGCGCGTCAAGTTTTTAGCAATTTTCAGCGGTAACATGGATGAATTTTTCATGGTGCGCGTTTCTGGTCTGAAGCAGCAAGTGTTGTTAGGCATTACCGACCGACCTGCCGACGGCCTGACCCCTCGCGAACAGCTGGTTGCCATTCACCGAACAGGAACACATCTTTTTGGTCAGGCGACTGACTGCTGGCTCAAGACGCTGCAGCCTGCCCTGGCAGAGGAAGGCATTCATACCCTGGATTACAGCCAGCTAAAAACGCGCCAGCAAAAGAAATTGGCCGCCTACTTCGAGCAAGAGATTTTCCCCGTGCTCACCCCACTGGTTTTCGATCCTACGCATCCTTTCCCCCACATCTCCAACCTCAGCTTGAATTTGGCTGTGGAGGTGCGCGATCCTGAGACGGATGAAATTCATTTTGCCCGGGTGAAGGTGCCGGCTACCCTGCCCCGCCTTGTGCCACTCAATCCACTCGACCCAGATGAGCTGCTGCCGCCTGCGACTCAAAAGTTCATCTGGCTGGAGCAAGTGGTTGCTGCCAATATGGATCGCCTGTTTCCTGGCATGGACGTGCGGGCTTCCTACCCGTTCCGCGTTACCCGCAACACCGACATGGAAATTCAAGAAGAGGAAGCCGACGATTTGCTGCTGACGATGGAAGAAAATTTGCGCCAGCGTCATTTTGGCCGGGTGGTGCGGCTAGAAATCGACGAAGATACGCCAGACACCATTCGGGACATTTTGCTTAGCAATCTAAAAGTAAGCCAAACCGATGTTTATGCCACCAACGGTCCACTCGGTTTGAGCAGCTTATGGGAGCTGCATAAACTGGAACGGCCGGAACTGAAAGATGAGGGGTTTCAACCTACAATCCCTTCTAATTTACGGTCGGGTGATACCATTTTTAACGTGCTGCAGCGGGGCAACGTGCTGCTGCATACGCCGTTTGATAGTTTCATGCCGGTCGTGGATTTTGTCGAAGCGGCTGCAGAAGACCCAAACGTGCTAGCGATAAAGCAAACGCTATATCGGCTAGGCCCGAACCCTCCCATTGTCCATGCTTTGATGAAGGCGCGAGAAAATGGCAAGCAGGTGGCGGTTTTGGTGGAGCTAAAAGCCCGCTTTGATGAGGAATCCAACATTGAATGGGCCAGGGCATTGGAGCGTGCCGGCGTGCATGTGGCTTACGGGCTGATTGGGCTTAAAACGCACTGCAAGCTGTGCCTGGTGGTGCGACGAGAGCGGGAAGGCATTCGACGCTATGTGCATCTTGCTACGGGCAACTACAACACCATTACCGCCCGCCTGTACACCGATTTGGGGCTTATTACCAGCGATGAAGATATGGGCGCCGATGCCTCTGAGCTGTTTAATTATTTGACGGGCTATTCGAAGCAGGTGGAATATCGCAAATTCTTGGTTGCTCCGGTGAATTTGCGCGCAAATCTGCTTCATTTTATTGAGCGTGAGATGGAATACGGCCGTAAAGGGCGCATCATTTTCAAGGCCAACTCATTGGTTGACCCGAATATCATCCAGGCACTCTACCAGGCATCTCAGGCCGGGGTGCAAATCGACCTGATCATTCGCGGCTACTGCTGCCTGCGTCCCGGCATTAAAGGTGTCAGCGAGAATATTCGCGTCAAGAGCATTGTAGGGCGCTTTTTGGAACACAGTCGTATCTACTATTTTCACAACAAGGGCAATCCTGATATTTATGCGGGCAGCGCCGACCCGATGCCACGCAACATCAACCGCCGTGTTGAGGTGTTGTTTCCCATCGAAGATGAGGCGGAACGGCAGCAAATCATCACCATTCTAACAACCTATTTGCACGATACCGCCAAATCCCATCTGCTGCAATCAGACGGCCGTTACCTGCTGGCCATAGATGCACTAGAAGAAGGTCAGGAACCGTTTAACAGTCAGCAATGGTTCTTAAACGGCCGACATACCGACGCAGCGCCCCCGTTTGACCCCAGAACATTGCCCCCGGTGGGTGGCTCATAGATCCAGCTTGCGAATGCCGAAACGGCCGTAATAATTAATGAAGTGCCCGCCGTGCGCTTTCAAAATTTCCCGGGCCTGTTCGCGCCGTTCCGACTCGCTGCTATGTACAGCGATAACACAATGACCTTGCTCAACTGCCAGCTCGTAGCGCTCCGCGTGTTCCCGCTCCACCGTCGATTTTTGATGAAAGCGCCTTAGCTGAGCCAGCCAACCATGGTTAGCGCCACTTGCATCAATCTGGGCTACTCCCTCTGCACCATGAAACACCCTGATGTCATTAACAAACCCCGCTGAGGCCAACTCAAACAACACCTGCTCAGCGTCAGCCTTGTCGTCCACAATGCCAAATAATGTATTGGTTGGATAACCAATAAAGTCTTGCGTTTTCTCTTCTTCAATCTGACTTTTCACAATAAACCTCCGTTTCAGGTCAACCACACAAAGTCTTTTGACGTAAAAATCGCCATTTCTCTGTGGTTTACTCAGGGAGTACGGGAGATGCGTTATTTTTTAATTCAAAGAACTTTCCCGTTTTCACCCAAAAGCAAAAATCGCTCAAGTAATAACCATAGGTTAGCACTTGAGCGATTCGTTTGCGCCGACTTTAGTCGGATAAATGGTTCACGTTTGGCCCATAGGCACTTAACAGGGTGCGTCGCTACGTCGTGGCCCCCAGTAGTACTGCTAAAAACCAAACGATAAAATCGTACTTCATAAGCTGGCTCAATTTTTCCAGCTGTGGGCCGGTTCTATCCTGGGTAACGCGTAGCAGCACGTACAGTAGCACCGGGTAGACGCCCAACGCCACAACAAACGCATAAACCGGGCGGTAGACATCAAGCATGTAAGGCACCATCATGACGACCAGCGTGGCTGATCCCAAAATGTAGAAGACGATGCGGGCCGAGCGACGTCCCCAAACCGTGGCAATGGTACGGCAACGCTGGCGTAGATCCCCTTCATAGTCGGCCAGGGTTTTGAGGACTTCACGCCCCATGATGGCTGAGGCGATGATGGCTGCCAGCCAGAGAGAGGGGCGCGGATTCCCTGCAGCGATGCCACCAAAAATGGCGCTTAAGGCCGAGATGATGGCAATAATGGCATTTCCCATCAGCACGGTGCTTTTTAGCCGCCAGGAGTAGAGATAAAGCATGACGGCAGAAAAAACAGCAATGCCGAAGGCGATATTGTTAATAAACGCAGCCAGCACAACGGATATCATCGTCATTGTCAGGGAAAATGTGAGGGCTGCTTTGGGGGAAACTAACCCGGCGGGTAACGGCCGTTTCGGCTGGTTAATCTTGTCGATTTCAATATCCTGATAATCGTTCCAGGCATTGGCCGCAGCAGAAATGAACAAGGTTGCCAAAATTGCCAGCAAGACTTTGTCCCAGGCACCTGTGCCCGCCACATAGCCACCCAATAACACGGCCAGCCCACCCGTTAAAGTCGTGAGCGGGCGACTGATTTTGTACAATCCTTTCAACCTATTCAACATGATTTTGCCTCCATTTGCCCACATGATGAATCAGGTAAACCGCAGCAGCTATCTTGTCCACCAAAGGCTCTTTCTGCGATTTACTCAGGAAAACGAGGGAATCCCACCGCCCTTAATTTGAAGCCTTTCTTTTTTGATCTAACCCTGTCCGACCAAAAAAGATACAATCAAATCATGATTACCAGCTTAAGCAATGCCAAAGTGAAACATGTGCGGCGGTTACAAATAGATCGACGCTTTCGCAACCGAGAAAAACAGTATGTGGTGGAAGGGACGCGCTGGCTGACAGAATTGGTAAATTTGGCGCGCCCTCCTGAAATGTTGTTTTTTACAGAACGATGGCTGGAAACGGCCGTTCATGCCCAAATTCTACAACAACTCAACAGCCTGGGACAACTTGCGCCGCTTCTCGTATCTGAAGAAGTGTTACAGGCAATGAGCGACACCAACACCGCACCCGGCGTTCTGGCTGTCCTTGGCATACAGCCAAAACCACTGCCCAGCGTACCTTCCTTATTGCTGGTGCTAGACGCCATCAACACCCCCGGCAATCTGGGAACAATGTTACGCACGGCGGGGGCAGCTGGGGTCGATGGCGTGCTGCTGGGGCCTGACTGCGTTGATCTGTACAATCCCAAGGTTGTGCGCGGCGGCATGGGAGCCCATTTGCGCCTTGCCATCCACAGCCAGAGATGGCCGGAAATTGCCGCAACGGTCCAGGGAATGCAGGTATTGGTCGCTACGTCACAGCCAGAGATGGATTATACGGCCGTTGATTGGCAACGGCCGTCCACCCTTATCATTGGCAGTGAAGCAGTTGGCGCAGGCAGTGAAGCCAGGGAGTTGGCCACAAACAGCATCACCATCCCCATGCAGGCTGCTACCGAATCACTCAATGCCGCCATGGCCGCTGGCATTATTCTCTTTGAAGCAGTCAGGCAGAGAAATCAACAGCCATAACAGAA
>CBDUOF010000435.1:0-4893 GCA_965368765.1 uncultured Anaerolineae bacterium | reverse complement strand
GCAGTCGGAAGTGTGGCGATTGCTGCAAGACAAGTTTGCCTTTGCTTTTGTCGAGCTAGAGCCGCGCGATTCGGTGAGCCGGCGGGGTGAAAGCCCGGCGATGGTGCTGCATCGGGCTGCCCAGCAAGATGATGCCGCCACCTGGATATTACGCTTCTGGATGACCAAACAGTACCGTCGGGCCGTTGAATTTGCCGACGCGGTGGATACGGCCGTTACTGAGCTTGCAGACGATTATGAACGTCACAGCTGGCAGCACACTTTTGCCCGAGGGCAGCGTCATTGCTGGCGCGAATTTGCCAAAATCTACCTGGGGGAAGGCATTCCAGATGCTGTTGGGCGGCTGCAAATTATCGTTACCGAGCTTACCCAGCTGGCCCAGGCTGACATTCATACGGAGGTTTTTCCCGGCGAAAACGGCTTTGTGGGACATCCCGCCTACCCGCGCCTTATTTTTACAATTGCCAACTGCTACACCGTTTTAGGCTACGGCATCACCATCCTGGGGGATTATCGGGAAGCGGTGGCAGCGTACGGTGCAGGCTTGAAGTACCTGCGCCAGCTGCCACCTACCGATCAGCAAGCGACGACGCT
Organism: uncultured Anaerolineae bacterium; assembly: GCA_965368765.1. GTDB lineage: Bacteria > Chloroflexota > Anaerolineae > Promineifilales > Promineifilaceae > Leptofilum. The sequence continues at coordinate 4,299 of CBDUOF010000435.1, read as the reverse complement.
GAATAATTTGTCACGAACCCTGGTGGAGATGGGCAAAAAGCGGGCCATTCGCGTGTGCCACGATGGCTTGCAGCTGCGGCTAAACGCCGGGGAATTGCTGCCAATTGCCGGATCTTACAACACCCTGGCACAGATTATGAATGAACTGCATCGTCCTCGTGAAGCCTTGCAGGCCAGCGCCACGGCGTTTGCCATCGCCGGCGAAATTGGGGATTCGCGCGCCACCGGCCTGAGCATGATGCACATTGCTGAGGGGTTGCGTCGCCTGGTTCATGACAATAAGTCGTTGTCGGAAACCGAGGTAGATGAGATTTACCAGACGGCTGAACGGGCTATTGGCCAGGCGCAGGAAATATTTATGGCCAGCAATGCTCGCAATGAAGCCATTCGCATGATTGAGATCAACATTGAGACGGGTTGCTTATATCGGGATTGGCTGACGCGCACGGGTGAAACGGCCGTTCCCGACATTTGGCAGCGACGGCTGGGACGCGCGACCTACTTCTTGGAAACGGCCGTTAAATCTGCTCGTCAACTGGGATTGCTGCGCTTTGAGCTAGACGCCCTGATTAATCTGGCCTGGACCTATTATATTGCCAAGGAGAGCGAAAATCTGGAAAGAACATTGGCCGCCGCCGATACGCTGTTTCCTCCAGACGTGCGTCTTCGACCAGAGCAAGCCCCGCCCCAAACGCAAAATCAACCCCACTTTTACTTCCAGCAGATGAGCAAGCTGTACAGCCTGCACGGCCGACTTGCCTTTGACAGCTACCTGGCCGCGCCAGACCGCACCAGCCGCGCCGCCCACCACGATTTAGATCGTGCCGCCGAGGCATATGTTTTGACGTTGGGCTATGCCCAAATTTTTTCACCGCGTTCCGTGGGAATTACGGCCGTTTACGATACGCTCTACGATATCCTCAAGCAGCTAGACGCCACGCAGTTGACAAATTTCTACCGCTACGAGCAGCAGCAGCGCACCCGCTATCGCCTAGACGCACTCAAGGGCCAGCTAGAAAACCTGGGCGATTTGCAAGATTTTCTGCTAGACTGCTTTGGGGATTATTATGGGGAGATTTAGGAGAGATGGGATGAGGATTGCTCTTCTCTGCAGATTATGGTCATCGGAGCGGCATGGCGTTGGCGCAAATTGCGCTGCCCGCACCGCTTACTTGGTTTGCTGGTAACGGCCGTATCCTATCTACCCAAATCCACAAGGACAACCTATGCAAACTTACCTTGAGCTGCTAGGCTACCTGGCCTCGGCGCTGGTGGCCATTTCGCTGATGATGAGTTCAGTGCTCAAGCTGAGGCTCATTAATTTAGCGGGGGGCATCGCTTTTTTCATATATGGTGTATTGATAGGCGCGTATCCGATTGTGGCCGTGAACACCGTCACGATTGTGGTGAACCTCTACTTTCTCTACCGGATTTTCAGCAGCAAGGAATATTTCAAGCTGCTGGAGGTAGACAGCCACTCAGCTTATTTGCAATACTTTCTCACCTTCCACAAGGCGGAAATTGAAAAATTTATCCCCGATTACCGCTTTGCCCCCAGCGACAGGCAGCTCATCATCTTCATTTTGCGCGATATGGTTCCGGCTGGGCTTTTCATTGGCCAGCGCAACGAGCAGGGCGAATTTCGCATCTTTTTGGATTTTGTCATCCCCGCTTACCGTGATTTCAAGGTCGGCAACTACCTTTATCACCAAATAGAATTTTTTCAGCAGCACAACATCCATAAGTTGATAAGTACGCCACAAAACAGCGTCCATGCCAAATACCTAACGCGCATGGGATTTGAACAAGAACCTAATCAGGGGGAAACTCTAATTTGCAGCTTGACGTTACCGATTCCGACGACGAAACAGATTTGAGAGATAGATGGACATTTTGCTAGAAACCGAACGGCTACGGCTGCGCCGTTTTACGGAGGCAGACGCCGATCATTTATTTGCCCTGGACAACGATCCAGAGGTGATGCGTTACCTCAACGGTGGTGTGCCCACGCCCCGCGCCGTTGTTGAAACTGAGATTTTGCCCGGCTTTATGCAGGTGGATGCGGCCAACCCGGCCTCTGGCTTTTGGGCGGCCGTTTCCAAGGCATCTGGTGAATTTGTGGGCTGGTTTAGTTTACGGCCGTTGCCCCATAACCCTCTGGAAGCGTCTCTCGGCTACCGACTGATGCGCGCAGTTTGGGGGCAAGGGTTGGCAACCGAAGGCGTTCGAGCCCTCATGCACTGCGGATTTTGCGAGCTGGGGTTGCAGCGCGTGGTCGCCACAACATACGAACACAACCTGGCCTCGCGCCGGGTCATGGAGAAAGTGGGGATGACGCTGGTGCGACGATTTCGCCTCACCGAAGAAGATTTGGCCAGTTCAGATACGTTTCACAGTGCGTCGCTTGAGGTTTGGGACGGAGATGATGTAGAGTATGCAGTGGAAAGAGAAAATTGGGAGTGTGCATTGAACTATGACACCAGATAACCTGGCCAGTGAATTTGAGACCTTTCGGGGTGAATTGAAATCTTTCTTGCTGCGCATGACGGCTAGCGTTCAGGATGCTGAAGATATTGTGCAGGAAAGTTACATCAAGGCGCACGCCAAAATTGAGAGCTTTCGCGGTGACTCTTCGTTAAAAACGTGGGTTTTTGCTATTGCGTCTAATTTGGCTAGGGATTTGCTGCGGGCCAAGAAACGATGGCCGGAGAATGTAACCGACATTTGCAAAGACGCGGCGTTAAGCAATCCCCTGTTTTTCCAGGAAGCGATGCAAATTCGGCAAAGCTCTCCGCAAGGGCAGTTTGAAATCAAAGAACATGTTGCCTTTTGCTTTACTTGTGTTTCTAAATCGCTGCCGCTGGAACAGCAGTTAACCTTGCTGTTGAAAGATGTTTATGGCTTCAAGGTAAAAGAAATTGCTCAAATTATGAGCCAGACAGAGGCAATGGTGAAATATTACCTGCGCGTGGGGCGCAGCAAGATGATTGAGATTTTTGATCATCGCTGCTCATTGATTAATAAGCAGGGGATCTGCCATCAATGTACAGAGCTAAATGGCATTTTTAACCCCAAGCAGCAGGTCCAGGAAGAACTTGTTAAAATCCAGATGGTGCGGGATGTGGAAAGTAAGAGCAAAGATGCGTTATTTGCTTTGCGAATGAAAATTTTGCAGGAGCTGGACCCGTTTGAATCGGGTGCGGCCGTATTGCAGCTGCATCATTTAGAACACAATCGGCAAGTCATGGAAGCCTATTTGGACAAGGGTTCCTGAAAATCCTATCGTTTCCTTGCGCTCATTCGTCTAAAGAAGTAAAGGAGATGCATGATGACAGATTTAACGACGGTACCAGAGGGCAAGGCGGTGACGACCAAGACGATGTTTTCCCGGGAAACGGCCGTTTCCTGCAAGATACAGGCAGACCCGGCCATCGTGTGGCAGTTGCTTACCAATGCTGCCGACTACCCCAGGTGGAACAGCACTATCATCTCAATTAATGGTGAGATCAAGCCAGGCGAAACAGTTCAGCTTAAATCGACGCTGGATGAAAGCCGAACCTTCAAATTGAAGGTGAAAACGTTTGAGCCAGAGACACAGTTGGCGTGGGGCGATAGCCAGGGGACTCGTGTTTATAGCCTCACCGAAGGGGCTGCACATACCACCACCTTTGTCATGAGAGAAAAAATTGGCGGACTGTTTTTTCCCTTATTTGCCAGATTCATTCCCCCATTTGATGAATCCTTTGAACAGTTTGCCGCCGACTTGAAGAAAGAAGCAGAATTGATTCAGAACGGACAAAATTAATAGGAGCAACCTGAAATGGAAAAGCGAACCAAAGAAAATCCCTGGATATTAAAGACACCGCCGCAAACATCTGAATATGAAATGTATGTGGCCGAGAAAGACGGCCGTGAAATCATTGTTTGTACCGTTGGCAAAACAGTGCTGCATTACGACTATCGCTGCCTGGCGGATTTACATGCGATGCTCAAAGAACATGGCGACTGGATGCTGTTGGGTAGTAAAGATGAAAAGCAGGAGGCCAAAGAAGGCACGGTGGAATATTGGGGACGCTCAGCCGAAAACCCGATTGGTGGCTGGTATGGCCTAAAGAAAAACTTCAGAGGGCGTTTTGGTATGTATATTCCCCCGTTAATGGAGGAGCTGGGCCTGGCAGAAGTGGAGCATAATAAGCGGAATAATAGAATGCGGGCCAAATAGTTGGTTGGCATCGTTGTAAATGAAAAGAGCACCTCCGACTTCGGTGGTGCTCTTTTTTCTACCCTAAGTGAAGGAGT
>CBDUOF010000434.1:0-4933 GCA_965368765.1 uncultured Anaerolineae bacterium | reverse complement strand
AATCGTGCGTAGCGCATCAAGCGTAGCCGAGTAAGTTATATGCTTTACGGGCTGCTCACAATAGTGGAGCCCCAATAATATGGCACATCATGGTAAAATAGGTTCGATCTCATACGGAGTCGGAGGAAGCAATGGCGAATCAAATTCTAGGCGGGTTTTCGGGTTTGTTTAAACAGGGCGATTCCCAGTCGGGCGGCGAAAATGAAGATGGTAAGTTTGGTACGTTTCCTGGTGTATTTACACCCACTGTCCTCACCATTTTAGGTGCCATTATGTACCTGCGGCTGGGGCAGGTTGTGGGAAATTCGGGGCTGCTGGGCGCTGTTCTGATTATTTTACTGGCGCATATCATTACCGTTTCCACCGGGTTGGCCGTCTCTTCTGTGGTGACTAATACGCGCGTGGGGGCTGGCGGGGCATTTGCCATCATTTCCCAATCATTGGGGTTGGAGGTGGGTGGCAGCGTGGGCATTCCCCTGTTTATTGCCCAGGGGATCTCGGTGGCGCTGTACGTGCTGGCCTTTGCCGAAGCCTGGCTGCGCATTTTCCCCGCACACTCCATCTTTCTCGTTTCCATGTTGACCTTTTTTGTGGTGTTTGGCATTGCCTACGTCAGTGCCCAATTTGCGGCACGTATTCAGTATTTTATTTTGGGCATTGTTGGACTATCACTCTTTTCTGTGCTGTTGGCTAGCTTTCCTCTAGCAGGTCGGGAGGGGTTGACGGAAACGGCCGTTCTCTGGGGCACTTTTTCTGAATGGAGCTTCTGGGAATCGTTTGCCATCTTTTTCCCGGCGGTCACAGGCATCATGGTGGGCATCAGCTTAAGCGGTTCCCTGCGCGATCCGCGTCGCAGCATCCCGTTGGGCACAATGAGTGCCATTGGCCTTACCTTGGTGATCTACCTGCTGCTCACCTACTGGCTTTCACGCATTGCGCCGCCAGATGAACTACTCAGCAACAGCACCATCATGATAGACAAAGCGTTCTGGGGGTGGACTATTTTGGCAGGTATGTTAGGCGCCACATTTTCCTCGGCCCTGGGATCCTTGGTGGCTGCGCCTCGCGTGATGCAGGCGTTGGCCCAGCACGGCATCTTGCCCTTTAGCGAGCGCCTGGCTCAACAAACCAGCCAGGGCGAGCCACGTCCAGCTTTGTTTGCTACGGGTGGCATTAGCATCATCACCTTATTGATTGCCCCACTGATTGGTGGGTTAAACGCGGTTGCCAGTATCATTACCATGTTCTTTTTAATCACCTATGGTATGCTCAACATGGTCGTACTTATTGAGCAAATGTTAAGCACCGTTAGCTTTCGGCCCACCTTCCGTGTGCCTCGCTCTGTCCCACTTATCGGGATGATTGGCTGCCTCTTTGTTATGTTTCTAATCAATCCTATCTTTAGCCTGGTGTCATTGGTGGTGGTGCTGCTGGTTTATAGTTACTTAATGCGGCGCAATCTGGATTATTTGCCCAGCGATGTGCGCAGTGGCATGTTTTTATCGTTGGCCGAATGGGCCACGACGCGGGTGAGCCGAATGCCCCCCGCTGTGAAGCGTACCTGGAAGCCCTCGGTGTTGGCGCCCATTCAGCAGACGCAGGAGCTAACCGGCAGCTACCGTTTTTTGCGGGCGCTGGCTGCGCCGCAAGGAGCAATTCATGCCCTGGGCATCTACCCTGCCGGGGATAGTTCTGCCTTGAAAGATTTAACCTTGTTGACAAAGGCGTTTAACGATGAAGGTATCTATGCCCGCACCACGCTCTTAGAAGAAGCGGATTTGGTAAACGGGGTGCGGGCTGCGACCCAGATCTTGCGCAATACGTTTTTCCGGCCGAACTTGCTCTTTTTAACCCTGCGCGCCGGGTCAGATTTGGATATTTTGCAGCAGTTGATGGATAAAACGGCCGCTTACAACATGGGCATCGTCTTGCTGGCACGCCACACCGTGATTGATCTCGGGCGGCAGCATCTCATCAATGTTTGGGTGTCACACTGGGGCGATGATTGGCAGATTGATTTACAATGGAGTAACTCAGACCTTGCCCTACTGATGGCTTATCAGTTAACAATGAATTGGTCTGGCAAGATAAATTTGTGTCTGGCCATTACCGAAACACAAGACCGGGCGTCTGCCGAAAATTATTTACGAGAGCTGATAGATTTGGCCCGACTGCCTAAAAACAGTACGGTGAGCGTTTTGCAAGCCTCCTTTTCGGATGCCTTGCAGCAGGTGCCCCGGGCTGATTTGGCAATCTTTGGTTTGCCCAACCCGGCGCGGCTCACATTTTGTCAGGAGATTGTAACGGCCGTTGACGGCTCTTGCCTGTTTGTGCGTGATTCTGGTGAGGAAAGCGCGTTGGCTTAAAAAATTGGAGGAGACTACAGACTGGAGACGAGCTTGATCTCCAGTCTCCAATCTCCTTCTTGAAAGTTCTTGTTATGAAGGAGCTAAAATGAACGAAAAAATTGATTTAAATGTGGCAGATGCAGAAACGCTCACGGCGATCTCTGGCATTGGCCCAGCGTTAGCACAGCGCATTGTTGAGTATCGAGAAACGGTACACCCGTTTGAAGAAGTGATTGAACTGGCCGCCGTCCCCGGCATTTCCGAGAAGATGGTGCGTGATTTTGAAGCGTTTGTGACGGTACAGTCTGATTCCAGAACGTTTGATTTTTCGGCCCAGGAAGAGACGCCCCTGCTGGAAGCGCCCGAGCCTGTCGAATTGCTGGAAGCCCCAGACGCACCCGAAGCGCTGCTGGTTGCAGAACTCCCTGAGGATGAAGCGCCTGTTGTTGCTGAAACGATTGCGGACGAACCGGCTGCGGACGAAATGGCTGACATGGCGTCTGAGGCTGAAGCAGAAGACGTTGTTGAAGAAGTGGTTGAGGAAGCTGTGGTGGCTGAGACAACGGCCGTTCCCGAACCCATTCGCGCCGAAAGAAAAGAGGCGCCCCCGGCAGCGCCCGCCTTACGCTCTGCCCCGCCGCCACCGCCAGTCACTCAGCCAGCAAATTCACAGGCCAATGCTCAGCGGCGTGGCTGCATTAGCACCTTGCTGGGAGCCACATTTGGCGCCATTCTGGGTGCCGTGCTAACTCTGGCCATTCTGGCCTCGGTCAATAATGGCTCCATCAATTATGCCAGCAGCGACACCGCCATTCGGACGCAGTTGGAGACAGAGATCTTTTCCCGCACGACGGAGCTAAATCAGCTTTCTACCCGTGTCAGCTTGGTCGCAACCGAGGAAGCGGCGGCCAATGAAGCGTTGCAGGCCGATTTTGCCGAGTCAAATGAAGCGATTAACGAGACGTTGGCCAACAACGACGAGATAATTAGTTATTTGGCGACGCGTTCCGGTGATTTTGAGCTGCGGCTGCAAGAAGTGGCTGGTGCCGCAGATACCTTTACCGGCTTCTTGGACGGCTTGCGCTTCCTGCTGGACGACCTGGACGGCACAACACCCACCGCGACACCGTCGCCGCGCGTTACCGCCACACCGTCAGGGGAGGATGCAACCGTTTCCCCAACGCCTACCCCAACACCATTGGGCGAGACGTCACCGACGCCAACGCCAACGGCCGTTCAGCCCACGCGCACGCCACAGCCCACAGCCACGCCGTTTAGCTTTCCAACCAACACGCCGGCACCGCAACCGTAAACGGCCGAATGCGTAACGATTATTTGGGAGACCGGAGAGTAGAGATGCGTCCAATCTCCAGTTTCGAATCTCCAATCTCGAAGGTTTTTTCATGACCATAAATGAGGAGTTGAAAATGACAACCAATCAACCACGCAGTGCGGGCCGCCGCCTTTGGTGGATTATTCGCACCACGCTGATAATCTTTATTGTCGTTGCTTTGATTGCCGCCATCCTGGGCGGGTTGGGCTTTGCTGGCTATTTGGGCGTTCAGGAAATCCAGCGTTCCAACAATAGCCTGGTCATGCGCCTGGAGGCCAATGAGCAAAATCTGAACTCGCTGCGCGATCTGGTCAATGCCGAATTTGCCCAGGGCAATCCAGAGCAGCAGGTGCAAATTAATGGGCTGGAGAATCAGCTGGCTGCGCTAACCAGCCAGCTGGAGGCGCTGCAAACGACCAACGCCGAGGATACGGCCGTTCAAGCCGATCAGATTGACGCACTTGGTGCAGAATTGGCCACGACCGTCGCCCAAAACAGCAGCCTGACCAGCGAGCTGGAAATGGTGCAGGCTGCCCTCGTTGCTCTGCAGAGCGATTTCAACAGCAGCGTTGTTCATCTTGACGAAGTGGGCGGCGACGTGGATCGCCTGCGTTTGCAGCTGAGTGCCCTGGACACAACCCTGGCCGACCTCAGTGCCGAAACGGCCGCATCCCGCGAAGCTGAAACGGCCGATGTGGCCCAAAGCATTGCTAGGCTGCAGCTGTGGGGCGTGCTTACCAACGCCCGCCTGTCCCTGGGAGATGGGGATGTGGCCTCGGCAGAAACGGCCGTTGCCCAGGCCAACCGGTTGGTCGCTAGCCTGACGGTCGAACCAGAAAGCCTTGCCGAAGCTGCTTTGCAGCGTTTGCAAACGCGGCTTACCCTGGCCAGCGATGGCTTTGCCACAGACCTGCCAATGGTTGCCCAGGATTTGGCCGCCGCCAGCCGCGAGTTAAGCTTCATCATGAGTGGCCCTGAGCCAGAAGCCGCGGTCGTTGAGGCAACAGCCGAAGCAACGACGGAGGGGACCGAGAGTGCGGCAGAAACGGCCGTTGCCCCGACACCAACCCCGCCACCAGCTGTCACGCCAACCGCGCCGCCCCCACCTGCGCCAACGCCGACGCCGACCCCCTAAACACGCTGGTATTTGCCCAAGCGAGGTAACCCTTGCACCCGATGTGGCTGGATAACCTGCCACATCGGGCCTATTTGGGTTCCGCGTGGGGCAAGCAGCCTACCCGTTCCCTTTTAC
>CBDUOF010000433.1:0-4947 GCA_965368765.1 uncultured Anaerolineae bacterium | reverse complement strand
TGGCTGCCAGCTTAGCCTTGTTAGCCCGGCAAGAACCGCGTAAATGGCCAGCACACCTGCCGTCGAAACGGTCAGGGGAATGGCGGCGCCTGGTACTGCAGCAAACAGCCGTACCATCCAGATGGTGTAGCCCAGAAAGAGCCAGGCGACCCAGGCAAAGAGCTGTCCTACCACCGGTAGCACCAGCCCTGTCAGCGTTGCCAATCCACCCCAAATCATGACGGCAGGCTGCACGGGCAGGATAAGCGCATTGGCCAAAAGACTGATGAGCGACAGCTGACCAAAGTAGCCAATCATTAGCGGCAGGGTCAAAATTTGGGCGGCAATGGTGAGGATCACCGCTTCAGACAGGATGCCCATCACCTTTTCAACCCACTCACGCGTGAGCCACCGCTGCAAGCCGCGGCGCACCCATTGGGTTAGCGGATCGGCATAGAGCATCAGGCTCAGCGTCGCTGCGAAGCTAAGCTGAAAGCCGACATCCCAAAGGGTAAACGGCCGTATCGCGGTCATGACAAACCCGGCCAAAAAGAGAGAGGCGTACGCGAAATTCGGCCGTCCCAGCCAGCGATTCGTCACCAGGTAAATGCTGCCCATCAGCGCCGCTCGCACTACAGAGGCATCCGCCCCAACCAGCAGCGTGTAAAGCGAGATACCAACCAGGGCAAACACAACCGCGCCACGACGTGAAAGGAACGGTTCTGCCAACCGCACCAGAATGGCTACTAGAATTGCTATATTGAAGCCAGATATTGCGATAATATGCGTCATGCCAGTCAGGCGAAACGCATCATCCAGCGTCGGTGGCAGGCCATTGTCATTACCCAGCAAAATGCCGGTGAGTAACGCTGCTTGTGGTTCAGGAATCAACTGGGCGATAGTCGCCTGGGCCCGACTCTTGAAGGCGAAGATTGTTTCATAAAGCGGGCTGCCTTCATTTTCAGCCAGCGTGGTGATGTTGGGCAGTGACATTAGGCTATGGATACCTTGCCGCGCCAAATAGGTACGATAGCTGAATGTTTCTCCTTCTGGCGGGGTTTCCAAAATGCCCGTGATGCGCAGGCGGCTGCCATACTCAATGACAGGGAAGCGGTACGTTTGCACCTGCACCACGCCCTGCATGGGCAGTTGCGCCCCACCACTCACCTGAATGCTGTCTACTTCCACGCGCAAATTGACAAAACGATCACGCACATCGGGTTCATCAACCACCAGTCCAGTGACGGTGACATTACGCGTGCCATTGTAGAAAGCAATGTGGGTTTCATCGATGGTGGGTACGGCCGTTCCATACCGCAGCGCCGCCAAAGCCAACACGCCGACACATGCTGCGCCCCAACGAATAGTACGATAGCGCCCAGTCCGATAGCGCCGCAAGATTATGGCCGTGACTACCCCAGCGAGGGCCAGCAGCAGCCAAATTCGCCAATCCAGCGTGCCTACCGAACCCAACCAAAGACCTAAAAACCAGGCGATTCCCAAGTAAACGACAAGCATATGAAATTATCTCGCAAAATGTAATTTTTACTGTTTTCTGGCAGCAGATACACCCGTATGGAATTCAAAGCGCGGGTTTGTTACAATACATTGGCAATTTTACTGATTCCACGTAGCTGGACAAACCATATGAATGACTTTCCGACAGAATCATACCGCATTTTAGTGGTCGATGACAGCCACTCTATTTTGGAAATTGTGCGTTCGACCTTAATGAGCCACGGCTTCGAGGTCATGACGGCCGACTCCGGTGAGCAGGCGTTGATGCTCTTGGAAAATGAAGGGTTGCCCCATCTGGGTCTTTTTGACATTAATATGCCACTGGGGATGGATGGCCTGGAACTGTGCGAAAAAGTGCTGCAATTTTGCGACCTGCCCATCATCATGCTAACGGCCGTTGAAGAAACCACGACCATCGTTGAAGCAATTGATCGGTACGCTGAAGACTATATGACCAAACCCGTAAAATCGGGCGAACTGCTGGCGCGGGTACGGCGGGTGCTGCGCTCCATTGGCAATTTTGCCTATCCCCTTACCCAATTTGTTCAGGTTGATGAAAACTTGTCGGTGAATTTTGCGACCTTAACGGCCGTTGTTCAAAGCAAGCGCGTCAGCTTAACCCCAACCGAGGCCAAGCTGCTCTACATTTTGATGCGCCAGAAAGGTAAAATTGTTGGCACCGATTTTATGCTGCGCCGCTTGTGGCCAGCAGACAATGACTTCGCCGACGAAGATCGTCTGCGCGTCTATGTGCATCGGCTGCGCAGTAAAATTGAGGGCAAAAAAGGGGGGCCACGTTACGTCGTTTCCAAACGACGCAAAGGGTATGCCTTTTTGCCCGACGATGATTAAGGATGCGTTCACACCGTTATGCTTTGGTACCAATCTGACGCTATTTGTTAACCAGTTTATGTTTGATTAGGCACAGGTTCATATAATCCCGCGTATCCCGTAACTTTTTTAACACTTTGAGGCTTTTCATGAGCGATTCTGACAACATTATCCACCGAATCTTGGCTGTAGACGACGATCCGTTTAACCTGCGCATTGTGAGCCACGCGCTCCAACAAGCGAACCATACGGTGATGACGGCCTCTTCGGGCGAAGAAGCCCTGTCCGTCATTACCCAACATGGACTTCCCCACATGGCAATTGTGGATATTCATATGCCACCCGGCATGAGCGGCTTCGAGTTTTGCCGCACGGTTCACCAGTTCAGCGATTTGCCTGTCATTATGCTAACGGCCGTAAATGAAGAATCTACCGTGGTAGAAGGGCTGGAAGAACATGCTGAAGATTACATCATTAAACCGTTCAACCCGGGTGAGCTGACTGCTCGGGTACGGCGCGTTTTGCAGCGCATGGGGGATTTTGCCTACCCGCTACAATCGCTTACCCGCGTTGATGAACGGCTAGTCATTGATTTTCCAGGGCGGCAGGCGTTGGTCAACAACGAGCCCGTCAGCCTGACGCCAACAGAAACCAAGCTGCTTTATATCCTCATGCGCAGCGCAGGGCACACGGTGAACACAGATTTCATTTTGCGCCGCCTCTGGCCACTGGAACCTGCCTATGAAGACCGGCTGCACGTACATATGCATCGTCTGCGTCGGAAAATTGAGGACAAGCAAGACAAATCGCGTCCGCGCTACATTTCCTCAGAGCGGGGAGTCGGTTATACATTTAGCCACATTACCGACGAAGCCTAGCTTTTTACTCAGCCCACCATGATGCTCACAACGGCCGTTATTCGCCGCGCCTTATCCTTGCCGAATTTTGATGTCGGGTCGGCGCATGAGCACATGCTGCCAACCAGCCGAAAACGTCGCCGCCCGCCTGATCTGCCAGGGCAACCGAGAGTGGGCGGTGTGCTGCTCCTGCTATACCCACATCATCAAACAATCCACCTTGTGCTCACGCGGCGGCGGGATGATCTTAATTCTCACGCGGGGCAAATTTCGTTTCCGGGGGGCCGGCAAGAACCAAATGAAACGGCCGTTCAGACGGCTCTGCGTGAGACAGAAGAAGAGATTGGCGTCCCGGCAACGGCCGTTAAGATTTTGGGCGAGCTCACCAGCATTTATATTTCGCCATCAGACTTTGAAGTGCATCCATTTGTCGGCTGGGTCAACGGGGGCAAACGGCCGTCTTTTGTGCCAGAACCAGGTGAAGTGGCAGAAATCCTCGAAGTGCCTCTATCCCATCTGCTCGATCCCGCCACGCGCCACGTGGGACCGATCCCCGTGCGCAATGCAACCTACACCGTGCCCTATTACGACGTAAACGGGCAAAAGGTGTGGGGCGCTACGGCCATTATGCTGAGTGAATTTTTAGATCGGTTGAAACAAACAGTCTCATAACCTTCCGCCATTTTTCCCGGTTCCCAAAAATATTCTCTCACGCTGTGCTTAAGCCAAACGGAAAGTGGGTTTCCCTACTATAAGGAATACTTATTTCTTATTATCTTTTTTATCATTGCGGAAGACCGCAAGGGGAAGCTCAAAATGCAAACATTGTCACGATCTCGCTTTTTGGCTGCAGCAATCACGCTGTTGGCCGCCTTCATCTTCTTGACCTTCAATGTGTCACCAGCCTTAGCAAACACAGGTATAGATATCGAAAAATTTACCAACGGTGTCGATGCCGACACACCCGAAGAAGCGCCTATTCTGCAAGTGGGCGATCAGGTTGTTTGGACTTATGTGGTCACCAACACAGGCTTTGGCCCGGGCCGTGGCTTAACCATCAGCGTTACCGACGACCAAGGCGTTGATGTTATTTGCTACATTGACTATCTAGACGTGGGCGATTCAACGACCTGTTATGGGTATGGAATTGCCGAAGAGGGTCTTTATGTCAACTATGGCTGTGTCGTTGGTACGGATGTTCGCAATGGTGAAGTATCCGATTGTGATCCGAGCCATTATTACGGCGAAACACCGCCACCACCACCACCAACTGGTGAAGGTTGCACCTACACTCAGGGCTATTGGAAAACGCACGGCCCTGCACCGAAGGGAAACAACAGTAATGAGTGGCCTGTTACTTCTCTGACATTGGGCAACGTCACCTATACGGAAGCTGAACTACAGGCAATTTTCAACCAGGCGGTAAAGGGGAATGGTTTGGTTTCATTGTCACACCAGCTCATCGCTGCCAAGCTGAACGTCGCAAATGGTGCGGATAACTCGGCCATTGCGGGAACCATTGCAGATGCTGATGCGCTCATCGCTGGCCTGATCGTACCGCCCGTTGGCGGCGACTCGCTGAAGTCAAATGTTACCAGCAGTCTAAATGATGCACTGACAGCTTTCAATGAAGGTGCAGCTGGCCCTGGGCATTGTGGTGATTAAATAACCCGTTTTACGACTTTATTACAAAAAGGGATTAGAGCGCGCTCTAATCCCTTTTTTCTTGTAACCAGGTACGCCTATCGACGGTCTCTTTGCA
>CBDUOF010000432.1:0-4952 GCA_965368765.1 uncultured Anaerolineae bacterium | reverse complement strand
AGCCCCGCCCACCGTTTGAGGCGATCAAGCTGCATCTGGCCTTTTACGCTGAGCCAATGGATGCCTGCACCGTAGATGGCGAATTGGTACGGCCGCAGCCCGGCAGCTTTTACGGCGGCTGGATCACAAACGATATTGTTGGGCCATTCAAAGGTGAGCCCGGCACCGATCTATGGTAGCCAGCAGCCAAGAGAGGATTTTGCGGCACGGAAAGCGTCTGAGTCGAGCCAGTTAATCCGTGGGCGATTCGCCAAGCGCAAAAATAAATGTCCCATTACGGCCGTACATCAACTCAACCCCCGGGTTTTGCAGCAGTTCGGCCGGATCCATCACATCGCCTTTGACCCCAATAAAAATGTGGGTCATTCCCTGACCGCGCAACCACGCGGCTGCTTCTGGGGTTCGCCAATCCGGAACGGCCGTTGCGGCTTCATTAAATGGGTTTACAAAATCGGTTAGTTCACGGCTGTACGTATAGTCGGCAGGGGGCGTGCTGCTTTGCCGCCCGGTGAGCGGTACAATCCAGGCACCGCCGTCCTGGCCAGACCAGGCATTGCCCAGCCACAGCCAGCTATTCACGGCCACGACGGCATCTTCCGGCAGGTTGGCATCTAGCCAGGCCAGCGCCTCGGCATCAGCCGGCTGAGCCAGGATAGTTTGCTCATTTAAAATGGTGATCTGCTGCTGAATACCAAAAAGGGTAACGGCCGTTCCAGCCAGCCCAACAAGCAGCAAGCCAGCGACAAAAATAGGGGCAGCTTGCCGCCACAGCCAGCGCCACAATGGGTCCCCCACGCTGCCCAAAAACAGCGCCAAGGGTAGGAACGTAGTGATGTAATAGCTGTTCAAATTGACCAGTGGCAGGGCGGCAAAGCCTAAATAATCCCCAGAAAGCAGCAGCAGCACAACGCCCGCCCAAAGTGCCATACTGAGCGGAACAGCCGTCCAGGAGCGCCGTTTCCACAGCCAGCCCAGCAAAACGAGCAGCAGCAGCCCCGCCGCCAGCCAAAGAAAGAGCCGGTCCCAGCCTGCGGTGTAGTAGGCGGTGGGGAAAGCGGTGTAGTCTGGCAGGCGTGCTGCAAGCGCCTGTTGCGGATTGCCATTTTGCCAGAGGTAAATCAGTTGGGGGGTGAGGCCAATTAAACTGAACCCAGCGGCTCGGAAAAGGAAACGGCCATTGCGTCCCCGACTCAGCAGCCAAACCAGGCCGGCAAACGGCACATAAAAAACAAACACGCGAAAATGAACCAAAAATAGACCCACAGCCAACAGCGAAATAAGCCACCACACGATGCGCCATTGCGTTGCCCCACGCAGCAGTCGCCAGGTAAGCCCCAGCAGCACCGGCATGAGCAGCATGGCAGTGAGCTGGGTATAGCGCCCCCATGTAGCATAATATGCCGGAAAAAAGAGCGGAATGGTGACAAAAAATGCCGCCAATAGCCCAGCGCGTCGCTGGCGGGTGAGCAGCCAGCCCCCCGCGTAAACAGTCAGCGGCAGCAGGCTGTTCAGCAGTTGTCCCAGCCCCAGCAGCAGACGAGGAATCTCCCAACCAGTCATGAGAACCAGACTGCTGCTGATGGTGTGAAAGCCAAAATGGTAGGGGAAGCGGTCAATCGGGAGAAAGGGAGCATAGCCAGTTTGGGTAATTGTTTGGCCCGATTGGCTCATGACGGCCGTAATTAAGCCATGCCGCACTGAATCCACCCAGGGCGGAAACACAATATCGCGCACCGCCAGCAGCCTCACTGCCCATCCTGCAAGCAGCAGCCCCAGCAAAGCTGTATGCTCACGCCGCCACCTTTGATTAAAAGCCTTCCTCTTCTGCACCTTCGCGCCTCTGCGTTGAAAATATGCAACCAGCACCCATCCACCAATTACCAGCCCCCACAACAATCCGCCGCTAAATCGCCCACCAAGCAGCGAAAACAGGTACCAGATAATGGGCCAAACGGCCGTTCCCAGAGCCAACGTCACGCCCAGCTTTGCCAGCGGATCAGGTAAGAGGTGACGGAACGGCCGTGCTTGCAACAAAAGCACTCCCGGCAGCAGGAGAAATAGCAGTGCCAGAAGCATCACCCCGCCATACTGCCAGAGTAGCTCACCGAGCCTGCGCAGCGCATCCGGCAGGCTGAGCTGGGTGCGGCTGGTGAAGCGGAGTTCTTGCACGGCCGTTTCTGGCACATCATCACGCAGCGGACCGGCTGCGACAGAAAAATCGGTGCTTTCCAGCAAATCGGCCGTATAGCCCCAGACCGACACGCGGTTGTCTTCGCTGCCGCTGAGCGTGAGCAGATACGGCCGTCCGGCCGAATCCGCCTGGCGCGGAAATTGCAGCACATACGGCTGGTTGTGACTTAGCTGGCGGGTTGGGAGCGTTTGGGAAACCAGTTGGGTGCCTTGCCCATCGGTAAGTGTGAGGGTGAAACGGCCGTTTTCTTCCGGTTTTGGTTCGCCATTTCTGGCCAAGAGCAGTTCGATTTCACGCAGTCCGTTACGCTGCGGCACTAGGCGATATTGCAGCACCACATCCCCATGCGGGGCTGGCGGCACGCCGTTCAATCGCCCCTGCACCACATCTTCAGCCAGGATGGGGCTGGTCATGGGGAGGAGGGTAGACGGCCGTAACGGCTCACCCGCCCAATCCCACAGCACCACCAGGCCAACGCCTAGCAAAATAGCTAAGAGCCGCAGCCAAAACCTAGGACGTTTACTAGAAATTTCCAAACTAAACGATTGCTTCTACTGGCTCGTAAGCCAAATATTGCAGCCAATCAGGTATGGGATCAACACTAAATTGTTGCCTATACCCCAATAAAATAAGATCTGATTGCTCAGTAATCGTTGCTATCATCATTCTTCACTCTTAGTGATTACTCACACCCTGTCTAAAGTTCCCAAGGGTCCAACTACTTTGCCGCAGAATCTTGTTTAGAAGCCGAAGGAGTTGTCAAGATTAACATGCAGAATAAGTGGAAGATAGTTGTTCCCATTAAAAGAATCAAATAAAGGCCACCAAATTCACCACAAGGATTAGGACCATCCATGTCATTTGTAGCTGGACAGAAAAAGATAGTTTGACTGGCAATGATGAAGACTGCCATTGCACCCAAAATAATAAACGACGCTGCCAGCCAGCGCCGGATCGTTAATGTCAAATTGTGAAACAGCTTCTGAACAAGAAAATACGGTACGACAAATCCGGCGATTCCCCAAAATAGAAACACTGGCGGACAAAACCCAAGAAAAAATTGAAGAAGCATCCTCATGCTAAATTATCTCAGACTTTCTTCTCAAAGAAACAGTCAAATATTCTCTGCGCAACTCCGTATCTTCTCCACCAAGCGCTGCACGACATCTTTAACTCAACTCACCCATCAGTTCTACCACCGTCCGCAGGGTCTCTACATCAAACACGGTCAGGTTCATGGTGGTGACAGAGGAGTTAAGCCAGAGCGACAGCCGCTCTTTGACGCGCTCGCGAGGGCCAACCAGCGCAACATCGTCAATCAGCGCGCCGGGCACCTTCATCATCGCCATCCCTTTGTCACCCGCCAGAAATAGATCCTGGATTTCGGCCGCAGCGGCTTCGTAACCATACCGCGCAGCCAAATCGTTGTAGAAGTTTTTGCCTTTGGCGCCCATGCCACCAATGTACAGCGCCAGCATGGGGCGCAGCATGTTGTAAGCCACCTCTACGTCGTCATGAATCACCACAGAAACGGTGGGTGCAATGTCAAAGTTGGCCATGCTTTTTTCGCCACCGGCTTTGGCAAAGCCTGCCTCGATATGTGGCTTGTAGATTTCATCATATTTACGGGGCGAGAAGAAGATGGGCAGCCAGCCATCGGCGATTTCCGCAGTCAGCTGCACGTTTTGCGGCCCGATGGCGGCCAGGTAGATAGGAATATTGGGAGCCGCTTCCAGGGTGCTTTTGAGCGGCTTGCCCAATCCGGTAGCCCCTTTGCCCCGATACGGAATTTGGTAGATTTTGCCCTGGTGGGTGACGGGGGCCTCTCGCTTGAAAATGTCGCGCACGATGGAGACGTATTCGCGGGAACGGGTCAATGGGCGAGCGTAGCTCTCACCATGCCAGCCTTCCACCACCTGTGGCCCGGATAGCCCTAAACCCATCAAGAAACGGCCGTTCGACAATTGGTTCAGCGTCATCGCCGTCATCGCCGCATTGGCTGGGGTGCGACCCGGCATCTGCATGATGGCCGTACCCAACTTGATATTTTGCGTTTGTGCCCCCAGCCAGGCCAGCGGCGTCACCGCGTCTGAACCGTAGGCTTCGGCCGTCCAGACGGCGTAAACACCCAGCCGATCTGCTTCTTTTACCAACTCCACGGGCAGTTCAATTCGCCGCCCGGCATAGCCCAACATAATTCCTAACCGCATAGCAACCCTCCGCTTGGTGAATGATGAATGTTGAATTCACAAATTGTAAGGCACGGCGAGTAAAAGCCAAAACAGAGTCAGCCAACAATCAGGAAAAGGGCGAGATGGCTAACACCGGCAACGGCCGTCCCCACAATAAAGAAATTGGAAACAAATCCTTCAAATTCATACCGGGGATGGGGCCGAAACCACCAATGCAGCCCCAGGTGAACGACGACAAAAAAATCGACAAAAAGCGTAAAGCCTCCAGCCGGATAAGCCACAAACCAGAGAACCAGGCCAAACAAGGGAATGTGCAGGACGGTGAAAACACGGTAAGCAGAATCGTCATCGAGCCTATTCAAGAAGGCAAAAAGGCGCCATTCATGGTGACGAATGGCGTCTAGCTCGTGACAAAATAACAACGAGAGAGTCAGAAAAAACAAAGCGTCTTCAAATGTTGGCATGGCACACCTTTTCAGAAAGTTTTTCCTTAGCCTAAAGAAAAGAGCGTGCCAGATCAATGAAAAATGGTGCAAACTGGTGCCAAAACGGCCGTTTCCCTGAGCCTT
>CBDUOF010000431.1:0-4982 GCA_965368765.1 uncultured Anaerolineae bacterium | reverse complement strand
AAAACCAATTTCTCGCTCATTCTCATTCAAATTTCTTTTTGGTTTTTACACAACAATAAATTTTAATCCAATCACAGCTACCTAACTCAGGAGAAAAGATGCCCCTAACCCATCAACTCGAATCGAAACGGCCGTTTCAACTGCCAGCCCTCCCCACCGACGGCAAACAGTTTCATGCAGACCGCACCGCCGCTGAAACCGAATTCAAGCGCTTGCGTAAAGCGTTCATTCAGCTTCAGCAGCGACTGTATGCCGAAGGCAAGCAGAAGCTGCTTATTGTGCTACAGGCAATGGATGCGGGCGGCAAAGATGGCACCATTCGCAATGTTTTGAAAGGCGTCAATCCCCAAGGCGTGCGGGTCCATTCATTTAAAGTGCCATCCAAAGAAGAGCTTGCCCACGACTTCTTGTGGCGCATTCACAAGGTCGTGCCGGCCAAAGGCATGATTGGCGTCTTTAATCGTTCCCATTACGAAGATGTGCTGGTTGTGCGCGTGCACAATATTGTGCCCGAGGCCGTGTGGCGACCACGCTATGACCAAATTAACCAGTTCGAAAAGCTGCTGCACGATACCGGCACGCGAATTCTGAAATTTTATTTACACATCTCGCAGGATGAGCAGAAGGAAAGATTTCAGGCGCGGCTGGACGAGCCGGAGAAGCATTGGAAGTTTTCTGTGGAAGATTTGGAAAAGCGGAAGTTTTGGCCAGATTATATGGCGGCGTATGAGGAGATGCTGCAAGCTTGCAGCACGGAATGGGCACCGTGGCACATTATTCCCGCTAACCAGAAATGGTACCGTAATCTGGCCATCATGCGCACGATTGTTCACACAATGCAAGAAATGAATCCGCAGTTTCCGGAGGCGGAAGGCAATCTCGATCAGATTGTGATTGAGTGAAAACGCTAACCGACGGCCAAAAGAAAACAGGAATGAGCAACTTCGTTTGCGGTTCCCCAAAATAGTGGCCTGGCCACAGGGCATAAATTGTTGCATTGACAGACGGCCGTCTCAATGGCATTATTACCCATCATTTTATTACTCTATTTCTTGAGGGAGAGAAATGGCTGAACTATTTACCGCGCAAAACTTGGTAGCATTTCTAACATTATTGGCTTTGGAAACGGTGCTTGGCATCGACAACGTCATCTTTATTTCTATTTTGTCCGGCAAGCTGCCCGAAAACCAACAGGCTCAGGGACGACAGCTAGGCATCGGTTTTGCCGTTGTCAGCCGCATTTTGCTATTGTTGGCCATCACCTGGGTGCAGCAGCTTGAGGGCACCCACTTGTTTGCCATATTTGGCAATAACATTTCCGGCAAAGATGCGGTCTTGTTACTGGGTGGCTTATTCCTCATCGGCAAAAGCACATATGAAATTCACGAAAAGCTGGATTCAGAAGACCACGGGGCACATTCGGCAAGCGGTGCCTCGTTGACGCTGTCTAGCATGTTGGCTCAGGTGCTGCTCATTGATGTGGTGTTTTCGCTGGATTCGGTCATTACGGCCGTTGGCATTTCAGACTCCCTGCCCGTGATGATTACCGCGATTTTATTGGCTGCGGTCATTATGGTTGTCTTTTCTGGTCAGGTCAGCGCCTTCATTGAGCGGCACCCCTCCATGAAGATATTGGCACTCTCTTTCCTTATCTTGATTGGCGTGATGTTGGTTGTTGAGGGCTGGGCACATGAAGCCGCCGAAGAACTGCATCTCAAGAATTACATCTACTTTGCGATGGCGTTCTCCGTGATTGTGGACTTCTTGCAGCTGCGCTTAAAGAAAAAGGAAAACAACCCTGTAAAACTGCACAACCAGCCAACCTTGACAAAAGGTGGCGATTAATACCTTCATGATCTTGGATGGACGGTTGTTGCAAGAATCGCGCTTCAATCGTCCATCATCTTTGGCTAAGTGGTAATATCTTGACGCTGAAAGATAACGGCCGTTCCTGCCAATAACCCCACGAGCCAAAGCAAAAGAATCATCATTGAAACGGCAAGTGTGGGAACGGCCGTAAAGCCTGGAATCCCACCCGCTGTCGAGCCTACACCATCTACCACCCAGCTGCGCACATTTTCCAGATTATAGGTTGGTGTAACCACGAACAGATTCACAAGCGCCGGCCGTTTCAAGGCGCTGCCAGCAATGAGCAGCAGCAGAATCGAAGTAAACTCCAAGATGCTTAAGCCGACACTCAGCAGCAGGCTCGCCATAACAGAGCGGCTGTACATCGCAATCAGCGCCGCATAGGCAGCCACGATGAACGTCCCGGCAAACGTTACCAAAACTTGCGCCAGGAATTCTTGAAAAAAGCTTACCACATCCACATCGGCCCAGGCAGGTCCATAAGGAGCCTCAAACAGTTGTGCTGCAAGCCAGCCCCCACCAGTAATAATTAAGGAAGTCAACATTAGCGCCAGCACAATCAGACTGCCCAGCACCAGAAATTTAGCAAATATCAGAGACGCTCGGGACTGGCCAGGCAAAATATTCTTCCAGGTTCCCCACTGATACTCCCCGGCAAACGCAACGGCAATAAAAGCGATAAAGGGCATGCGCAAAAACGTGCCTCCCGGGTAACCGTTCATGGCATTCCACACGGTAAGCAAATCTTCAGTCCACAGTCGCGCGCTTTCGCCCGATAATTCGCGCACGGAGGGGATGAGCAACCCTGGCAAAATGCCAATCAAAAGCACGATGGTCAGTGCCCCAATCGGGTATATCCAAACGAGGAACGAAACAGCTTTGGTATGGCCAAGCAATTTTCGCCATTCAGCTCCAATCAACTTTTGCATGTGCCTCATCTCCTAAAAGATCGGCCCCAGGCGGTTTAGCCGGGAAAAGTAGACGGTCGTAAAGTCTGTGACTAGCTTTATAACTGCTCCTGGGCAACGGCCGTTGCCGCCAAAAACAGCGCTTCCAGACTTTGCTGCTGCACGGCAACTTCAAAAACCTGCACATCCGCAGCAACCAGTCGCTGCACAATGGCGGGAACATCCTCCCGCTTCGCCTGAACATCCAGCCAACGGCCGTTTTGCGCCAGCGACCAATGAGTCAGCAGCACACCTTGCGCCCGCTCTTGCGGGGTAACCACCAGACGAATGGTCGTTTGACTGGCAAGCAGCTCCGCTACGTTGCCCGTTTGCACCAAACGGCCGTTATTAATAATGCCCACCTGATCACACACTTGCTCCACTTCGCTGAGCAAGTGACTCGATAAAAAGATTGTTTTCCCCTGACTGGCCGCCAAATCACGAATAAAGTGCCGTACGTCTTGAATGCCTGCCGGATCCAGGCCATTGGTTGGTTCATCCAAAATAATCAGTTCAGGGTCATTCAGCAGTGCGGCAGCCAGCCCCAGTCGCTGCTTCATCCCGGTGGAATAGCTGATCACCTTGCGGTCGGCGCGGTCAGACATGCCGACCTGCTCCAACAAGCTTTGGATGCGCAGGGGATCATAACAATCGGCCGTGCGGGCAAATATTTCCAGATTTTTACGCCCGGTCAGGAATTCATAAAAGGCCGCACCCTCTACCAGAGCGCCCACGCGCCGCATAAGCTTTGGGTTCCTTCGCACGGGATCTCCAAATAAGTAAATTGTGCCGTGAGACGGCCGTACCAAGTCCATCATCATCCGAATGGTCGTGCTTTTCCCCGCGCCGTTTGGCCCTAAAAAGCCAAAAACCTGGCCAGAAGCCACGGTTAAACTCAGCTGGCGCACGGCATCCACCCGCTTGCGACGGCGGCCAAAATGCTTGCTTACATTATCTATCTGAATGGCGATGGGTTGTGACATGGCACAAATCGTTCGGCTGCAATTGAGTCTTTAGTTGCCAACCGGCTACTCAATCACAAGTCAGAATGGATTGGCTCAACAACTGGCTCAACATCTGTACTCTCTTCCAGTTCAGGCACCGGTACTGGCACAGGCGCAGGAACGGCCGTTTCAACCGTCGTTGCTTTGTAGGGATCAACCGCATGGTTGCCGCAATAGGGGCATAAATTCCACTGAAGCTCCAGCAGCGAATTGCAATCCTGACACGCTTTTTTCAAACGCGTATGGCAGTAGGGGCAAAGCAGCCACTTGCCATCAATCACGCGTGAGCAGCCAGGGCAATGCGGCCGTTCTTCGATTTCTTGCAGCAGCGCCTCTTCTTCAAGGGCTCGCTCGTACGCTTCAGCCAACGTCTCTGGCGGCCTTAGAATAAAGTAGATGACAATGCCGACCAGCGGCAGCGCAGCAACCAGTAACGCCGCCAGCAGTTGGGCAAACGGATCCCGTGAACGGGCCCGCATATCACGGAAGGCCCAAATAATCAAGCTTAGCCAGAGTGCCGCCAGCAGCGCACCCAACACAGCCGCTACAATGGTCAGGTAAGAAACAAGGGTTTCGAGGGTTGGCAAACTCATAATGGCGAGAATTATAGCACAAAGCCATCACGTGCCAGCGTCGGGGAGTGACTAATAAAAGAGGCATAGCATACAGGACGCATGAAGTCATGTCCCCACTGTCACAGAACAGACCAACAAGTTAAAAATGGCAAAACCGTTACTGGCAGCCAGGTCTTGAGATGCAAAGCCTGCAATCGGAAATAGGTGCCCCAGCCACTGCTCTCTGGCCATTCCGTTGCCACTCGTCAACAAGTCATCCGCCAGGTACTGAATGGAAACAGTCGACGGCAAGCCGCGCCATCTGGGAGTTGCCCCACGATCCGTTGATAATTGGCTCAAAGCGTACGCCGATGGGTTGCGCCCACTTTGCCTGGTCCCGATGGCCTCATCGAAGTGGCTGAGCAGGACGAGCTTTTTATGTTCAGTGGCCAGACAAAACGAAATCTACATCATGACCATTGTCGACCGGCAAACACGCTGTTTTCTAGGTCCTGTCTGCCGGTCCTCAATGGCATTCTTTGGATCCTTCGCACAGGCGCAGTCTGGCGCGATCTGCCCACTCGCATTGGAAAATGGCGCACGGTTTC
>CBDUOF010000430.1:0-4996 GCA_965368765.1 uncultured Anaerolineae bacterium | reverse complement strand
CGCCTCTATGCCAAAATCATGCAACAACTTTCTGCTTCATCACAAACGGCCGTATCCAAGCCAAGCTGGCAATGGGTGGCCATGATTTCTCTTCTGGCTGGCCTCATTGGGCTCTTTCTGCTCAGCCTGTTTGTCGGCTCCGTGCGGATTCCCCTGGATGAAATTTTAGGCATCCTGGTGGGCATGACGCCGGAAAAAGCAACCTGGTCGACGATTGTGTTGAAGTTTCGGCTGCCAAAGGCGGTAACGGCCGTTCTCGCCGGATCGGCCCTCAGCGTAAGTGGCCTGCAAATGCAAACCATGTTTCGCAATCCGCTGGCAGGGCCATTTGTATTGGGCATTAATTCCGGAGCCAGCCTGGGCGTGGCGCTGGTGGTTCTCACCATTGGTGCAACTGGCAGCACCTTGCTCGCCGGGCTCGGCCTGCTCAGCGATTTTGGCATCGTGGTCGCGGCAAGCCTGGGCGCAGGGTTGGTGCTCTTCCTGGTGCTGGCCGTGGCCCGCCGCGTCGAAACCATGACCTTGCTCATTTTGGGGCTGATGTTTGGTTACGCAACAAGTGCGCTGGTCAGCGTCCTGCTCTACTTCAGTATCGCCGAGCGTATTCAAGCGTACATTTCCTGGACGTTTGGCAGCTTTGGCGGTGTTACCTGGAGCCAGATGAAAGTGATGGCACCAGCGGTTTTGCTGGGACTGCTCATTGCCTTGCTGTCGGCCAAATCCCTGAACGCGCTGCTGCTAGGGGAAACGTATGCCTTCAGCATGGGGCTTTCGGTGCGCCGCGCCCGGATTAGCGTTCTGATCAGTGCCTCGCTTATGGCCGGGGCTATTACCGCCTTTTGCGGTCCGATTGGCTTTGTTGGCGTGGCCGTGCCCCATCTTTGTCGCAGCCTCTTCAGCACATCCAACCATCGGTTGCTTATCCCAGCTACCATTCTGATGGGCGGATTGGTCGCTCTGGTGGCGGACCTGATTGCCCAACTGCCTGGCAGCCAAATCACCTTGCCCCTCAACGCCGTCACCGCGCTCATTGGCGCGCCAGTTGTCACCTGGGTCATTTTAAGGCAGCGCAATTTGCGCTCATCTTTTGCAGGATAATTTTTGACGCAGTTCCAAGCTTATTATTGTTTGATTGCGTAGCCAAACACATTTTACGCAAGTCACAGGTCGAATCACTTTAGGAACCAGCCATGACAGAATCCATTTTATACACAGACCGATTATCCATTGGCTATCCCATGCGTCGCGAGGCGCCTGTCGTGGTGGCCGAAAATATTAGTGTTGGGCTGAAAGCCGGGGAATTTGTCTGCCTGCTGGGGCCTAATGGGGCAGGCAAAAGTACGCTGATGCGCACGTTGGCAGGGATGCAGCCGGGCTTAAACGGCCGTATTCATCTCAACAACCAAGACCTGGCCACATACAGCGCCAAAGCGCTGGCTCGCCAGCTGAGCGTGGTGCTCACCGAACCGATCAACGCCGGGATGCTCACCGGCTGGGACTTGGTCGCATTGGGGCGACATCCGTATACCAACTGGTCTGGTAACCTGAGCGCGGTGGATGAAACGGCCATCGAGCAGGCCATTCTTGCCGTAGGGGCCAGCCAGTTAGCCCACAGGCACGTCAACACCCTTAGCGACGGCGAGCGCCAGAAAATAATGATTGCTCGCGCCCTGGCGCAGGAGCCAGCCGTGATGCTGCTTGATGAACCCACAGCGTTTTTGGATTTGCCGCGACGGGTAGAAACGATGCACATTTTGCGTCAGCTGGCCCGGAAGACGCAGCGGGCCGTTTTGCTATCGACGCACGACCTGGATTTGGCGCTGCGCAATGCCGACATTATTTGGTTAATGCCTCAAGGTGGGACGTTGCAGGTGGGTACGCCAGAGGAGCTGGTGCTAAACGGCAGCTTTGAAGCCGCATTCCAGGCGGATGGCGTTCAATTCGATCCCCACTCTGGCTCCTTCAAAATATCGGCACAATCTGCCGGGCAGGTTGATTTGCTGGGCGAAGGCTTATCGGCTCTATGGACGCGGCGGGCGTTGGAGCGTGTTGGGTTTGCCGTGCATGAAGGCGCAAATGGGTCTGCCATGCGGATTCAAGTGCTGGGGGAAAAGGGTGCCGGAGAAAACGGCCGTGTCCGGTGGCAGCTTTCGTTGCCGTATCAAACGGATACCCACGGCTCACTGGCCGACCTGGTTAGCGCCATTCAACAAGCCAGCCAAACTCAGAACTCATGATTTGTTGCTGAGCCTGACACGGCTGCCTGCATCATCCGCCAAGCCGCAACTTGGCAAACCAGTCCAAAATAGGCGCTGCCCGTTCATCCAAAATCGTCTGTGCTGCGCGGTGATATTGCGCTAAATATTGCTTAAGCGGAAGTTCCGGCAGCTGCATGTGCATGTTCAATAGTAAGCCTTGCACCCATTCCAGGTTCGCTGTGATCAACGTCATATCCCCCAGACGCAAAGCTGATTCAATATTATTGCCCATTTCGTGATTGATATTTTTCAAAGCAGAACTTGGCATTTCAGACAGTTCCGGTGACGCATGCAAAAAGGCATCAATTGCCGAGCGCTGCGCCACAAAGCGTTCATAAGCTGCCTCATACGCCGGGGAAGCTTTTGCGATCTTGGGCAATGAGGGCGCAGCATGAATGAGCTTCTCGACAGCTTGTGGCACCTGTTCCAAGGATTTCCCAATGAAATGTCCGGGGATTCTAGCAGCGGCTTCAGGCACGTTGTTAAAGACGGCTCCACCAAAAGCAAATGGGATCTTCAACTCCTGCAATTTCTGCGCCATTGGCAGCATGTTGGCCGCCGCTGTTAACGTTTGGGCAGACAGGATAACCAGCAAAGGTATGATATCAGTTACAGAAGCTTCAATGCTGTCCAGCGGAACGTTGGCTCCCAAATAAACGACGTCCCAGCCCTGGCGCCTTAACATCAGACTAATCATTAGTGGGGCAAAGGTATGCAGTTCGCCAGGTGGGCAGGCAACCAGGATACGGCCGTTGCGTGTCGGAATCGGCAACGCCGCCAGCAATGAATCCAGCTGCCGCAGGGCCAGAGCAGAAGCAAAATGCTCTTGCTGAACTGTGATATTGCCCTCGTACCACCCATCCCCCACTTCGCTGAGCCCTCGCCGTAGAATCTGGTAACAAACGGTTTCCAGGGGAAATAAGGCAAAAGCGCGTGCTACCAGATGCTGCGCCCCAAACTCGTCAAAGGCCAGACAGGCTTTAATCCAGCCCTGGCGCAAATCGTCGACACGCTCCCCGGTGATATAGGGTAAGGTAGCGTCGGAAACGGCCGTTTCCAGCGTCTGCAACGGGTTTTGACCATCGTTCTCCAGCTGTTGCCACAGTTCAACCGCGTGGCTAATGCTCATGCCATCCGCTTGTCGCGCGACCATCCATTTCAGCGTATCAATTTCATATTGTGAGTACAGGCGATGCCCCCCTGGGGTGCGCTGCGGATTGGGCATCCCGTAGCGACGTTCCCAGGCACGGAGCGTATCTGGCTTTAAGCCAGTTTCGTGGACAACAACCTTCATGTTGAAGGTGGGAGTATGATCATTTTGGGACATATAATTTCCTAGCGTGACTGTAAGGCTTGCAAAAGCACGTCTTATTTTTTCTGAATCGTGAGGTTATGTTAGCACGACTGTTAAGTTTTTGTCTACATTTCCATTTTTTTCAGCCAAGATACAATACCTGCATGCGAACAGTCACGGTTGGTGCGATCCTAAATAAGGAAACGACGGATGCTTTAGGGCATCTTATCTATGTGGTGAAGGATGAAAGCCTCATTTTTTATGTAGGGCAATCTCGACGTGACGTGGTGAAACGCTTTTGGGAACATATACAGGCTCCCAGCCGACTGGGTCAGCTTATTGCAAGAAACGATCCAGCATCACAGCTGTGGGCCGTAGAATTTTACGAGCTGGCCGATTGCGCCCAGTTTGTCCAGCAAAAGTCGCTATTTGCGCTGCAGGCGTGGCAATATTTCGATATGGATATGGCAGAGCAAGCGATGATTCAGGTTATGCGACCGGTACTTAATCGGGACTTCAATCCGAAGCCGACGCCGCTGCCGGCACGCTATCAGGGACACGCCACATTGGGCTTACCGAAGCCATCAACGACACTTTCTACAGGCTCCAGCCAAGCTGCCACCACGTCCCCCCAAGACCGTATCTGGCTGAACCGAATGAGTCTGGCAGGCTGGGTGTATGCAGAAGTGGGCGCAAACGGCCGTATCCAATGGCAGCACACCAGCGGTAAAACGCTGAGTGAAGCAGAAATGCTGTCGTTCCGTCAAGCAGGCAAGCTACCGAAAATCTAAGTGTGAATGGGGGCCTCGTTCACAATTAGCCGCTCCCTACGCACAATTCTCACGGCGTTGGCGTAGCGCAGGGCGGCGGCGGGGTAAAGACAATCATGTAGCTGTTGTTGCTCTCATCCACTTCCACCACCTGCTGGGCAGAATCTACCTCGGCGCTGATTTGCCCCACTGGCCCAGATTCGAAGGAAACGGCCGCTTCCGCCTCTCCTAACGATCCCAAGCCATCTAAATTGGTGGTGTCGTTATTGATGGTGACCTCAAACGGCCCAGCATCTCCCACGCCGAAGTTGTCGATACTCACGGAAACGGTGCCGGGGCCGCCCCAGGGACAATCGTCGTAGGTGACGCTGTAGCTGCCAATTTCCAGATCTGGCAGTTGGGTGGCCAGCGTGGGTAAAATTGTGGGAGTCAGGGTTGCGGGAATGGGTGTGGCTGTCGGCACGGCCGTTCCGCCGCAGCTAACCAACAATAATCCAATGAACCAAACCAACCCTCCAAATATCAACCCTTTTTTTAACTGAATCCTTCTCATCGCCATCATTCCTTTGTTGTCTACAAAATATCAGCGTAGTACGCTAACGGCCGTCCAACGAAATCAATCCCCGCTGCACCGCCACCGTCACCGCTTCTGTACGATTGCCCACGCCCAACTT
>CBDUOF010000429.1:0-4996 GCA_965368765.1 uncultured Anaerolineae bacterium | reverse complement strand
AGTGTGGCGGGTGAAAACCCAGGATTGTTGGACGCTTCACGCAGCAGCCGAACCGCTAAATCGGTGGGCGATCCAAAAGGCAGAAAGGTGAGCCAAACGGCTGTTCCACCCAAAAATGCCGCCAGCCCAAAAATGCGAAATTTAATTTTTACATCAGGTAGCTCTTGCCAAATTGCCATAACGAAAAATGGAAATGGCAGCAGGGCGATGGGCTTGGTGAGGGCCGCAAAAAGCAAAAAGAGGAGGGTGACAAACGGCCGTTTGCGCCGCCAAAACAAAATTGCTACCAATTGCCATACCATCATCACCACATCATTGTGCCCATCGACCACAAACATTAGCAGCAGGGCTGGGTTCCACAGCCAGAGCAGGGTGAAGCTGCGTTGTTTGGCCGGTGTGGCCTGGGCCAATAGCTGCCAGAATAGCCAACCACAGGCCAGGTGCGCCAGCAACCCCACCATCTTGAAAGACAGCAGTCCAGCGAATAAACTGTTTTGGGACATTCGGGTAACGCCTGCCGCGAGCAGTTCCCAAAGCGGGCCGTAGGGCGAGGTTTCCCCGGCCCATTCACCCGCCAGGGGCAAAAACGGATCATCGGGGAAGGCGTCTGGCGGACTGCCGTAGGGACTTTGCTCGTAAACGCTGCTGATTCGCCCGCGAATGACGTAGCGGTACAAGTCGTTGGCGTTGATGGGGTAGGTTTGCAGCAGGGGGATAGCAAGGAGGACTGCCGTTCCCAACAAAAATCCCAAAGACGGAACCGATCTTCCAGACTGCACGGCGCGGAACGCCAGCCAGTACAGCCCAAACAGCGCCAACAGCAGCACGCCATAGCCCAGACCCCCCAGCAGCGACGGGGCAAAGCTGCGGACGTCTTGCAGGGGGACGGTGTCATAAAACGGCCGTAGCGGAAACCACAGCCCAATGACGACATAGCCTATCAGCAGCGCTATTGTCAGATGTATGAGATTAAGCTGATACTTTCGGGGGACGCTCACAATTGAGGAATTGGAGCAGCGGCTTAGGCCGTAACGTGGCTACCGTGCTTTTCTAGCGGCACAACGAGCGTGACCGAGGTGCCGTGGCCTGGCGTCGATTCCAGCCGCAATGAGCCATCAATGCGATCGGCCCGTTCGCGCATGTTCACCATGCCCAGGCTGCCTCGCGAACTATAATCGTGATTCACTTCCTGCACATCGAAGCCGACGCCGTTATCCTGCACCAGGGCCACAAATAGGTTTTCTTCTTGCCAGAAGCGGACCTGAATTTGGCTGGCCTTGGCATATTTGCGGGCGTTGCCTAACGCTTCTTCCACGATGGAGAAGACAACGCTCTGTGCCTGGTCGTTAAGCAGTTCGCCATGATTGCCACCTACCAGACGCAGGTTGAGGCCATCGGTTTCCCGGATGCGGGAGATGACCGTTTCGACTGCTGGGCCGAGTCCTTGCGTTTCTAAGACCAACGGCCGTAACGTAAACAACATGCCGCGAATCTCTTTTGAGGTTTGTTTGGCCAACTCCTCTACTTTTTCCAGCTCGCCCAGAGCCTGTTCAGGGTCACGAGAGAGCAGGGAGCGAATGAAGTTGATGCGCATGGCGATGGCGGCTATGGTTTGGGTGGGGCCGTCATGCAGGTCGCGGGCCAGCTCTTTGCGGGCCTCTTCATCTGCTTCAATGATGCGCTGCTTTTCCTCTTCCAGTTTTTGGTACATCTGGGCGTTTTGCAAAGCGATTACTGCCTGATCGGCTACGCCGTTGAACAGTTCAAAATGCTCCTTGTCGAACTTTACGGCCGTATCGGAGCCAATGACAATGGCGCCAAATATCTGAAAGCCAGCCCGCAGCGGAATGCAAGCGGCCGTCAGGCAGTTGTGGAAAGCCACAAATTTACGCAACTCCGGGTCTTGCCGTGGGTGGTCTGTGGTGACCGGTTCTGCCTGGGTTAAGGCCGCGCCGACAATGCCGCGCTTGCCGTATAGCTGCTTTTCCAGATCAACGGCCGTAAAGCGGCGCGTCGCTACTGGAATGAGGTCCTCGCCATTGAACAAGAAGACAGCACCTACCAAGGCATGGCGCGGGATGCCCATTTCTTCAATAGCGAGGCTGCAAACGTCGAGCGCCTCTTCTACTACCCGCTCAAAGCTAAGCGTGGCCCGCATGACCGAGGCCATCGACTGGAGCGACTTGGCCCGGTTATTGGCCGCGCGCAGCTGGTGCAATTCAGCATCCACCATCTGGGACGTGGTCGTTTGTAACCGATCAGAATAGCGATCGACCATGTAGAAAACAAACACCAGCGCGATGATGATTGTAAACCCGGCGATGGCCATTCCGGGCAGCCAATCGAGAAAGACTCGATTGAGGAAGATGGCATAAACCACAAAAAATGTGGTTAGCATAATGATTGTTAACACTGCAAAAATGGCAATGAGGAACCAATTAAGCCGCCGGAACTCTTTCTTGATTTTTGCTGCTAAGTTATTGTTCATTTAGGTACATCAAGTTTCTTCTTGTCAAATCAGGTTGTGTTTGCCGTTTATTATACAAGACAGGTCAAAAATAACGATAGCTGCACCCCCTCTAACTTGTGGACTGATTGTACTATAACAGCGGCTTTTTCGGTGAGCGCGTGCGTTAGATCAGCTATTTATCGCTTTCAGCTAGGGCCTGGGCAATCGTTGCAGCAACATAGCCGTTGTTGCGCAGCAGAGCCACATTGGACCGTAGGCTACGGCCGTTTGTCAGGTCAACCACGCGGCGCAGCAGCCACGGTGTGGAGGCCGGGCCATGAATTCCCTGGGCATCTGCTTCCTGCGTTGCCTGAATAATCGCCGCTTCTACCATGTCTGGATCGCACGCGTCTGCTTCTGGCACGGGCACGGTTACCAATATGCCATTTTGCTGTCCCAGCTTGTGGTGTGCCTGCATAACACGCGCCACTGCGTCTGGCGTCTCGAGCCGAATATCCACCGGCAGGCCGCTGCTGCGGGCAAAAAAGGCGGGCACGGTATCGGTGCCATAGCCAATAATGGGCACGCCCTGCGTTTCCAGCACCTCGCGGGTAGCGGGCAAATCCAGGATCGATTTGGCCCCGCTGCTGACCACGGTTACCGGTGTCCGGCCTAGCTCTAGGAGGTCGGCGCTGATATCAAAGGGGTGGCCGCGATGGACGCCACCGATGCCCCCGGTGGCAAATAGCCGGATGCCCGCTTTGTGGGCCAAAATCATGGTGCCAGCCACTGTGGTGGCGCCATCTTCCTGATTGCCAATGGCCAGAGGAATATCGCGGCGACTGCACTTGCGTACGGCCGTTCCTGCCAGCTTGCCCAGATAGTGTAGCTCATCATCGGTCAGCCCGACGTGGACCCGCCCCTGAATGATGGCGATGGTGGCAGGCACCGCACCCCCGTCCCGCACGGCCGTTTGCATCTGAATGGCCGTGTTGACATTATCCGGGTAAGGCAAGCCATGGGTGATGACCGTGCTTTCCAGCGCCACCACGGGCTTGTTGTCTGCCAATGCCTCGGCAACCTCTGACTGTATCGAAAAATAATTGTCCATTGAAAAACCTCACGAATTCATGGTATCTTATAAAAATAAACGGTAGCTGAGTAAATGATAGAAATTGTCGAAGATAAAAGCCTCATGATAGCCAACCTGTACAAGTGTGAACGGCCGTTATTCTAACAATTTATCTGATGTGTGGCTGCAACATAGTCCATAATATGTATCAGTTATGAGTGATATTGTAAATACGAAGTTGAAAGCCAGACAGCGCTTTGAGCAAGCACGTCGCCAGGCAACCCTGGCACAGGTGTCTGCCCGGCTAACAGGTGAAGACATAACGCTATTGCCGTTTGAGGCCATTCGGGTCGAGCTGCAGCAGCAGAATCCCTATTATCGCGGCATTTGTGAGGTCCCCTTGGATGCCATTGTGGGCAGTGTGGGGCGATATAAGACGTTTACCCGTAAATTCTTGCCACTAAACAACAGTGTCGAAGAGCGCTGGGTAGCCGTTGATGCGTTGGCAGCCAAAGAAGGGTGGCCACCAATTGACCTTTATCAGGTTGGCAATGTATATTTTGTAAAGGATGGCAACCATCGGGTATCGGTGGCGCAGCAGCTTGGCTTAAAAACGATTGAAGCGCATGTCCTGGCCTATCCTGGCGAGTTGGCCATAGAACCAACGGATAATCTGGATGAGATCTTTATCCAATTGGGCGAGCAAAGTTTCATGGCTAGGACGAACCTGGGGGAACGCTTTCCCGAGCACAATATTCAATTTACCTCGCCCGGACGTTACCCGGAATTGCTGGCGCAGATCCACAATTTGCAGCAAATCTTGGCACAGATTGATGAAGAAGCGATTGATTGGGAAACGGCCGTTGCAGCCTGGTATGAAATGATCTATTTGCCCACGATTCAAATCATCCGCGATTCTACGCTACTGGCCGATTTCCCTGGTCGTACCGAAGCGGATTTGTTTGTGTGGCTCTCGCAGCACCGCGATAGGCTTCAAGAGCGCTATGGAACCCATGAAAATCTGGCCGATTTGGCCCAGTTTCTGGCAGATGAATATCGGGAAGCTGGGTTGCCTCGGCTAACGCGGCAGGTGGGGCGCCTGTTAGGCGTTGCCGGACCGCCGCCTTTAGTAGAAGCTGCTGATTCAAGTGATGCGGAGCCGCCGGAAGAGATGACTGCGCCATCACAAATAGACGATCAGCCAATGAGTTGAGGAGTTTGAAACGATGCTTAAGAAGAATTATTCAAAGAAAGGGAATGCCTGCCGAGTTACGTTTAAGCTGCCGGCGGAGGTGAATGCGGAGACGGTTCATCTTTGTGGGGAATTTAATGAATGGAGCCCGACTTCCCATCCGATGAAGCAGTTGAAGGATGGCAGTTTTAGTGTAACGCTCTCACTAGATACAGAAGCGTCTTACCGCTTTCGTTATTTGTTGGATGAGGAGCGTTGGGAAAATGATTGGGATGCTGATGCG
>CBDUOF010000428.1:0-5011 GCA_965368765.1 uncultured Anaerolineae bacterium | reverse complement strand
CTTCGATGCGTTGGCCACTGTCTGAACGGCCGTTACGAATAATAAGGTCCATAATAGGAAGTGGTGAGTAAAAAGTGAACAGCAGCTGGACTGAACCCGCCGCTATTCACTTTTTACGCTATTCATGAAAGCTAATTACGTGGTTCTGCTACAATCTCAATACTGCCATCAATGATGCCCTGCATGGCTGCGTTGCCAGCTTCTACGGCTTCAGCCGGTAAGCTGTCTGCATAGATCATTGTTTGTCCGCCATTGGCTAAGGTGAGCTGCAGAACACGACCGCCGTATTCGCCCGCCTGGTTAGACGTAATCATCTCCAACAAAGTGGGTACCCAATCATACAGAACAGTGACTACGACAACATCTGCGCCAGCTGGGCTTTGGTCCGCCTGAATGCCTAGCCAGGGAACCCCTTTCTCGCTGGCAACGCCGATAGCCCCAACAACTTGCTGTGATGAGCCTGTCAGTACATCGGCGCCTGCAGCAATCTGTGTATTGGCAGCTTCGGCAGCCAGTGCCGTGTCACCAAATGAGCCAGTGAAAGAAACATTGACCTGAATGTCTGGATTTGTGTCGGCCACGCCAGCCAGGAAGCCATCGACGTGCAGCTTGGCGTCCCCGGCGTCAACCGGGCCAACCAGCCCAATGATATTTGCTTCGGTGAGGTAAGCGGCAACGACACCGCTGACGTAGCCACCCTGCTCGGCGCGAGGTTCATACGCAAACACGTTGGTCACGCCTTCGTCTGCGCCCGTATTGGTGGTTGTGCCCCAGGCGAAGCTGGTTTCAGGAAAGTCGGGGGCAATCTCAAAGAGTGAGGTGCCGTACTGTGCCCCGTGGGCAATGACAAGGTTGTAACCATCGGCTGCATAATCCCGAATGGCTGCAGCGGCGTCGGTGACGTTAAACATGTTTTCGGTAAAGGCGATCTCGAAATTTTCTTCACCGTAATGGTCTTGCAAAATGACCAACGAGTCGTAGATTGATTGGCTCCACGCCAAATCAGTGGTGGTGCTGGGCATTACAAGGGCAATCCGGATGGGATCGATTTCTGGATAATCCATGTCCATCTCTTCCATCGCTTCATCGGCTTCAGCTTCATCCACTTCCTCAACGGCCGTTTCTTCTACTGCTTCTGTGCTGTCCTGGGCGGTTGTATCTTCTGGCTCAGGAGCGGCCGTTTCTTCAGTGCCGCCACAGCTTACAACCAACAAGCTAAGAATGAGCATCAATCCAATAACGTACCATCTTTTACTTTTCATTTCCTTCTCCTTAGAAAATAGTTTTACAAAGTGATCAAGCGATCACTAATCAACAACATTAATTTTCACCCCGCGTAAACGGTTTGGTGAGCATCGCTGGCTGCAGCGAGCGTCGGAAGGGCAGCGCCAAGGCAATAATCGTAAGCAGGTAGGGCAGCATCACGGCAAAATCTGACTGAATGTTGAGGTCTAATACCTGTACCCAGAGCTGCAACGCATTGACCAGGCTGAAGAGCAGGGCACCGACTAAAACGCCGCCGGGTCGCCAACTGCCAAAGTAGACCAATGCAACGGCAATAAAGCCCATACCATTGGTCAGATTTTCCTGAAAAATACCCAAGAGTGAAATTGATAGTGAGGCACCAGCAATACCGGCCAAAACGCCACCGAGGGTAACGGCCGTATATCTGACGCGTATCACGTTGACGCCCAATGAATCTGCAGCTTCTGGATTTTGTCCAACAGA
This sequence comes from uncultured Anaerolineae bacterium, assembly GCA_965368765.1. Taxonomy (GTDB): domain Bacteria; phylum Chloroflexota; class Anaerolineae; order Promineifilales; family Promineifilaceae; genus Leptofilum. The sequence continues at coordinate 3,283 of CBDUOF010000428.1, read as the reverse complement.
GCGGATTTTTAATCCCCAGGTCGTTTTGTTAAGAACCCACCAGGCAATGGGTACGAGGGCAAAAGCACCGTACGTCATCAGGCTGTGGCTAAAAAAGATATCCCCCACGACTGGGATATCTGCCAGGCAAAAGCTGCCGACGCAAAATTCCAGTTCCGAGAAGCCCTTGATGCCTTCTACCGTGCCTAACATCGTTTTGAAGAGCAAGCTGGAGGCGCCCAGACCAAACATGTATAGGCCAATACCGCTTATGCCTTGCTCCGCCTGGTAGGTAATGCTAACGACACACAAAATGAGCCCCATGGCGGCACCGACCAGCGCCGCAGCCAGCAGACCCAGCAGCAAACTCCCCGTCTTAAACACGGTAAAGAAGCTGAAAAATGCCCCCATTAGCATAATCCCATCAACGCCCAGATTAAGCACGCCAGAGCGCTGCGAGAACATTTCGCCAATGCTTGCATAGAGGTAGGGAGTGGCCAGCCGAATGCCAGAATGCAGGATACCTACAATAATAGTCAACGTGGTTAGCTCGCTGTTCATGCTTGCACCTCTACACCTAAGGTCTGGTCATCATCTTTGTCAGAGTTAGCAACGTTGTTCACTGATACACGACGATTGGCTCGCTTGCGGATGAAGTAGTCGGTGCTGACCACAAACAAGACAACAATGCCTAAAATGGCGGTGATGAGGACCTGAGGAACTTGCATGGCACGCTGCATTTTGTCACCGCCTACCAGCAATCCCCCAAACAAAATGGAGGAGGGAATGATGCCCAGCGGATGAAGTTTGCCAAATAATGCGGCCACAATGCCTGTGAATCCATAACCGGCAGAAACGGCCGTTGGCTCAAACATGCGATGGTGTAGCCCTAAGATCTCCACGGCGCCCGCCAATCCAGCAAACATGCCGCTTAGCGTCATCGAAAGCACCATCGTTCGTCCCACGGTCATGCCAGCATACCGCGAGGCGTGAGGGTTTAATCCCACCGCTCGAATGCGATAACCAATCGTCGTGCGCCACAGCAATACATAGACCAAAATGGCGGCAATAACAGCCCAAATAAGCCCCGTATGTAGCCGGGATGGCTCCACGAGGACGCCGTAAAGCTCAGCCAGGTACCCCGTCAGGCCCAACTCGTCAGCCGACTTCGTAAGGCCCAGCGATTGCGCCAAATCAGTGAAACGTGGCAGATCATACAGTCTTGCCAGCCGGGCTGAATGCGGAATGTTGGTACCGGCTTCCAGTTCAGCCGGGTCGATCATTGGGCCCCGCAGCAAATAGAAGCCAATCTGTATCGCAATTTGGTTCATCATGATGGTGCTGAGAATTTCATTCACCCCCAGCCTTGCTTTCAGATAGCCTGGAATCGCTCCCCATACGCCCCCCATAAACGCCCCAGCCAACATGCCAATGGCAATGCCCAAAATTGGCGGCAAGCTTTCCCCCATTTGCACGACAATGTAGGTGGTCAGCAGGGACCCAACAATGATTTGGCCTTCCGCTCCAATATTGATAACGCCACCACGGAAGGCAATCGCAATTCCTAGCCCGACCAACATTAAAGGAATTGCTTTTACCAACGTGTCTGAAAGTCCATTCTTGCTGCCAAACGCCCCAACAAACAAAGCCTGATACGCTTCAATAGGATTGACGCCTTGCAATAACAGCAGCACTGCACCAATTAAGAATGCAGCCAATACAGCGGCAAAGGGTAGCAATGTATCATATAGTCGCTGAAAAAATACGCTGTCGAACCTGCTATTTCGCACGCTTCTCCTCCTCAATGCAAACTTCTCCAGGTCTTCTCTTTATGATATTGTGATACTGCCATGAATCAAATGGTGAGGCTTCACGAAAAAGCAAAGCCCCACCTCAGTTATTTAAGACAGGTTGTCCAACAACCCAACCCGTTTGTTAAACGCATCGATGAGCGTATCAATTTCATTCGCCATGGCTGGAATACTGGTCCAGTAGTCGTCATCATACCACTGTGCCTGAATTTCCTCGTAGGTCTTCCCTTGTTGCTCAACCCAAGTGTAATATTTCAGGTTATGGATTCGTTTACGGCCGTAATAGCTCAACTCTTCCATATTATCAATTGTTTGTCCCAGCAAATGCCGTTGGAACGCACCAGCTGCATCTATAGCCGTGAAAGCTCCTTCACTCTCATGTAGCTCCGCAACCCGGCTGTGATACATCTCCATCGAATCCGTTGCCACGGTCATGACCACATCTTCTTCAGTAAGCTCATAATATTTGGCAAACTTAATGGCCGACAGCATATTGGCAATACCAGAAATGCCGAGCAAGTTTAGCCGCTCCACCAAATCTGCAGACACCCCTTGCTCCACCAGGTATTCTTGCCCGGCTGATTCATTAAACAGTCGCGTCAGCGCCATGCTGGCTTTATCGTCAATGGCAATAACCATGTCCGTGTTTTTCACATTATGAATCCAGGGAATATGCTTGTCGCCAATTCCCTCGATACGATGTGACCCAAACCCATTGTTCAACATGGTGGGGCATTGTAGGGCTTCACTGGCCGCAATCTTGCTCTCCGGGTACAGCTTTTTCAAATAATCCCCTGCAGCAATGGTCCCCGCAGAACCAGTGGTAACGGTCAACCCTCGGTAGCGGTCATTTGGACCCATTATTTGCTTGAGCACCTCTTCCATGGCTGGGCCAGTGATTTCATGATGCCACAAATAGTTTCCCAACTGGTCAAACTGATTAAAGATAACTAAATCTTGACCAGAATTACGCAGTTCCCAACATTTATCAAATATCTCTTTGACGTTGCTTTCGGTTCCTGGCGTTTTGATTGTTTCCCCAGCCACCTGAGCCAGCCATTCAAAGCGTTCGCGGCTCATGCCTTCCGGTAAAATGGCAATTGATTCACAGGCCAATAAGTTAGAATCATAGGCACCACCCCGGCAGTAGTTGCCAGTAGAGGGCCAGACGGCTTTTTGCGTAGTTGGGTCAAATTGGCCTGTCACCAAAGTCGGCACCAAGCAGCCAAAGGCCGCCCCAACCTTGTGGGCTCCTGTCGGAAACCATTTGCCGACAACCAAGACAATGCGCGCCGCGACGCCGGTCAGTTCTGATGGCAGTTCAATGTAGTTGGCATCGCCAAATCCGCCACCATGCGCGGTTGGCTCGTTGTGCCAGGTAATACGAAATAAATTAAGTGGGTTAAGATCCCAGAGTCCAACATCCCGCAGCTTCTGGCGAATTGGATCGGGGATTAAATGAGGATTCCGCATTTGGCGGAACGTAGGAATAA
>CBDUOF010000427.1:0-5014 GCA_965368765.1 uncultured Anaerolineae bacterium | reverse complement strand
ATACCCATTGACAAAGCGGCGGTCTACGGACCAGCGGGCTGCCACTTCAGCCGGGCACGCTTCTCCGGCGGCAACCACCGTTTGCAGGCTGGGAAAGTCCTCTGGATCCAAGATTGCCAGCGCAGACGGCGGTAGGGTTACGGCCGTAATGTGTTGCCCAGCCACCAGTGATACCAAATCTGGCCCCGGCAGCATGGCTTCGGCATCAGCCAAAATAAGCGTTGCCCCTGCAGTTAGCGTGACAAACATTTCAGAAACCGACGCATCAAAGCCAAAAGCGGCAAATTGTAAAACACGGCTGTCCGGGTTAATGGCAAACTGTTTGTGCTGCGCCTGTGCCAAATTTGGCACGCCACGATGGGACACCACCACCCCCTTGGGCTGCCCTGTAGAGCCAGACGTGTAGATGATGTAGGCGGCATTATCTGCCGTGACGGCGCTCGTGGGATCCAGCTCGCTGCAGTCAGCAATCTTGGGCCAGTCGGTGTCCAGGAAAATAGGGGGGGAAGTTGGCGGCTGATGGCGCAATACGGCCGTACGCCGGCTTCGTTCCTGTACATCATCGATCGTCCTTCGCAGATCTTCACTCGTCACGATTTGGCTTGGGCAAGCGTCTGCCAGCATAAAAGCAATGCGCTCTTCTGGATAGCTGGGATCAATCGGCAAGTACGCCCCGCCTGCTTTTAAGATGGCCAGAGCAGCAATGACCATTTCTGGTGAGCGGTTCAGGTAAACGGCAACAAGGCTTTCTGGCCCAATCCCGTTCGCCTGTAAGTAGTGGGCCAGTTGATTGGCTTTGGCATTGAGCTGGCCATAGGTTAACTGTTGACTCTGGTAGGAAACGGCCGTTCGGTCTGACATATTCTTGGCTACGTCTGCCACCCATTCATGGATCATTAGTTGGGGAACGGCCGTTGCGGTCCTGTTCCAATCAACCAGCACTGTCTGCTGCTCCGCTGCGCTCAACGGTGAAAACTGTTGGTAAGACGCATCCGGTTCAGTAACCATTGCGACCAGGGTACGCACAAAATAACTGGCCAACCGATTGATTTGCGCTGCGCCAAATTCAGATGGCTGGTACTCAAGCCGCAGCGCCAACCTGCTGCTTGCCGCATCCAATTCAGCTTCTACCGCCAGGGCAAAGCTGGCGTGGCCATAAAATTGCTCGTCCAAAATTTTGATTTCATCATCGGCCAACGCATCAAATACGTGAAAATGCAGATAGTTGAACGGCACCTCAAACAGCGGTTGACCGCCGAGCATTTGCTGGATTTCGGCCAGGGGAAAGCGGCGATGGGGCAGCACGCTTCTTTCGGTAGCAAAGGTTTGCCGAATAAGGTCGAGCCAACTGCCAGCCCCTAATGTTTGACAAAACGGGACGGTGTTGAGGAAAAGCCCCAGGGCACGTTCGCTGCCGCGCTGTTCCGGACGGCCGTTCATTACCAACCCCGTGAGCACATCCTGCTGCCCAGAGACAAACCCCAGCACGTTGAGATGAGCAGCCAGAAGAACCGTTTTCAGCGGCACGCCTGCACGCACCGCCAATTGGGTTAGGCCAGTTACCTGCTCAGAGGAAATAATGATTTGATGAACGGCCGTTTCCGACACTTCATCTTTGTTCATTGATAAAGGCAATCGCGGCACGGTACTAACGCTGCTCTCAGCCAAATACCTCTGCCAAAACGCCCGGGACGCGTCCGACTGCAAAATCGCCTGCTCTGCCGCCACAAATTCCCGAAACGGGACTGCGATAGCCGATTCGGTCGGCTCTCCATTTTGCAGGGCTTGATACGTCTGGAACAGCTCAGTCACCAATGAAGCAACGCTCCAGCCATCCAAAATTGCGTGGTGCTCTGCCATGATCATTTGAAAGTGCGTATCACTAAGCTGGAGAAAATGGAAGCGCAGAAGCGGTGGCTGTGTCCAATCAAACTTTTCACTGACGCTTTGCTGCACCCAGTGGGCTATTTTTTCATCTTGTGCCGCGGTATCCAGAGGGCGCAAATCGTGGAGCTGTACCGGAATTTGCACCTGTGGCCACACCAGCTGCAGCGGCTCACTGTATCGGGAAAGGTCAAAGCTGGTACGCAATATGGTGTGTTTCTGAGCCAACTGCTCCACGGCCGTTTTCAGCAGGTTTCCATCAAATGTTGCCTGAATGTGCCAACTGGTGACGTTGTGGTAAACGGCCGTTGCTGCATCCAGCTCGGCGTGGAAAAGCATCCCCGCCTGCAATTTACTCAGCGGATACGCGTCCTCAACCTCAGGGGGCAGTTTCATTTTATCAGTATCTGTAATCAGGCTAAAGGGCTCGGTTTCTGCAAAAGGCGCTGCCGCCTGAGGCGAAACCTGTTCTGCCAAACGGCCGATCGTTTGCCGATTGAACAGATCGGCCAATGAAAAATGGATGCCTGCCTGCCGGGCCTGGGCCAATACCTGAATGCTGCGAATGGAGTCGCCGCCCAGCTCAAAAAAGTTATCGTCGATGCCCACGCACGCTACATTGAGCACCCGGCTCCAAATGTCGGCCAGGATTTCTTCGGTGCGGTTGCGAGGAGGCGAATACGGCCGTTCCAGTATTGGTCGAACGGCATCCGGCTGGGGCAAGGCACGGTGATCGATTTTTCCGTTGGTGGTAAGGGGGAACGCATCGAGCAGCACAAACGCCGCGGGAATCATGTAGGCGGGCAGCTTGGGCTGAAGATAACTACGCAGCTCAGAAAGCGTCACCGGCACATTAGGATCTAGCACCAGGTAGGCGACCAAGCGCTTCTCCCCTGGCTCATCTTGCCGCACCGTTACCAGCAGCTGACGAACGGCCGTGTGCCCACCCAACGCAGCCTCAATTTCACCGAGTTCAATACGAAAACCGCGAATCTTCACCTGCTGGTCAATCCGACCCAAATATTCGATATCACCATCGGGCAACCAGCGCGCCAGATCGCCGGTACGGTAAACCGGTTCCAATCGCTGCTTAACCGGCAACCGATCGCCGAAGCCTGGCAGCTGAACAAAGCGCTCTGCCGTGAGTTCAGGCCTGTTCAGGTAGCCTGCAGCTACGCCTGCTCCAGCCACATAAATTTCACCGGGAACCCCAATTGGAACGGGCTGCTGCTGGCCATCTAAAATAAACAGCTGCAAATCGGGGATTGGCTGGCCGATGACGCTGCCTGGGGCTTGTGCCACATCGTTGCTGTAAATGGGTCGATAGGTGACATGCACGGTTGTCTCAGTGATGCCATACATATTGATCAGCTGCGGATGTTGATCGCCGTGGCGGTCAAACCAGGGCTGTAGACTGTTCAATTCCAACGCTTCGCCGCCAAAAACAACGTAGCGCAGCGCCAAATTTGTGTCTGGGCCCAGCTCTGCCTCAGCCTGAATGAGCTGCCGAAAAGCGGATGGCGTTTGATTTAACACAGTTACGCCTTCGGCACCCAGAAGATGATAAAAGTCGTGGGGCGAACGGCTGGTGAGGTAGGGCACAATCACCAAACGGCCACCGTACAGCAACGCGCCCCAAATCTCCCACACAGAAAAGTCGAAGGCATAGGAGTGGAACAGTGTCCAAACATCCTTGTGACCAAAACGGAACCAACTTTCTGTAGCCTGGAACAAGCGCATCACGTTGTTGTGCGTAATCAACACCCCTTTTGGTTTGCCAGTCGAGCCTGAGGTATAGATGACGTAAGCGCGGTTGTGCGGCTGAACGGGGCTGGCGGGATTTTGGTCCGGATGGCTGGCAATGGTTTGCCAATCTGTATCCAGCGTAATGAGATTGGCGATTGACGATGGGAGATTGGGGGCTAAGTCACTGGTGGTAAGGCAGGCAATTGGCAGCGCATCTTGCAACATAAACGCAAGACGCGCCTGCGGGTAGGCCGTGTCCATCGGTAAATAAGCCCCACCCGCCTTCAACACCCCTAAAACAGCAGTGACCATGTCCAGCGACCGTTCCAAATAAAGGGCCACGAAATCTTCTGGTTGAACACCGTTGTGCTGCAAAAAGTGGGCCAACTGATTGGCTCTGGCATTGAGTTCGGCGTAGGTGAGCTGTTCGCCTGCATAGGAAACCGCCACTGCCTGCGGAGTTTGGGCTGCCTGTCGCTCGAACACATGATGAATACACGAAGACGGCGGGTAAACGGCCGTCCACTCATTCCAGTCATAGAGCAGCTGCCGCGCTTCTGCGTTAGTGATTAGGGGCAGTTGAGCCAACGACGATTCCGGGTTGGCTGCCATACCTACGAGCAACTTACAGAAATGGTCAAATAGCCGGGAAACGGCCGTTTCCGCCAGCCGATCCGCATCGTAAACCAGAAAAACATCCAGGGCTTCATCCGGCACCAGCCGCAGCGTCAGCGGATAGTTGGTTCGCTCATAAGAAAAATAGTCGCGGATAGCCAGGCTACCACCCGCAGCCAGTCGCTGCCGCGGATAGTTTTCCAGCACCAGCAGCGATTCAAACAGCGGCTGATCAGCGGACAGATCGCTCCATTTTTGCACCTGCACCAGTGGCGTCGTCTCATGCTGCTGCAGGGCAAGCAAATGGGTCTGGAAACGACGCAGCCAGGGCAAAACGGTATCTTCCGGGGTGATTTGGCAGCGCACCGGAACTGGATTGATAAGTACGCCCGCTATCCTATCTACGTTTGGCAGCTGAGGCACGCGACCGGACATCATCGTGCCAAAGACCACATCCGCCTCGCCACTGTAGCGGTGGAGCAGCAATCCCCAAGCCGCTTGAAGCAGCGTTCCCAGCGTGAGCTGATGCTTTCGGCTAAAGTGCTGCAGGGCAGCATAGAGATCCGGAGGCAGCTGACGGCGAAGTTCTCCATACGTCTGGGTGGGATGTTGGGCATCGAGCTTGCCACTGTCAACCGTCAGCGGCGTTGGCACGGCAAAACCGGCTAGCGTTTCCTGCCAAAACCGTTCGGCGGCGCGCCAATCTTGCTGCTGCTGCCAGCGGATAAATGTTTCAAACGGTTCTGGCTGCGGCAAAACGGCCGTTGCG
>CBDUOF010000426.1:0-5016 GCA_965368765.1 uncultured Anaerolineae bacterium | reverse complement strand
CTAAAACCGTACGCAACTATTCCTCTAATATCTTCAGCAAACTGCAGGTGGTCGATCGCGCCGAGGCAATTATGCGAGCACGAGATGCGGGGCTCGGCGCGTAATATGAATAGCTCCTCAGTACCAGCGTCTTAAGGTGTTTTGTAAGTGCCCCTGTAAGCGGATCACACTACTATCCATCTCTATGACAAGTAGTACTGCAGCGGCACATGCCAACACAAATGTCCCTCAAATGAACGAGCCCATCATTGTAATTGGTGGCGGCCCAGCGGGACTGACGGCCGCTTTCGAGCTCACCAAACTGAAGCAAACCCCCCTCGTTTTAGAGAAAAATGACAAGGTTGGCGGCATTGCTCGCACTGAGAATTATCGCGGTTACCATTTTGATATGGGTGGCCATCGCTTTTTTACCAAATCGGCTCAGGTACAGCAGTTCTGGCAAGATATTTTGGGCGATGACTTTCTACGCCGCCCCCGACTCTCCCGCATCTTTTACAAAAATAAATATTTTCATTACCCACTCAAACCATTTAATGCGCTGTTGGGTCTTGGTCCAATTGAAGGGCTGCGCATCATGGGTAGCTACCTGCGCTGGCATCTTTTTCCCTATAAAGTGGAAGAAACGTTTGAGCAATGGGTCACCAACCGATTTGGCAAGCGTCTCTTTGAAACCTTCTTTAAATCATATACAGAAAAGGTGTGGGGTATTCCTTGCAGCGAGCTTAAAGCAGAGTGGGCCGCCCAGCGCATCAAAGATCTATCGCTCAAAACGGCCATCACCGCCATGTTTCTGAAGCCAACTGAGACGATCAAGACGTTGATTGAAGAGTTTGATTATCCGCGCCGGGGACCAGGGATGTTGTGGACGGCCGTACAAGATCGCATCCGTGCTCAGGGTGGACAAGTTCAGCTTAACAGTAACGTGGTAGGCATTCAGCGGGAAGGGCAGCGAATTACAGGGGTGTCGGTTGAGGAAAACGGCCGTATCCACACAATCTACGGCGGCAGCTTCATTTCCAGTATGCCTGTAACACAGCTGCTGAAATGGCTCAGCCCACCAGCACCGCCCCCCGTCTTAGAGGCTGCCAATCAGCTTAAATACCGGGACTTTCTCACCGTTTGTCTCATTGTCAAAAAACCCGAGCTATTTCCCGATAACTGGATATATATTCATGACCCCAGCGTGCAGGTGGGACGTATCCAAAATTACAAGAATTGGAGCGCCGACATGGTGCCCGACCTGGCAACCACCAGCCTGGGGATGGAGTACTTTTGCAACGAGGGAGACGCCATCTGGAGCATGCCAGACGACGCGCTTATTGCCTTAGGCAAGCAAGAAATTGCCAAAATCGGCTTAGCCAAATCTGAAGATGTGGTAGATGGCGCTGTTTTCCGCGTAGAAAAATCGTACCCGGTTTATGATGCCGACTATGAAGCGAGTTTGGAAACCATCAAAGCGTACCTGGCCACCCTGGAAAATTTACAAACGATTGGGCGCAATGGATTGCACCGCTATAACAATCAGGATCACGCCATGCTCACGGGGATGCTGGCCGTGCGCAACCTGATCTTTGGCGAGCACAATAATTTATGGCAGGTCAATGCCGAACAAGATTATCATGAGGAGTTGGTGCTTACTCATTCGATAGAGCCAGAAGCACTCATTCTTGCAGTCGATGACGTCCTTGATAGCATACTGCCAAAGCTAGATCCACTGTCGCTGGGACTCTCACTGGGTATTGTCACAGGGCTGGGACTCCTGCTAACTACGCTGCTGCTCTTGCCAAGCGGCGGCGACTTAACCGGGGAGACATTGACGCTATTGGCGCAATTCTACCCAGGCTATACGGTAACGGCCGTTGGTAGTCTGATTGGGCTGGGCTACGGCTTTTTGACTGGCTTTGCGTTTGGCTGGGGGTATGCTTTCTTGCGGAATGCTGCCACAGCACTTTACCTGGTCAGCCTGCATCGTTCTGCCGAACAGAGCATTATGCACCAATTCTTCGAGCATATTTAGCGCGTGCTGTGCCCCAATTTGGGCACAATTTCTTGCACAAACTGGCAAAATTGGTTAATACTGGTACAGATTGACGGAATATTGGTAAGCCTATCGGGTAGAAACATCCTTTTTTACCCGCAGCTTGGCACAACAATTTAATCATTGCAGGTAACTTTTTGGGTTTTGAGTACGTTGGCCCAGCATCGGCTGGGGAGCGCAATACATTGACCAAAAAGTTTTTTTTTGAAAATGACAAAAGAAGAGCCCACATTAGAGAAAATCGTCATGACCCGCTTGATACGACTGAATGCTGTTGTATCCGGTCTGGTCACTGGCATCATTTTCGGATTGGTCATTTTTGTTGCGACCAATTGGCTGCTGCTCAAGGGTGGTGAACCCATCGGGCCCCATTTGGCCCTGTTGGGTCAATTCTTTCTGGGATATACCGTGAGCTTTGTTGGAAGCCTGATTGGGTTTCTTTATGGATTTGTAACCGGGTTTATCGTGGGATTTGTCGTTGCTTTTCTCTACAACTTTTTTCTCAATTTACGGCACAATCCGAAAAAATAATGCCTATGAAACCAACAATTTCAGTGATTATTCCGGTGCACAACGGCGGATTGCATTTTGATCGCTGCCTCACCGCTTTGAAGCAAACATTGTACAGTCAATGGGAATGCATCGTTGTAGAAGATGGCTCCACCGATAACTCTGTACAGATTGGGTACGCTCACGGCGTGCGGCTGGTGAGCGGCATGAAACGGCGCTTAGGGCCGGCCCAGGCTCGCAACGTCGGGGCGCAAGTTGCCCGGGGAGACATCCTCTTCTTTATTGATGCCGATGTGTTGGTTCAGCCCGGGACGGTTGGACATATGGCAGCCACCATGCAGGCTGATCCTGGGCTTGCTGCCTGTTTTGGTTCTTACGATGACCAGCCACTGGCCACAAATTTCCTTTCTCAATATCGTAATTTGCTTCATCATTACATTCATCAGCATGGCAAAATTGATGCGTCTACGTTTTGGAGCGGCTGCGGGGCGATTCGGCGGGATGTTTTTCTGGCGATTGGCGGTTTTAACGAACAGTTGTATGAACGACCCAGCATTGAAGATATTGAGTTGGGCTACCGCCTACAAGCGGCTGGACACCGGGTGCGTCTGGAGAAACTTCTGCAGGTAAAGCATATGAAGGAGTGGGCACCGCGCCAAATGATGATCACAGATGTGCGGGACCGGGCACTGCCCTGGACGCGGCTCATTTTGCAAGGGGGCGGTGCGCCCAACGATCTAAATTTGAACTTTTCACAACGGCTCAGTACGGCCGTTGCCTTCATTGGCCTCTTTAGCCTGGGGCTTAGCCTGGTTTCAACCTGGGCCCTGCCGTTCGTGGTGCTGGCCATGCTGCTGCTCATCTGGCTGAATCGATCATTCTACCAATTTTTATTGCATAAGCGGGGGTTCCAATTCATCATCATGGCCCTGCCCTGGCATTGGCTCTACTTTCTTTACAGCGGGGCGTCCTTTTTGGTAGGGCTGGTGCAGTTCCGACTGGGGCGAATGGAGCAAGTGGTTGCTGAAGGAATACGGCCGTTACCCATTCCGCCTACCATCACCAAACCGCGCACCACTGCCGAATAAAAGCCTTGCGATTAGCCCAAATCTTCATTTTGCAATAAGCTATTCATGGAAAACGTCTTCAGGATTGAGAGGCTACTGACTAAGCAATGGTGGGCACAGCATAACCAGCAAGCTGACCATTTACGCAAGTGGCAATAATCTATGCCTCAACGAAATTCCAACGAGCCAAAAAATTGACAGCGGCGACCCTGCTCGCCGAACTGAACACACTGCATTGGAGCAACAAATGAGCAAAAGCGAGGCGCTGCGGCAACAGATTCTGGCCTTGGTTCAAGAATATTACGAGGCAGAACACAGCCAGCATCCCTTTACTCCTGGTGAAACGGAAGTACCTGTCTCTGGCCGGGTCTTTGACGCGGCTGAAATGGTGAATCTGGTCGACTCATCCCTGGAGTTTTGGCTGACCACGGGACGCTACGCAGAGCAGTTTGAGCGGGATTTTGCCCGCTGGATGGGGGTGCGGCACGTAATTTTGTGTAATTCTGGCTCTTCGGCCAATCTGCTGGCACTCTCTGCGCTGACATCACCCAAACTGGCAGAACGCCAGATTTTACCGGGCGATGAAGTCATTACGGTTGCGGCAGGCTTTCCGACAACAGTGAATCCCATTGTGCAAAATCAGTTAACGCCGGTCTTTCTGGACGTTGAGCTGGGGACGTATAATGTGGACGTATCGCTGCTGGAAACGGCCGTTTCCCCTCGCACCAAAGCGATTATGATTGCCCACACCCTGGGCAACCCCTTCAACCTGGACGCCGTGCTTGCCGTAGCCAACAAGCACAATCTATGGCTCATTGAGGACAATTGTGATGCGGTAGGAGCAACGTATAACGGCCGTCTCACCGGCTCCTTTGGCCATCTTTCCACAGTCAGCTTTTACCCCGCCCACCACATCACCATGGGCGAGGGAGGCAGCATCCTCACTCGCCATGCCCAGCTCAAAAAGCTGGTCGAATCTTTCCGGGATTGGGGGCGCGACTGCTGGTGTGCCCCTGGCGTGGCCAACACCTGCGGCAAGCGGTTTGAGTGGCAGTTGGGCGAACTGCCCGAAGGGTACGATCACAAATACATCTACTCCCATATCGGCTACAACCTCAAAATGACCGACATGCAGGCGGCCATTGGCGTAGCCCAGCTAGATAAATTGTCAGGCTTCATTACCGCCCGCAAACGAAACTGGCAACTGTTGTACGACGGCCTCAAACAGCATGAAGAATATTTCATTTTGCCAGAAGCCACCCCCAACAGCGACCCCAGCTGGTTTGGCTTTTTACTCACCGTACGCCCCGATGCGCCGTTCAGCCGCAACGAACTGATTCAGTTTTTGGAAGCCAACCAGGTAGCCACCCGCCTGCTCTTCAGTGGCAACATCACCCGCCA
>CBDUOF010000425.1:0-5019 GCA_965368765.1 uncultured Anaerolineae bacterium | reverse complement strand
AGACAGCTGCACCCGAGCTGGCAGTCACACCGCCACCTTCTGCCGCAGAAAACCCGCCAACACAGGCTATCGATCTGGAAGTGCTAAAACACCTGGTTGGGAGCAATATTGACCAATTTCTGGCTATGATGGCGCCCATTTTTCTGGAGGATACCAGTGAAATCTTGGCCAGGTTAGCTGGCGCCATAGAGAACGATGATTATACTGGAGTCAGGCACGCCGCCCACACCCTAAAGGGCAGCAGTGCCAGCATGGCCATGACCCAACTTTCGGGCTACAGCCGCGAACTGGAACAATCGAGCATAGCACAAGATTTATCGAATGCCCCTCAACTGCTACAGCAAATTCAGACCGAATACGGCCGTGTTGAAGCCGCCCTGGCAAGCCTGGTAAAAGCGGCCGTTTAATCGTACTGCCTGGACATTTTCAGCTTTCTACAGCCCACTTCTGTTAGCCACGTTGTAACTAGACTCATTTACACATAAAATAGAGATATCCAAGCGGCTGCGGCCGCTTACAAGCTATTCTTATGATTAAAACTGCAGCGGTTGGCAATCCTTACCACCTCACAAGCTCCGACAGCAGTCGGCTATTTTTTGGTCGCCACGATGTTTTTCGCTGGATATTGGAGCAAACAGAAGCGGACATCGTTCCGGAACAACTGCTAATTTTGCACGGGCCGCCCAAAATTGGAAAAACGGCCGTTCTCAAAGAGATCGAGTTCGGGGCGCTCAACCCGCCTTTCGTTGGCATCTACCTGGATTATGCGCAAATTGCCCTGGATAGCTTAAGTGCTCTTTATTGGGAAATTGCCAATGCCGGTCTAAATGGCTTGGCACGTTACAATATTGAGCTGGACACCCTCAACCACACCGATTTTATCGCCGATCCGCCAAAAGCTTTGCAGCAGCAGTTTCTCTTGCCAACTAGCAAACTTCTCCAGGAAAAACGGCCGTTTAGCCAAACCACACAGCGCCACCCCCTCTTCCTCTTCGATAACTGCCAATTGATCCTGGGGCAAATAGAAGCGGGTGTCCTTCCAGCCAACTGTCTTGGCAATCTGCAAACCCATCTCACCACAGAGAACAGTGCCAACGTCCTCTTTAGCTTCACCGATAGTCCGGAAGCCACGGCCACCGACCTGCCAATACTGCAAAACGGGCTGTTCTATGAACTCCCCCCCCTTGATGAAGAGGAAACCGTTGCGCTGGTGCGACAGCCCGTACCCTTCACGCTAGTGCGGGATGTTGCCCAATACATTTATCACATTACAGATGGACATCCCTATAAAACGCATCAATTGTGCCACGCCCTTTATGAGCATCAGCATGAATATAACCTGGCTCAAATCACGGTAGCCGATGTCGCTACCGTTCATAAATATTCTGCCAAAAATGGCAGTCGCGCCTTGCCAACCTATGCGTTACAGGGGAGCCGGTCTGTCAAAGAAGCATTTAGAATTGCCCATCGCCGCGATTTCTGGCAAAGTCGCTCATTTTACCTGCTCATTGCAGCGGGCTTACTGCTTGTTGCATCGGTATTTCTGTTCACGACGGCTGGCATCTCCCCGTTAAGCCAACAAATAGCTGGGTTTCTTGGTGCAACCACCCCGACACCCACAGCTGCGCCAACGGTTGAGGTTTCGCCAGAAGCGGCCGTTTTGCTAATTGACCCAACCGCCACTGAAACACCACAACCCACTGATACCCCCATACCAACCGAAACACCCAGCCCGACGCCTTCCAGTACGCCCACCAACACCCCAACGGCCACCCCCGATCGCTACCCAAACACCATTGTTCGCGAGCAAGACGGCATGCTAATGGTGCTCATCCCGGCCGATACATTTTTGATGGGAGCGGGCGAAAATGACTTTATTGCCGCCTCCGATGAACGGCCGTTGCACCAGGTGCGGCTTTCTCAATTTTATATGGACAAGTATGAAGTAAATGTGGAACAATTTGCCGCTTTCCTGAATAGACTGGGTTCCTATGAACGGGCCTGCGAAGGGGTAGATTGCGCCTGGCCAAACGAATTGGCTGGCTACACAAGCTACCTCCTCCGCCAGGATTTGGGAGACGGAACCGTGCAATATTTTCCCAGAACCGGCTTTGCCAATTACCCTATCAACCACGTAAGCTGGTATGGGGCAAAGCTGTATTGCGAATCGGTGGGTGCTCGTTTGCCAACTGAAGCCGAGTGGGAGTACGCGGCCCGCGGCACGGACGGCCGTCTCTATCCCTGGGGCAATATCCAGCCCGAGCCAGGCGGTGACCGTGCAATCTTCCAGAGTGAAAGTTACGAAAATCTAAAACCGGTGGACGCGCTGCCCAACGGCGCCAGTCCTTTTGGCGTTTTTGGCATGGCTGGCAGCCTTTGGGAGTGGACAGCCGACTGGTACAATGAACGCTGGTATGAAGAAAGCAACATCAGCAATCCAACCGGTCCAGAAACCGGGTTTGCCCGCGTCATTCGCGGGGGTGCCTGGCCGTTCAACAACCAGGCAGACCGCATCCGGGCAACAAACCGTAGCTCGCTGACCCCCGAATTCATCAGTTCGGCCGTTGGTTTTCGCTGCGTTCGCAATCCGTAAGACCATGTCAAACAGGTTGCGGCTTTCACCAAGATGCGTATGATTGCCGTGGAGCATATCCACCGAATACTCCTTAGACAATGACCGAATACGAGGAACTTAATGACAAACAGCATTGATTTACCAATCAGTCCCCAATTGTTAGAAATATTGCGCTGCCCATTGGCTGTGCAATCTACCGAATACGGTGATGATCCTGGGCAGCTAGAATTAGTTCACGATTGTTGGCTTGTTTGTGCCGACACCAATATGAAATATCCCATTCGGGACGGCATTCCAGTCATGTTGATTGACGAAGGGATGAAATGGCGCGATACGGCCGTTGCCAACCTACCCGTCCCTCCGCCTGCGGCCTGATATGAAAACCATCCTTCAAATTGAAGACAATCACGCCAATCGTTTATTAGTAGAGCGCGTACTAGAGCCACATCACTACCGACTGCTACATGCTGCCGATGGCGAAACGGGCGTTGCCCTTGCGCTTGAAGAAAAACCAGACCTTATCCTTGTCGATATGGGTCTACCAGACGTGGACGGGCAAACCGTCGTGACTTTGCTTAAACAAATTCCAGACATGGAAAAGATTCCAATCGTTGCCATCACAGCGTGGCCTTCAGAAAAGGCCATGGAAATGGCCCAACAATATGGCTGTGACGGCTGCATTACCAAACCGATAGACGTTAAATCATTTCCTGAACAAGTTGCCGCCTACTTCTTGGATAATGATGCCTAAGCCAACAGCAAAAAAATCGGCCGCCACAGCGCATATGGATATTCATCCAGCCAGCAACTACAGCTTCGAGCAGCTTACCGAAGCGTACAATGAGACACGGGTCGATTACCTGGTGCCAATGCCCATGAATGTGGCCCGCCTAATGGAATATTGCCGGGTGTACGATGTCTCCCTGGAGCATTCGTGCGTGGCAGCTGAAGATGCTGTTATGTTGGGCTTGGGTATGCTGGGTGTACGGCATCAGCGTGGCTGGATAACCCGACTGGGCGTATTGCCTATTGGCCGGCGCAAAGGTACTGGCAGTGCCTTGATGTCCGGCCTGCTGGAAGCTGCCACAAAGCAATCTTTAAAAACGATGTGGTTGGAAGTCATCAAAGGAAATGCTCCGGCACATAACTTATTCCGCAAATACGGTTTTCAAGAGACTCGCGAGCTCATCGTGGCGCGGCGTGCCCCCAAGGCCGATATTAACCAGGCACTCTTTGATCAGGTGAAACAAATCACAACCCTCAATCATGAAGATGCCATCATCTTGCTGTCGCATCGGCAATCACGTCCCAATTGGCTAAACGAAACGGAATCTCTGCAAAATGTGCATAATTTGTCTGCCTTGTTGGTTGAGCTGAAAAATGGTGGGCGTGGTTGGATTACCTATCACGCCGGACTGCTGCAGCTGACTCGGCTCATTGTTGAAGTTACCGTCGGCGATCCCACCGAAGTCACAGAGGCAATCTTAAATGTGTTACATCAGCGGCACAAGCGACAGGATTCTATTGCCGAAAATCTATGCGAAGATGAAAAATGGCTCGGCTTTCAGAAAGCAGGCTATTTTGATTCGTTCCGCCGCATTGAAATGAAACGTTTATTATAAAAGTCAATACGCCTCCCCATTATTTCGAGAAAAGCCATGATCACACTTCCTAAGCCAACGGCCGTTTTAGAAGCAGCCGCCCGCATTCAAGGCATTGCCAACCACACCCCAGTGCACACGTCCCGCACCCTAAACCAGCAGACCGGGCACCAAATTTATCTCAAGTGTGAAAATTTCCAGCGCGTCGGGGCGTTCAAGTTTCGCGGGGCCTACAACGCGGTTAGTCAGCTCAGCAACGCTCAGAAAGAGGCTGGAATCGTCACCCACTCCAGCGGCAATCATGCCCAGGGGCTGGCGCTGGCTGCTAAGTTATTGGGCGTTCAGGTAACGATTGTGATGCCAGACAATGCCCCAGCCATCAAAAAAGCGGCTACGGCCGGGTATGGGGCCACCATCGTCACCTGCCCTGCTGTCGAGCGCGAGGCGGTTTGTGCCCAGCTTATAGACGAGCACGGCTACACGCTGATTCATCCTTACGACAATGCCAATATTATTGCCGGGGCCGGTACGGCTGCGCTCGAACTTCTGCAAGAAGCGGGGCCACTCGACGTACTCTTTGCCCCAGTGGGCGGCGGCGGTTTGCTTAGCGGCACGGCCTTGGCAGCAGCGGTACACCAGCCAACCTGCCAAGTCGTTGGCGTCGAGCCGGCCACCGCCAACGATGCTCAGCGATCCTGGCAAACGGGTGAAATTGTGCGCTTAACGGTCGTTCCGGACACGCTCGCAGACGGTCTGCGCACCCGCTTTGTCGGGGCGCATAACCTGCCTATCATGCAACAGTACGTCAGCGACATACTCACCGTTAGCGAAGCAGACATCATA
>CBDUOF010000424.1:0-5029 GCA_965368765.1 uncultured Anaerolineae bacterium | reverse complement strand
AGCTGTTTAAGCGCGACGCTGAAATAGTTTTCACCAGCGGGTAGTGGCTTGGGCTTGGCGCGTTCGGGGAGCCAAAGGAAGATGGGGGTGGCGGAAATGGCGAAGAAAACGGCCGTAATTACCAAAGATGCCCGAACGATCAGCAACCCGTCAATTGCTTGAATAAGCGGCAAAATAATTAACAGACAAATGATGCCGCCCAGTGTACCGATCGCCCAGCCATTGCCCGAAACGCGACCCACTTCATGCGGTTCGGCAATTTCTGGCAGCAAGGAATTATAAAAGACTTGCGCACTGCGGTACCCAATCTCCGCCAATATAAAAAAGCCCATGCCAATGGCCACGTTGCCCGGCTCGGCAAAGAAAAGGCCTGCGGTAAAAACGCAGGCCATGATGGTGTAAAAAAGCAAAAACTTCTTTTTGGAGCCGGAAAAATCAGCAATTGTACCCAAAATGGGCGAGGTGACGGCGACAACGAGCATGGCAATGCCTACGGCCAGTCCCCAGAGACGTGAGCCTTCGGCACCGCCTACCACATGACCCTGAAAGTAGGCAGAGTAGACCGCCAGCAGCACAACTGAGGCATAGGCTGAGTTGCCGAAATCGTAAAGATACCAGGCCCAGCGCTCACGTCGCGTGCTGGTTGTTTGCGTTTGGAAGGGGACGGTTGTCATGGGGGTTTCCTCATTGTGCTGGGTTGTTGAAAATATTGTACCCGGGAAACGGCCGTTGACAAAAAAGAGGCCGTCCCCACAGAGACGGCCGTTTGCTCAACAACTCAACTGGATAACTTTGCAATTACCCCCGCTGCCCCACCAACGCTTCCAACCGATCCACATACCCGGCCAACACGCCAAACGTTGTCTCCACCGGCTCTGGCGAGGTCATATCGACCCCGGCAATCTTGAGCGCGTCCAGGGGGAAGACGGAGCCGCCCGCCTTGAGGAAGCTGAGGAAGTTGTCGGCGGCGCCGTTATTACCGGCCAAAATCGCTTGTGACAGCGAATGCGCCGCTGAGATGCCAGTGGCGTATTGGTAGACGTAGAAGTTTGAATACATGTGGGTGTGGAACTGCGCCCAGGTGATGCCTACGCGATCGCGATTGACCGCAACCTCATCGCCGAAGCCTTCGCTAAACAGGTCGGCTAACAGCTCATTGAGGCTGTCGGCGTTGAGTGCCTGACCGCGCTCAACGCGCTCGTGGATTTCCAGCTCAAAGCGGGCCAGCGTGGGCATGATGAAGAAATAGCGGTGGAAGTTGGACATTGCTTCTTCGATGATGGCGATCTGGAATTCGGGATCGCTGTTGGTTTCTAGCAAATGGGCGCGCACCATCGCCTGGTTGAAGTTGGAGGCGACTTCGGCCACAAAAAGGCCGTAGCGGCTGTAGGTGAGGTTGTTTTGATTTTGCCAGGTCAGGTATGAATGCATGGAGTGGCCCAGTTCGTGCGCCAGGGTGCTGAGGCCAAACAGGTCATCGGTGTAGCTCATCATGATGAAGGGGTGGGTCCCCTTCACGCCAGAGGAGAAGGCGCCCATACGTTTGCCTTTGTTGGGGTAGACATCGACCCAGCGATTTTCCAGGGCACCCGCACGCAGGGTGGAGGCGTATTCTTGCCCCAGCGGCAGCATTCCGGTGGCGATCCACTCTACGGCCGTTTCATACGGCACTTTTGGCGGGTCCAAGGACAATGGCGCTTTGACATCATAGGGATACAGCGTCTCGTAGCCCCCCAATGCTCGGCGGCGAATGTTCCAGTAGCGATGCCAGGTGGGTAGGTTGGCCTTGTATGTGTCGATCAGATTGTGAAAAACTTCAGTGGGGATGAACGTGCCAGACAAGGCCGCTTGCAGCGAGGAGTCGTAGCCGCGCACCCGCATGTTGAACACATCTTGTTTTACGCCAGCGGCCAGGGCATTGGCCATGGTGTTTTTGAAATCCAGATGGGCGTCGGCGTAATTTTCCCAGGCGGTGCGGCGCACTTCCCGGTCGGCGTGGGTGATGAGGCCACCGATGGTGCCCTGGGTCACGTCGTGGGTTTGGCCATCGCTGCCTACGGCAGGCTCAATTTGCAGATCGGCATTGGCCAAAATGCCGTGGGTGGCGGAGGCAGTGCCAAAGGCGTCGCGTACCATGCCCAAAACTTGCTCCACCTCTGCTGAACGCACGTGGGCTTGCTGCGTTTCCAGTCGGTCCAGATAATGGCCATAATCGGCCAGCCGTTCATCTTGATTGAGCCAGCTGCGCAGCGTGTCGAAGCCGATGGCCAGCATTTCTGGCTGGGCAAAGGCGGTGGCGGCGAGGGTCATGCCAAAGAGGCTTCGCCCCTGATCATTTCGCCCGGCGGCGGCCTGATTGGTGGTGTCTACGCTGTAGTTGAGGCTGGCGTAGACGTAAATTTTGCCGACGGCCGTTGCCAATTTGTCAGCGGCAGTAAGATAGTCTGCCAGCACGGTGGGGCCTTCATGCAGGCGACCCTTGAATTGTTCGATTTCTTTTAACTGTTCTTGGAATTGAGAAACGGCCGTTTCCCATGCCTGCGGGGTGGCAAAAATAGATTCAACATCCCATTGATATTGTCGGGGCATTGCATCTCGTTTACGAGCGACAACTGACATTATGCATTCTCCTTGCGATTGAGTGGGGAGATTGGGGCGTGGGGATAAGGGATTAATGGAATCTCTAGCCTTCCGTCTCCAGTCTCTAGCTATCGGGGTCTTACCCTGAGCTTTTTTCTATATTGAAGCACGAAATAGGTAAAATGGCGACTGCGAATTCTGATGCACCTCAGGTATAATCTGGGCAATTAACCTTTGATGTCTGGTTCACGTTATGAAGCCAACCGTTTTTCAACTATTAAGACAGCGCTTCAACAATCTGATTCGCCTGGATAAATCGGGCGTGTCGGAGGCGCAAATTCGCCACGCTCTGTACAGCACGGAGATGGAAGGCTTGCCCTTTGTTTACGGCAGTTTTAGCATCATGTTTTTTGTGTATGCGCTGATTCAACAATTTTTCTTAACTGAAAATGGGCAACAAACCATGGTTTGGGTTGCCGTCGGCAGCGGCATTTTTCTGTTTGTGGGTTTCTTTTCACTGCTGCGGGGGCATGTGCCGATCAAATACGCTGAGCGAGCAACGGCCGTTGTTGCCATCGTCCTGCTGCTCACAATTTTGCTGCGCTTTTACTACAATTCTGTGCCCAATCAATCGGCCAATCTGGCACTATTTTTGTTTGGCGCAGGTGTCATGTTTACCTCGCAGCGCTGGTATGTGGCCATTCAGCTTGTGAGCCTGAGTGCCTGGGGCCTTATCGCCTGGCTTGACCCGCGCAATATTGAGGAGTGGCCCTATTTTGGCGTGGTTCTCTTTGTGGCGACCTTCACTGGCCTGGTGGCCCAGTGGGTGCGGCTGCGTGCCCTGCAGCAGGCGGAAATATACCGTCTTGCCGAACAGGAGCAGCGCAACCAGCTGCAGCAACGTACCGTGCAGCAGCAAACCAGTTTTGCCGTGGGGCAACGCATCACGTCCATATTGGAGCTTGAGAGCCTGCTGGATCAAATTGCGGCACTTATCTGGCAGCGC
This sequence comes from uncultured Anaerolineae bacterium, assembly GCA_965368765.1. Lineage (GTDB taxonomy): Bacteria > Chloroflexota > Anaerolineae > Promineifilales > Promineifilaceae > Leptofilum. The sequence goes on along the minus strand of CBDUOF010000424.1, from coordinate 1,443 downwards.
TACGCGGTGTACTATGTCGGGGTGTTTTTACCCAATAAGAATAAGTTAGCCATTGAGGCAGTGACGGAAGCCGGCCAGGGCGTGCCTGCCGACGGTTTGCGACTGCGGGCCGGGTTGCAGGGGTCAGTCGGCTGGGTATTGGCCAATGGACGGCCGTTGTGCATTGACGATGTCACCCGCGATTTTCGCTACGATCCCGCCGAAAAAGCACCCAACACACGATCTGAAATCTTGCTGCCCCTCAAAATGGGCGAAAAGGTGCTGGGTGTACTCGATTTGCAAAGCGATCAGCTTGGTGCGTTTTCTCCTGGCGAGATTCCCAACTTTCAGCTGCTGGCCGATCAGGTTGCCATTGCGCTGGAAAATGCCCATCTTTATGACGAAATAAAGCGGTTTAACCAGCAGTTGGAAGATAAGGTGGCCGAACGTACCCAGGCGTTGCAAAAAGCGTACGGTGAACTGGAGCGCCTGGATAAAACGAAAACCGACTTCATCACGATTGCTTCGCACGAGCTGCGCACCCCGTTAACGATTGTGAATTTTAACGCCCAAATGCTGCTAGACGACGAGCAGATTCAGGCTAACAGCTTTTTCTATAAATGGGCTGAGGGAATTGGGCGGGGTGCGGCACGTATGGAAGAAGTGGTGCAGAGCATGTTGGACGTGGCTAAGATTGACAGCAGTTCGCTCGATCTCTATCTGGCACCCGCAGACTTGGTGTTCTTACTTCGCCAGATCAGCAATCGATTTAAGAAAGCGTTGGCTGAACGGGAAATTTCACTTGATTTGACTGAGTTGGGCAAGTTACCGGAAGTGGAAGCAGATGTTGAGGCGTTGCAAAAGGTTTTTTACCAGCTGTTGATCAATGCCATTAAGTATACGCCTGATGGAGGAAGAATTGCGGTATACGGCCGTTTCCATTCGCATAAAAATAATTCTGGTGAGGTCGAAATCATCATCAGCGACAGCGGGGTGGGCATTGCCCCGGACCTGCACGAACTTATTTTTGAGAAGTTTTACCAGACGGGCGAAGTGATGCTGCATTCCTCTGGCAAGACGAGTTTTAAGGGGGGCGGGGCCGGTCTGGGTTTGGCCATTGCCCGAGGCATTGTGGCGGCACACAACGGCCGTATCTGGGTGGAAAGCGAGGGACATGATGAAGCGCTGCTTCCCGGCAGCCGTTTCCACATCGTTTTACCTGTGGAACAGCCCTTACGCGACTAGAACTGTCGCTGCAGGGCTTTTGCCGGCTAGCGCTCGAAGTCGGTGAGAATGTGGACCATTTCCTGATCGGCCACGAGTGAGCCTGCCCTGATGTTTGTCAGAAAGTCGTTCATTCCCTGCACGGCCGTTTCCGGTGAAATCGTATTGTTCGGATCAATGGGGAAGGAGACGGCCGTTCGCACCACATCCCAGCTATCTGTTGTGGGAATCCCCATTAAA
>CBDUOF010000423.1:0-5033 GCA_965368765.1 uncultured Anaerolineae bacterium | reverse complement strand
ACGACTAGGGGACGATTTACGTCAGGCGGTCAGCCGACTCACCGCCGCCGACATGATGCTGTTTGCTCCACAGGCCAGCGTTGTCGATTTGCATACCGTGCTGGCCGAGAGTAAAACGGCCGTTCCCTCCCGACCACCGCTGACCGCCCTGGAAGAAACCAGCCTTGCACCGCATCCCAAACCAGAGCAGCAAAACGAAGAGGAGGCGACACCCGCCCTGCTGCCTCCAGCAGGGCACGTGCCTCCGCAAGCGAGGAGAAACGCCCACGAGCCATCCAGAACGATTCTGCAGACCTCGCCCCCACCAGACATTGGTGACCAAATTGTGATTACCGGGCAAGGACGTGCGCCGCGCCATTTTGGCATGAACAAGCCAAAGCTCACCGTCGGGCGCGCCCCAGACAATGATATCGTGCTCTCCTCGCTGGATGTGTCACGCTTCCACGCGCGGTTGGAAAAAGCAGGCGATACGTGGCAAATTGTTGATGTCGCCAGCCGTGGCGGGACGTTTTACAACGGCCGTAAACTTGATGCTGAAAGGCCAGAGCCCTGGCAGCCTGGTCAGCGGCTACAGATTGGCCCTTATTTTTTACAGTGGCAGTTGGCCAATGATATAGAGCCCAACCCATCTGAAAAGACCCAAATAGAACCCGCCACCGAACTGTTTCAAATTGCAGCCGACGGCAGCCATGTACAGGCCAGCCATAGCAACTTCAGCGTCGCCCTTACCCCGACGCAGGCCACTCTGGCACCTGGTGACCAGGCAAGCCTGCAAATCGATTTGTTTAACCAGAGCAGCCACGTGCTGGTGATCAAAATAGGCCGGACTGGGCTGCAAGATATTGGCACCTTGGCGCAGGACACGGTCTCCATGACGCCAGGAGCGAGAGCAACCGTGCCGCTGACGCTACAGCTACCCGCCGCTGAACAGCCTTTGCTGGCTGGGCAGCATCCTTTCCAACTGCTGCTGCGTACCGAAGGGCCACCAGTGGAAACGGCCGTTCTGCAAGGCCAACTCACCATTTTACCCGAAGAGCAGTTTGAGCTTAGCGTCTGGCCGACGCATGTGGAAGACGGCGGCACCTGCCGCGTCATGGTGCGCAATGATGGCAACGTCAACAGCACCGTACAGCTCACCGCCCAAGACCCGGCAGGCAAGCTGCAATTTTTTGGGGATGAACAGCCCCTAAAGTTGGAACCTGGCGGAACGGGTACCACCGCATACCGCATTTCTCACCGCAAGAAACGGCCGATTTTTGGACGGGTGCAGCAGATCCCCTTCGAGATAGATATTCGCTCGGGCAATGGTCTGCGACAAAACAAGCTAGGCTATTTAGAAGTGCGTCCTCGCTTTCCTGCCTGGTTCTTGCCACTTATTCAGCTGCTCCTGGTACTGCTTCTTATTGCCGTGGTGCTTAACTCTGTGTTGGGAAATCGCAACAGTCCTGTAGAAAATATTCCCGCTACGCCTGTGCTTGGCGAAGGCATACCAGCCGAAACCGTGACCGCGCCGTTGACTGCTGCCCAACTGGTTGGCGACGACGATAATGATGGTTTAACGGGTGAGCGGGAAATTTTAATTGGCTCAGATCCGTTCAACGAGGACACCGATGGCGATGGTTTGCTGGACGGCATCGAGATCAATACACATGGCACCGATCCCACGCTGCCGGACAGCGATTATGATGGCTTAACCGATTTGGCAGAGCTGGAACAATACCAGACGGATCCCAATCTGGCCGACACCGATCTGGATGGGGTATCTGACGGAGAAGAGGTCGCGGCTGGCACAGATCCGCTAAAGTATCAATCTGGGGCAACGGCCGTTGCTCAAACCACCCCTGCTCCGAATAGCGATCCTGGTAACCCTGTCCTCGACGCGCCAACGGCCGCACCACCCACACTTATTCCCCCGGTTACACAGGCTCCTACCGATAATGAGACCACTGTGGAGATTCCCCTGTCACTGGCAGAGTCCGGCTGGCTTACCAGCAATGGCACCTTCAACAACAGTGAGGACAATTTGCCCCGGGCTGGTGATTTGGCCGATGGAACGGCCGTACGGGCCGTCTTTACCTTTCCTCTAACTGATTTACCTCCCGACGCTCTCATTCGCACCGCTTTCCTCCGTCTCAGCAACGATGCAATCATCATGGGGGATCCGTTTACGAGCTTAGGCTGTCTGCAAATCGACGTCATCGAACTGAGCCAGCCGCTAGACAGCACTGCCTTCGATGCATTTGGATTCTTCATCAGCTGTGAAACGGCCGTTCCCACAGAAGTTGACGTTGCCTTCGACGTTGAAGATGCACTCATCCTGGGGCAATCCCGACTATACTTTCGCCTTAGCTTTGAAACAGAAAGCAATGGGGACTCCGTTGCCGATCTGTATACTGTCCGTACAGCACCCACCCTCGAAGTCACCTACCTTTCACCTTAAAACAGCTTTCAACGCGACGTCGCAAGGAAAGAAAGAGTGAACGTGCTTTCTTGCTGCCTTTTTCCGCTTTGCCCCTTTGCGTAAAGAAACAGTCATCTTGTGTAGTCAAATTTATTGACACAAACCGCCCCTGTGACGGATACTCACGCATTATGGACGACTTACTTGGAAAACAGATAGAACAATATCGCATTGAAGCCTTGTTGGGCGAAGGCGGCATGGGGGCAGTTTACCGTGCCCTGGACAGCAATTTGGCTCGGCCCGTGGCATTGAAGATTATGCACCGTCAGTTTGCCAGCCAGCCCGAGTTCCGGCAACGGTTTTTGCAGGAAGCACAGGCGGCCGCCCGACTGAACCATCCCAACATTGTGGCTATCTACAACTTTTCCAGCACGGCTACTTACTTAACCATCGTGATGGAGTATGTACGCGGGCTGAGTCTGGGCGCCTACATCAAGCAGTTGGCTCAACGGCGGCAGGTGATGGAGCTAAGTGAATCGCTCAACATTATTGCCCAGGTAGCCGATGCCTTAGGCTATGCTCACCGGCTGGGCGTGGTGCATCGTGACATTAAGCCGGACAATATTTTGATTGCGCGGCTAGAGCAACCAGATCGTCCTGATGAGCTGCCCGTTCGTGCCAAGGTAACCGATTTTGGTCTGGCCAAATTGCTGGAAGGGGGCATCGAAACCCAATCTGGTACGTTTATGGGAACATTGCCATACATGTCGCCGGAGCAAGCTTTGGCCTCGGCTTCGCTCGACGGCCGTTCCGACATTTATTCTCTCGGCGTGGTCCTGTACCAGTTGGCAACCGGACGCCTTCCATTTGACATAAAAACGCCGACGGACGCGGTGATGAAGCATATGCACGAAACCCCGCCGCCGCCGCGTCACATTCAGCCTGGCCTGCCGCTGGCCGTGCAAAACGTCATCATTAAGGCATTGGCCAAGCAGCCCGAAGAACGGTACCAAACGGCCGAATCCTTTGCCGCCGCCCTGCGCCGCGCCACGATGGGTCTCACCGAGCAAGATGTCACCATCTTTGCCACCACGGCAGAAGAAACGGTGGTTAGCGTCCTTACGCAGCTGCATGATGAAATGATTGTGGAACGGCCGTCGCAAATGGCCGCCGCAGCCACCAGCAGCCCCAACGAACGTCTCATTATTAGCCAAAAAGGGGAATCGCCGCGTACCTTCAAGCTGGGGACCGAACCCGTACTGCTCGGCCGCTCTGAATCTTGCGACGTCACGCTGCCAGTTGAGGGCATCTCACGTCATCATGCGCGGCTAGAACGCACCCCCAGCGGCTGGCTCGTCACCGATTTGGGCAGCACCAACGGTACCTTCCTGGACGAAGTGAAGCTGCTGCCGGAAGTTCCAGAGCCATGGGCCAGCGGACAAACGGTGCGCATTGGCTCCTTTTTTATTCAACTTGAAGGAAGCGGCGCAACGAACGAGCCGCAAGCGCCGCTGGTGACAGCGCCACTGCCTGCCTACCAGCCGCCAGCCACCCCCATCAGTCGACCACCAGGCAGCACGCTTATGCAAAGCAGCACAGGGCGTCTCAACCTGGTCGTGCATCCTACCAACACGGACGTTTCGCCAGGGCAAGCCGCCGAAATCCAAATCGAACTGCTCAATCAGGGCACGATCGTTGACCATTTTCAGCTACGGTTGGAAGGCTTGCCCCCGAGCTGGGTGACGCTGCCAGACGACGCTATTCAGCTGATGCCGGGCGCCCAAAGCTCTTTTCCCATTACCATTCAGCCGCCGCGAGAAAGCAGCGCGCGTTCAGGCCAACATCGCTACCGCTTAATTGCACGCTCCACAAACAGCCCAGATGAGCAAGCGGCCGTTTCCGGGACGGTGCAGATACGGCCGTTTACCCAGTTTGCCAGCGACATGCGCCCCCGCCAGATTACCAACAACGGTGTTTGCCGCGTGCTGGTGCGCAACGACGGCAACTTTGAAACCAGCTACAGCCTCAACGGGAGCGATCCGGCCAATGCGGTGCAGTTTGAACAAGCACAGCAGCAGCTCACCCTGCCGGCAGGTGGCAAGGATACGGTTGATTTTCAGGTCGGTGCAGCGCAACGGCCGTTTACCGGAAATCCGCGCACCGTGCCCTTCACCATTCAGGTCACCAGTGGGCCAGAAAGCCAATCCTTGCAAGGGCAGCTCATCACCAAACCGATCATTCCAGGTTGGCTGCTGCCGATCTTTGGCATTTTAATGGTCATTTTGTGCATTTCGCTGGCGGTGGTGTATGCCACCTTTAGTGAGCGAGGAACCGATGCGACAGCAACGGCCGCTGCGCAGGCGGCCCTTATCGCTACCCAAACTGAAACAGCTCGGCTAGGGAGTGACAGCGATGGCGACGGCCTGACCGATGGCCAGGAGCTCAGCGTCACCAACACAGACCCTGACAACCCTGACAGCGATGGAGATGGCCTCAGTGACGGCGACGAAGTCAACATCTTTGGCACCGACCCCAACAACCCCGACACCGACGGCGATGGCCTGAATGACGGCGACGAAGCCACCTGGAATGCTGACCCGCTCAACCCCGACACCGACGGCGACACGCTGCT
>CBDUOF010000422.1:0-5042 GCA_965368765.1 uncultured Anaerolineae bacterium | reverse complement strand
AAAGGAAAAAGTTCAAACGCTGGATTAGCGTTTCCCGGTACATGTTTTCGCCATGCTCAATTATCCCGTTTAACCTGGTTGCGGAGCTAAGTCCAACTGAAGCAATAAATCCAGCTACATGGCCAGCGGGCAGTGGCTGGGGCACCTGTTTTCGATTGCGGGCATTGCACTTAAAGAGTTGGCTGTCCGCATAGGCCAAACAAAAAAAGGCGCCCTTAACAAAGAGCACCTTCTCTATTTGGATTTGGTTGGCGTTGCAGCGATTACCAACCAAATGTAATACGGCTGTACATATTGCCGATATTGGGGCCCAGCAGCGAGATAATGGCAATGACCACCACCGCTACCAGCACAAGCACAAGTGCATATTCAATCAGCCCCTGCCCTTGTTGGCCTTCTTTTTCCAAAAATAACATGATGTCCTCTCAAATAAGATAGGTAAAGATCGGTGAAAATGAATAGCATCATCGAATCATAGAAATCTTACAGGGCCCATGACAAAGCAATTTCGTTCTTCACAAAGCCAACTTGATGCGAACAACTATCTAAGGCTGCACTTTCTGAGGCTTACGCAGAAAAAGAGCCGCTATGCCCAACACCAGGGGCAGCATGGCCGAGACAAGCAGCACGGTGTTGTACGTGCCCATTACATCACGCCCAACCCCAAATAGCAAGGGACCAAAAGCGGTGCCAGCCACGCCGATGGGCGTCGCCAAACCGGTAATGCTGCCCAGATGGCGACGGCCGAAATAATCCGCCCAAACCACGCTGCCCACAATGCGTGACAATCCGCTGGTAGCCCCCAAGACCATGCCATACAAAAAGGCAACTTCCACTCCGGTTACATATTGCACCATCCACAAGCAAACCGCCTGCAGAAAAAGCGATGTGGCTAATAGATATCTGGCAGCAATGCGATCGATGAGATAGCCGCCCACCACGTTGACCAACGCCGTGGTCACGGCAATGGGAACATAAACGGAAGCGGCTACAGAGGCGGAGAGCTGGTTATCATCAAAGATGCTTATCATATGAAAAAACAGGCCGGTGGACAGCATGGCAATGGCGGCAATGCCTAACGAGATGTTCCAAAAGGCGGGGGTGCGGACCACTTCGCTTACCGTCCATTCTTCTTCTGCTAAAATGGAAACGGCCGTATCCTCCCCGGCCACATTTTCCAACGCCACTTGGTCATCAACCCCATCTGGCTTTAATCCATACCGCTCTGGCCGATCCCTAAAAAAGAGCGCACCCAGCGGCGCCATTATCAGGAACAAAAGCACCCCCAAAATCATATACGTGGTGCGCCAGCTATAAATGGGAATGAGCCAATTGATTAGATTTGGAAAGAGCCCTAAACCCAAGAGCGCAAAAAACAGGCCTGCCAGCCCCATCACCAGGCCACGGCGACGAACCCACCATTGATTTATAACGATTTGGCTTACCACAGACAGGCTGCCTTGCCCCAGCATACGAATGGCCACAAAGCCTAACCCTAGCATAATGGCGTTTTGCACAAAGCCCATATAAATGCAGGCCAAACCAAAGGCAATGGAAATTAGCACGACCATTAAGCGCGGCCCGCGCCTATCAATTTGCCGTCCGACAAAGGGCAGGGCAAAACTGCCAGTTAAGGTCCCCACCGTGTAAAGTGTGCTCACCAGGGAGCGGCTCAGGCTAAGGTCGTTGATGAAATATTCTATGAAAATTGAGACGGCATAGGTTTGTCCCGGACTGGTCATGGTCAAACCAATAGTGCCTACGACTAGAATGACCCAGCCATAGAAAAAGGGCGTTTTTTGGATAAGCGGATCAGTAAGAGAAACGGCCGTTTCTGCTGAATCCACTATTGGCTTTACAGAGTTCATAGTTGCGTCCTAGATGTACCTGAGAAGTAAACATAGCTCCCCATCATACGACGCTTTACGAATGCAGCCCACCGTAATATGCCAGCCGAACGTCCCATTCAGTGGCTTCCCCTCGGGGGCCACCAGCGTAAGATGCGTCAGATCTTTTAACTGTCATCTAGGTATCAACCTGAAACGGAATCATCTTGTTATAATGGTCGCAAATTTTATCTGCCACAATTAGGAGGCCAGCTTAATGAAACGTTTTCATGTCCTAAGAAACAGTGCGTTTCTTGCATTTTTCGTCTTTAGCTTGGTGTGGGTGTCAGCTTCGTTTGCTCAGGCAAACCAGACCACGCCCCATTTGTCCGAGGCAGCCTTGCTGAGCCAGTTACAGCAAGACAGTGACAATACAGTGCGCATCTCATACCATTCCGAAACAGGCAGGGTGCGCTTTGTTGGTGCGGCGCCCGGCAAACGCATTGCTCAACCCGCCTTGTTAACCGAGAATGCCGTCCCAGAAGCGGCTGCCAGAGGCTTTGTAAACACCTACGGCTCGCTGTTTGGCATCACGAACCCGGATGATAATCTCACGTTGATGAAGGAACGATTGGGAGAAAACGGCCGTACGGCCGTTCGCTTCCAGCAAACCTACCAGGGAATCCCCGTTATCGGGGGTGAATTGATTGTGCAGTTGGATAAGAACCAGGATGTTCTCGCAGCCAGCGGTGAAATATTGCCAGATATTCTCATCGAGACAAGCCCCACCATTACCGACGACACCGCCGCCCAGATTGCCCTGGAAAAGATAGCCAAGGATTACGGCCTACAGCAAAGTGAACTCACGATAACAAACCCAGAACTTTGGATTTATAGCCCAGCCCTCATGGGTGGCCCGGGTCTACCAATCGACACCCTGGTATGGCGCATGGAAGTGACCGGAACCAACCTGCTGCATATAGATGAATTTGTCTTGATTGATGCCCAACTCGGTGTCATCGCCTTAAACTTCAGCCAGACACACACCGCCAAGAATCGCTCAACCTATGATGCCAACAATGGCACCACCCTGCCCGGTACGATTGTCTGCAATGAAGCCAACCCAACCTGCAGCGGCGGAGACGCTCATGAAGTCGCCGCCCATCAATTTGCGGGTGATACCTATGATTTTTATCTAAGTGAACATGGCCGAGACAGCATTGACAACGCCGGCATGGCCATGATTTCCACCGTGCATTACGGCTCTGGGTATGCCAATGCCTTTTGGAGTGGATCGTCCGCCCAAATGGTTTATGGCGATGCCGCTGCCTATCCCTTGGGCGATGATGTTGTTGCCCATGAATTAACCCATGGCGTCACGGACAACGAATCTCAGCTATTCTACTTTTATCAATCCGGGGCAATCAACGAATCGCTTTCAGACGTATGGGGAGAATTTGTTGATCAGTATCAGGCAACCGCCAATGACGCTGGCGACACTCGCTGGGAAATGGGTGAGGACATTACGGGACTGGGTGCCATTCGCAACATGCAAGACCCAACCCTGTTTGGCGATCCCGACAAAATGAGCAGCGTTAACTACTACTGTGACCAAGCAGAATTAAGCTCTGGCTTGGGCGACAACGGTGGTGTTCATAGCAACAGCGGCATCAATAACAAAGCAGCCTATCTAATGACCGATGGCGGAAACTTTAATGGCATTTCAGTGACGGCATTGGGCTATGCAAAAGTGGCCGACCTTTACTACGAAGTTCAAACTTCATTATTGACCTCGGCTTCAGACTATGGCGCGCTGTATGATGCGCTCATTCAAGCCAGCATCAATCTTGGTTTTAGCGCAGCAGAACAGCAAGCCGTCAAAAATGCGCTGGATGCCGTTGAAATGAATCAGTTTCCTGCCGCTTGTGCCGCCACTGAAGCACCCATTTGCTCCACCGGCGTACCGATTGACCGCTTCGCTGACAACATTGAATCCGGCAGTGGTAACTGGACAGCGACAAGCAATGTGGGTTCGGCAGCTTACTGGTTTGTGCCTCAGACGACCTCCAACATTGGTTTGGCCGACCCTTACGCAACGAGTGGAGTTGGCAATATTTGGGGATTTAACCAGGATGTTACATCGGACACAGCTTTGGAAATGAACAGCAGCGTGGCCATTCCGGCCAACGCGTTTATGCATTTCAACCATTCCTTTGGCTTTGAATCATCAACGCCATCGGGCAGCACAAAGTACGATGGGGGCATCGTTGAATACAGCACCAATGGCGGCAGCACCTGGAATAATGCTGGCGCACTCTTTACCCACAATGGCTATAACGGGACGCTGGAAGCCAGTAATCCTTTGGGTGCCATTGCGGCCTTCGGCGCAGATAGTGGCGGGTATATGTCCAGTCGCTTAGACCTCAGCTCATTGGCGGGGCAAAATGTGCGTTTCCGCTTCCGCATGGGCACAGACGCCAGCGTGTACGACTACGGCTGGTTTATCGATGACGTGCGCATTTACACTTGCGGCAGCTTTGCCTATCAGCTCTACCTGCCGCTAATCGTCAGATAGCGACCATCAGGCGGCAAGCGCCAGGGCAACTGTGTTGAGCTTCCTCGCGCCTGTCGTAGGGTAAAAATAAGCAGGAGTCCCCTTCGTGCATAGAAGGGGACTCTTTATTGCCAAATTAGCGGTTGGCATTATTGAGTTGGTTGGAGCAAGTTGTTTAGGGAGTCCAGAATCTGGGTGAGCTGCTCTGGCTGATCGGGAATATCGTCCGTCGTCTGCACAGTTTTTGTGCCGTCTTCCAGCTGTAAAGTAATGGCGTAGGTAAAGCGGTCACAGCAGTTATCCAACGGAACATAACTATCGGCCAGGCTGTTAAAATCAGAGGTTGTCATTTGTGCCAGCAAGGCTTGTACCTGAGCGGGATCCCCCTGTTGGCTGCCTTCTGGCCCCTCGATACGGCCGTCTGCATAAATGCGCCACTCCTCCTCCACCCCGGCAAAGCCACCCGATCGACGATAAATGATCAGCGCTTCGCTGTCATCTTTTTCAGCCATATCGCTTTCCCCTTTCGGCGCCTCACTTTCTGTTGAGGTGGTTGGGGTTGGCACGGTCTGCAACGCTGGCGCTTCGTCATCCTCAGCTGTCGCTACCGCGGGAGCGTCAGGCTCATTTGGTGCCGCAGATTGCGGCGAACAGGCCGAGAG
>CBDUOF010000421.1:0-5048 GCA_965368765.1 uncultured Anaerolineae bacterium | reverse complement strand
TACCATCGATTACACGTTTTTTCAAAATCTTTTGAAAAAAGCCGGGCGATGCCCTTTGTTTTTTCATTTCATTTATCCTATAGAGGCTATGATCGAGCCAGCGCACCTTCATGCTGGAGAGCTCGTGTTCCTTAGTAAAATATGCCTCAGTGTGCTGCAGACGTGTTCTACCTGCTCTTCCGTCATTACACCTGAGAAGGGCAGGGCTAGAGAAATATCACCTAATCGTTCAGTTGCTGGAAAGTCGCCACGCTGGAAGCCAAACTTCTGCATGTAGAAAGGTTGCAGGTGGATGGGGGTAAAGTACGGCCGACTGGGAATTCCCGCTTTGGCCAGCTCTTGCATCACTTCGTTCCGATTGGCGGGTGACAAGATTCTAATAACATAAACAAACCAACTCATGCGCGTGGTTTCTGGGGCGATAAACGGCCGTTCCACCATTTCTAAATCAGCTAACCGGTCGTTGTACCATTGAGCAACCCGGGTGCGATTGGCCAGCAATTCTTCAATGCGCTGAATTTGCACCACCCCCAACGCGGCGCTCATTTCGTCCAGACGGTAGTTGTAGCCCAGGCGGGTGTGGTTCAACCAGGCATCAAAGATATCGCGACCCTGGTTCCGCAACGAATTAAACAGGTTGGCCCACTCCTCGTTGTCGGTCACTATCATCCCGCCTTCACCCGTCGTCATCTGCTTGTTGGGGTAAAAGGCAAAAACGGCCGCATCGCCCAGCGTGCCAGCCTGACGACCTTTATACTCGGCCCCTAATGCTTCACAGGCGTCCTCAATGATGGCTAACCTATGCTTCTTGGCCACCTCTAGAATGGGATCCATATCGGCGGGTTGGCCAAAGGCATGGACCGGCAGAATGGCTTTTAGATTATGAACGGCCGTACTCTGCTTTAAGGTTCGCGGTAACCAACGCTTCGCCGCTCGCCCTCCTTTGGCTAGATCGTTAGCCGCCTCAGCTACCAGAGCCGGGTCAATATTGCCTGTTTTGGGATCCACATCAACAAAAATGGGAACTGCCTGCTCATACAAAATGGCATTGGCCGACGCGATAAAAGAAAAGGGCGTCGTAATGACCGTGTCACCGGCCTCAATATCAGCGGCAATGACACATAAGTGCAGTCCGCTCGTACCAGAATTAACGCCAAGCGCATGTTCAATACCGACGGTTGACTGCATCGCCACTTCGAATGCTTTGATCTGCGGGCCAATGCTTAGGATTGGCGAGTTTAGCACTTCATTGACAGCGCGACGTTCAGCCTCGGTTATATCAGGCGATGCCATGGGGATAGAGGGCGAAGTCCCGTCCCGTTCCGTTTGGGGTAGATCTTGGACGGAAGGCTTCACTTCGATAGCTTGTCTCGACTGGGATTGGATAATCGACACTGATTTGTCTCCTTTGTAACCTAATTCTTTCAAAACAAGAAGTTGATCATATTTTGAGGCCGTAACGTTTGGTTCCACGATGGGCAAGCTTAACCTGGGTGTCTCGCCATTTGCCCATGCCACGAGCATGGCTGGGAGATCAGCACCGGCGACGTGAGAAAATGGATAACCACCGCCAAAGCGTGGATTTAGCTCCAACACATAGCACTTCTCTTGGGTGAGAAAAACATCGCAATCAAGGTTACCGACGTGATTAAGCCGCTGTCCAATCACCTCACCTAATTTGCTGAGGCGTTCATTCTCAACCGTGACGGCTTGATTTGTTTCCCCGGCTCGCATTGATATTTTGCGTTTAACAAACGTCGTTAAATAGCCCCCCTCTAGATCATTGATGATGTCTAAACCGTATTCCACGCCCTGTATCTTCTCCTGAATGAGAATTGATCGCGCTTCATCGGTACTGCTAACTTCCGCCAGAATCGTTCGTTTGAGCTTCTTCTTGACGAGTTGATAAGCCAACGCTAGCTCCTCGTCATCCTCGGGGAACTCAATACCGATAGAGGCCGTCCCCCACCGTGGCTTGATTACCAGGGGAAAGTTGATCTTTCCTTGAGACAGAGCGTTTTGCGCCTCGGCCAGGGTCAGATACGTTTTAGGGAAGGTTAGGTTTGATCTTTTTAGAAACTCAAGCGTTGCCCATTTGTCAAAGCAAATATTGATCACATCTGGTGAAGAGATAACGGGTATGGTTCCCACCTGAAGAAAGCGGTCTCGTTGCCTGGCTAAGGGCAATAATTCCAGATCATTAAGCGAGATCAGCAGGCGAACCTGATGTCGTTGACAGAGCTCAAGAATATGATCGAAGTACTGTTTATCGTTAATCGGCGGGACAACAAATGCCTTGTCTGCGGCCTGTAAAGCTGGGGCATCAGCCCTGGAATCAGCGGCATAAATTTGCCCCTGTCCCTGTAGTGCGGTACGGAAGTACTCGACGAGGTAGTTACGACGTCCCGCACAGGTAAGTAGTACATTCATCCTTATCAACTCCTTTCTTACACTCTGCCACAATGACATCCGCAGACGTCACTAAAAGATGTAGGTGGAAAACACATCAGAAAATTCTTCTCGACGCTTAATTACTTCAAATTTTTGCAGTTCAGGATCATAACTAATCATTGCGGGACAAGGACGAATAAAGGGCGGTTTCATCACCGTGGTATACGCACCAACATTGTCAAAAATGACATAGTCTCCCAGGTTAAGCGTTCCCTCGTAGCCATTAAAAAGGCAATCGTGCTCCATACAGGTATAGCCAACAATGTCAATCGGATGACCGCTTTTTTCAGATTCCGATTTACCGTTGCTGGAAACAACTTGCATCGGGAGATTCTTTTTATGCAATGTTGGTTTTATGTTGTGGATACTACCGGTGCACAGGGCGACTGACCTGGAACGCACCGTTTTTAGGCTAATTACTTTGGCCACAAATTCCATGATATTTGCCGTAACCGCAGTACCGGGTTCAAGAATTAACTCGGGTCCAGAATCGTTAGGAAACGCCTCGCGAAACTGAGGGGCAATGGCTGTCGCATACTCTTGGAAGGTCGGGATGGGATAGGCAAACTGCTTCTTGAATTCAGCGGGCATTTTGCTAAAGTATCCCCCACCCAAATTGATGAACTGGGGATAGGTGTCTCCAAAATAATCGGCAACCAGCGCCAACATTTTTTTGGCCCGCAAGGCATACGAGCCAAGATCCTTGTTTGAGGTTGAAAAGTGGCAGTGCAACCCGCCTATCTGGCAATTACTAAGTCGACGAAGGATACCAAAAGCAGCCTTGAATTCTTCTCCCTCGACATCAAAACCGAACCGGGAGATATCCTGGGTAGCTAGATCGAAATTGCAGCGTAGACCAACTGTCATATTCTGGTCAGGTGCCCGTCTGGCGATAGCCTCAACAAGCGCAACCTCAGAAAAAGAATCCAAGTTTACAATTGAGCCTGCCAAAAGTGCTTTTTCGATGTCGGCTTCCTGTTTGTAGGGACCATTAAAAATAATTCGTGAGGGATCAACGCCAATTTGCAGAGCCAGATCATATTCCATGATTGACACAACTTCCGCATAGCCGCCCAGAGCATCAACAGATTGGCATAGCCTCGGCGTGTAATTGGTCTTGTACGAGTAGGCGATGTTGCTCTTTGGATAGATAGCTCGAAACGCTCCCAGAAATTCGAGATAGTTTTCTTTGAATATTTCAAGATCTAGAAGATAAAACGCGTCTCCGTGTAAGCTTTCCAGCTCACGAAGCAATTGCCAAGATAATTCCATTTCATAATCCTTTTAGGGTTGACACTAAACTCATTTGTTATCCAATTAAGGTCACGGATTTTGGTCTAAGAGGTAAGTTTCGTCCTGCTCGGCTGGGTAAGCCAAACGGCCGTCGGACGGAATTCCTTTAGTTCCCCAGAAATCCACCAAATCGCCCTCTTCAATGATGCCGCTGCTTGATAAGACCCTTAAAACTGTCAAGGTCAAAATCTTAAGATCTTGCCAAAGCGAGAGGTTGTCCACATACCACACGTCCAATGTAAATCTGTCTTCCCAATCCAAGCAATTTCGTCCATTTACCTGAGCCCAACCGGTGATACCTGGAAGTACTTCATGGCGCCGCATCTGTTCAGGGGAATAGCGATCCAGATACCGAATTAACAGAGGCCGGGGTCCAACGAGACTCATTTCTCCTTTCAAGACGTTGATTAATGCCGGCAGTTCGTCCAGGCTAACGCGTCGCAGAAATCCACCAAATTGTGTTAAGCGCTCGGGATCGGGGAGTAAGTGCCCTTCAGAGTCACGAGCATCGGTCATGGTTCGGAACTTGAGGATAGGAAATGGGTGGCCGAACCGCCCAGGACGCTGTTGCCTGAAAAGAATCGGCGTGCCTAGTTTGAAACGGACAAGCAGAGCAATTAGGGCCAAAAGCGGTGCAAGCGTAACCATGGCTGAAGTAACCAAAATTAAATCAAAAATGCGCTTGCCATAGTTGCGATACCAATTATTAAACATGACGACGACCTCCTGAGCTAACGTTCATTATTTAAAGGGGAACCTTTTCACCAGTTATTTCTAAAGAGTGGGCGTGTATCCACTGATACCTCGCCAACCTTTACAAATAAGGCATGAAGGGCTCAGTCTTTATTTACCACGTCGAGAAAAATGTGCTCAAGTTGCTGGGCCAGTTTTTGTCGCGCAAATTTTTCTTCGGCAATCCGTCGGGCATTTTTGCCATACTCAGCACACAATTCAGGGTTATCGCGCAAAAAAATCACCTTATCTGCAAAATCTGCGGCATTATCAGGTTCTACAAAGACGCCAGCGCGGTTCTTTTCTACCAGGCCCTGCAGCCAACCGGGCATATTGACGAGCACCGGTCTGCCCGCGGCAAACGAGTCAAACATTTTATTGGGCGAACAGGTATAAAGAATGGGCACATTTTTGTAAATTGTCATACAGACATTGGCTGCGGCGGCTAATTCGGCAACGGCCGTTTTTTCCGGCACGGGATTGGAAAAGATGACGTTGGTCAGCCCCTCGGCTTTGCAGCGCGCTTCCAGCATCTGGCGTTCTTTACCATCCCCGTGCAGCACCAGAACGAC
>CBDUOF010000420.1:0-5062 GCA_965368765.1 uncultured Anaerolineae bacterium | reverse complement strand
TTCGGGGGGTGATGTGGGCGGCCAGAAAAAACGGCACCGGCAACCACCTGATTACCAGCGCCATTGAGCATGAGGCGGTGTTGGAAACGGCCGTACAGCTGCGCGACCAGTTCAACTTTAAGGTGACCATTTTGGGGGTGGATGAATACGGCCGTGTTTCTGTAGACGACGTCGCAGCCGCCATCCGCCCAGAGACCGCCCTCATTTCCATCATGGCCGCAAACAACGAAATTGGCACGATGCAGCCTATTCAGAAGATTGGCGCGCTGGCTCGGGAGCACGCCGTTTTGTTCCATAGCGACGCGGTGCAGGCCGCAGCTACCACCCGCTGGGACATGCAAGCAGTGCCCATCGACCTAATCAGCTTTGCCCCGCACAAATTTTACGGCCCCAAGGGCGTGGGGATTTTATACGTGCGGGATGGGATTGAGCTGGTTTCTTCTTTAACGGGGGGTGGGCAGGAAGACGGCCGTCGCTCTGGCACCGTCAACGTGGCCTTCGCAGTGGGTGCCGCCGAAGCATTCAAGCTGGCTCAAAGAAAAATTGATGAGCAAGTCGCCCACTACACCAGCCTGCGTGACCAGCTTATTGCGGGCATGATGCAGGTAGTTTCTGCCGAAGAAATTATCCTCACTGGCCACCCCACAGAACGACTGCCCCACCACGCCAGCTTCGCCCTCAAAAACATGAGCGGCAACGACCTGCTCATACATCTGGACATGGTTGGCGTCTCCGCCAGCAGCGGCTCCGCCTGCAAAACAGGCGACCCCAAACCGTCTGCCATCCTGGAAACCATTGGCCTGGCTCCTGCCTGGACCAAAGGCGGCCTTCGCTTCACCGTGGGCAGCCAAAACAGCCCCGCTGACATCGACCATGTCATCCACGCCATGCCCGCCGTCGTCGAAAAAGTCCGCAAAGTAAGCCAGCTTTTCGCGATGTAAATCAATTTATCTAAACAATAAACGGCCGTTTTCATCAAATCATGAGTCATCATGCAAACACCAGCATCTATCACCTTTAGGGCTAGATGCTATACTAGGTATATGCATAAACTTGCATTTAAATTCGTTCAGCCTATACCACAACTTGCACCTTTCATCCATGGATTCCACATCATTTCCTCCGAAGGTCGCGAGGTAAATGGAATCGCTGGGACACATCCCCCAAATGCTGGCCTACAGCTTACCATGAACTTCGGTGCACAGGTTGTGATCGCTGGGCACAATGTGCCTCCAATTGCGGCAGTCATTAGTAGCCCCACCGAGCGATACGATAGGGTGCACGCTTTTGGCAGCGTAGACCTCCTAAATGTGGCCTTTCGTCCGGCGGGAGCACGGTTGTTTTTACACTTACCCCTCGATCACCTTAACAATGGATCGCATAATATGTGCAATTTCTGGCCACGCTGGAGTATCGAAGCATTGGTTTCACTGGCGGGATTACCGCCAATACAACGTAAACCGAGGGTAGAGACGCTCTTGCTTGCGCAAATGAAGTTGCGTTTCGCACCATCTGTCCCGGCGCAACATGCCATGTCCATAGCCTCAGAACAAGCTTGGCAAATGACAGTTCAGCATTTAGCCAATGCGGTTGGTTTAAGTCGGAGCCAGCTATTCCGCCTCTTCAAAGCGCAGATTGGCATAAGCCCCAAAGCTTATTTGCGCGTTTATCGAATTAGGCACGTGGTAAACCTCTTGCAGCAAAATAAACAAAGTCGTTCTCTCGCCACAGTTGCGCAAGAAGCAGGCTACTTCGATCAATCCCACTTGATCCGAGAATTTGTTCGCTCAACAGGTCTGCCACCTATGCAATTCTTGCAACGCGAACAAAATGCAACATTTATCCAATACCTTTTGGAGAAAGAAGAGTAGATTATCCACAAACGATTATCCATTCAGGTTGGTATTGAAGGAGTGTTTGATGGATATAAAACGGAAAGAAAGGTTGGGTAGAGCACCTAGAACGAGCCATGGTTTGGCTGAGTTAACAAGCTTGGTAGCGTTTTTTACCCTCGACTATCTGGGGATCCTCCATATTCCTATTTCAACAACAATACCTCTTTTCCTCTTTGCCTGGTTATCGCTTCGACTGCGCGGAATGCGATGGCGCGATGTTGGTTGGCAACGTCCATCAAATCTGGGAGTAATCACTTTGATCGCGTTACTCTCCGCTAGTTTTATGCAAGCTGTTTCATTTTTCGTTGTCATTCCCCTGACTTCCAACATTATAAATAGCGAAATCAATTTATCGATTCTTGATCAACTTCGCGGCAATGTTGGAATGTTCCTGAGCGGTTTGGTTCTCATATGGATATTCGCAGCTTTTGGTGAAGAATTTGTCTACCGAGGATACCTGTTTAACCGAATTATGGATATGGTGGATAATAGGGCGATTGGTCTCCTCAGCGGTCTTCTGATTTCCTCTGCTTTATTTGGTTTTGTTCATTCATATCAAGGCACAATCGGCATGGTCGACAACTTCATTAGCGGTTTAGCGGCTGGCGGACTATACATAGCAAGCGGACGCAAATTATGGTTACCCATTCTTTACCATGGCCTCTACGACACGATTGCGCTCGTATTTGCTTATGCAGGTTTGTTGTGACAGGTTTCAAGGAATTAAGCAAATCAGAGAATGCTCCTCATGTAAACCGATAAGCTTTTTTTGAAAACCCGCTAGTTGCACATAAGACACATCATGAGCGAGATGAAGCAGGTGAACCAAGAGAAGCACGTGGTGGCGATGAGCGGCGGGATAGCAGCTCCTTTGCGGCCGCTTGACAGCAATATACATTCATGATAGTATGTAAACTATGAAGCGAACGGCAGCAGATGCAGCCCAAACCCGCCAAAGCATCCTCGATGCAGCCTTAAAAGTATTTAGCAAGAATGGCTTTAATGCTGCTACATTGCAAGATATTGCCACTGAAGCAAACGTGACGCGAGGTGCAGTCTACCATCACTTTGGCAGCAAAGCGGCACTCTTTCAGGAACTGATGACGGCAACTTCAAGCGGCGGCAATGACATAGTGGCCGATGCCATCGCCCAAGGCGGCAACTTTCTAGATATTTGCGAAAGAATTTTAATACGTAGTTTCACACAAGTGGCCACAAATGAGCGCGTTCGTCAGGCAATGACGCTTTATCTGTTCAAAAGCGACTTTTCGGCCGAGCTAGAAGCGTTTGCAGATAGTTTAAAACAACAAGCTGTTCTGTCTGTGCAGGCTATTGCTCAATATATGCAGATGGCAATTGGGCAAGGCGAGTTGAAGGCCGACCTCGATCCCGCAGTTGCGGCCCGTGCCTTCATCGCCTACCAAAATGGGATTGTGCAGCTTTGGTTGCTCAACCCTGAAGCCTTTTCACTTGCAGAAAGTGCCCCGGAATTGGCCCGTGCTTTTTTACACGGTTTAGCAAAATAGCTATTTTTTTATTGACTTTACATACATACTTGATTGTATAACAAGAGAGGCAATCATGGTAACTAAGATAAATAAAGAAAACCCGATCCAGCGAATCTCATTACTTGGTGCAGCAGGCTGGTTTGGCCTCTATGGCGCAATAATCTATATTGGCTTTCACTTCATCATGCCCCAGCTGTGGCGGATCGGCTTAAATACGGCCGAAAGTCTCATCCTCACCTTGGCCGTTCCTCTGGCCCTAATGCTGGTTCCACCAGCAATTACTTATCAACGGGAAGGGCGACCGATGTCGCTACGCGCCATGCTGACCCATTGGCGATACCCCAAAATCAGCAAGTATGACTTTGCCTGGGCACTCTTCATCCTTGCCATCGGTTTCCCACTTGCAGGATTAATGGGTCAGCTTAACGGCTGGCTTATTGAACAAGGCTGGATCACGATTCCTAGCTACATACCTGCCCCATTTAACCCATTGGCTGATTTGTCTAATCGGGCAACATGGGATGCCTTTGTGAGCGGCAGCATACGAGGTAACTGGAGCCTAATCGTGCTGTACTTTATTTTGCTTTTTTTTAATATTACTGGCGAAGAAATTCTCTGGCGCGGGTTTATACTCCCACGCCAAGAAGCACAGCTGGGACGTTGGGCCTGGGTGGCACATGGGCTGCTTTGGACTGTTTTTCATGCCTTCAACTGGTGGGGCATGCTGCCCATCTTGCCAATTTGCTTGATAATCTCCTGGACATCACAACATACTGGTCGGAACTGGTCTGCCTATATTGCCCACTACATCTTCAATGGCGCTGGCTTCTTTATTGCCCTCGCATTTGCTGCCGGTTGGATATGATAATGAAAAGCCTACAGCTGATTTTCATAACCATTTGGATGGCAAAGAAAAACTGTAGCAATATTAACCTATTGATGCCAAGAGCGTTCCTCATTCGTTAGGCGCTGAATTTGATAAGAAATTCAGAAAGATGTACATTAGGCAGGTTATGAGTGAGATGAAGCAAGCCAATAAGAAGAAGCGCGTGGTTGTCGCCATGAGCGGCGGGGTAGACAGTTCCGTGGCGGCAGCGCTCCTGGTGGAGCAAGGCTACGACGTCGTGGGCATGATGATGCGCCTGTGGAGCGAGCCAGCTAGCGGTGCGAATGCACCCGCAAACCGCTGCTGCACGCCAGACCAGATGGCCGATGCGCGGCGCGTGGCGGGCTTGCTGGACATCCCTTTCTACGTGGTGGATGTACAGGACCATTTTCGGCAGACGATTGTGCAATTTTTTATTGATGAACATGAAAACGGCCGTACCCCCAACCCCTGCATTGAGTGCAATCGCCAAATCCGCTTCACTTACCTGCTGGAACGTGCTTTGGCACTGGCCGCAGATTATCTGGCAACGGGCCATTACGCCCAAGTGCGCCATACGCCCCACGGCTACCAGCTACTCATGGGGCTAGACCCCAACAAAGATCAATCGTACGTCCTGCACGTGCTGGATCAGGAAAAATTGGGCCAGGTGCTCTTCCCCATCGGGGGCTACACCAAGCCAGAGGTGCGCGAACTGGCCAAAAAGTTCGGTCTGCCGGTCGCCAGCAAGAGCGAAAGCCAGGATTTGTGCTTCCTGGGCGACGGCGATTACC
>CBDUOF010000419.1:0-5083 GCA_965368765.1 uncultured Anaerolineae bacterium | reverse complement strand
CCGAAGTGAACGGCGAGACGATCGTCTGCGACGTGCGCGGTATTCTCACCGCTGAGGGAAGCGGCTACAGCAATCTGCTGGCGGTGGGCGACCGGGTACTGGTACAACCGCTGGCGGACAATCGCGGCCTGGTAGAGGGCGTATTGCCGCGCCGTAGCGGTTTGGCCCGCGCTGACAGCTTCGACGTGCATCTGCGGCAAATTATTGCGGCCAATGTCGATCAGCTCTTAGTGGTTGCGGCATGGCTGGAACCAAAAATCTGGCTGCAAATGGTTGATGAGTATCTGATTGGGGCGACGCGCAATAATTTGAAGGTGGCAGTTTGCATCAACAAGATTGATTTGGCAGCTGATATGGCTGAGGTGGAAACGGCCGTTGCGCCCTACCGTGCGCTTGATATACCCGTCTTCCGTACCAGCGCGGCGCACGGCGTGGGCATTGAGCCGGTGCGAGAATTCTTGCGTGGACAGGCCACGGTGCTGGCCGGGCTATCTGGCGTAGGCAAGTCAACCTTGCTTAATGGCGTGCAGCCCGGTTTGCAGCTGCGTACCAGTGAGGTGAGCCAGCTCAAAAGCCGCGAAGGACGGCACACCACCACGCAGGCAATCATGCTACCCCTAGAAATGGGCGGCAGTGTGGTAGACACACCGGGCATCAAGGATATGGGGCTACACGGGCTGCACCCTGATGATCTCATTGCGTTTTATCCTGAACTGGCTGATGTAGTGGGCTTCTGCCGCTTCGGCGACTGCACCCATTCCCATGAGCCGGGCTGCGTGGTGAAAGATGCGGTGGAAAACGGCCGCATTGCTCAATGGCGCTATGACAATTATGTCAACTTATATGAGTTATTATTACAGTGAACCTAGAAAATCCAACACCCTATCCAGATTTGAACAATGTCTTGCGGCTATGGACCGATGGTGCATCTCACGTTTTGGGAAGCCAGCTCATTGGTCTTTACCTGCAAGGCTCCTTTGGGACCGGCGATTTTGATGAACACAGCGACGTCGATTTTTTGGCAGTGATCCAGCACGAAGTGGACGAGGCAGCATTAACGGCACTGCAGGCAATGCACCGACGCATCTTTGCCTTGCCCATTCCCTGGGCGCAGCATCTAGAGGGATCCTATTTCCCGCTTGAAATGCTGCAGCGGTATGATCCTGGGCGGGATCGGCCGTTTTACTTGGACAATGGCAGCCAGATGCTGGAACGCTCTGACCACGACAACACCTGGGTGGTGCGCTGGACGGTGCGGGAACATGGCATTCCGCTGCTAGGTCCGCCGCCCAGCCAGCTTATTGACCCAATCCCGGAAGAG
This sequence comes from uncultured Anaerolineae bacterium, assembly GCA_965368765.1. Classification (GTDB taxonomy): domain Bacteria; phylum Chloroflexota; class Anaerolineae; order Promineifilales; family Promineifilaceae; genus Leptofilum. Next base: position 3,762 of record CBDUOF010000419.1, on the reverse strand, counting down.
GCCATGCAGCAAGAAGTGCTAAAAACAATGCGTGAGTGGGGCGCGGAGATCCTGGACGGCCGTTACCAGATCAACAGCCGCTGGGCCCAGCCCTTTGCGGTGCTTAGCTATTGTCGCATGTTACAGACAGTGGCCAACGGCCGTATCGAATCAAAAAAAGCTGGCGCGCGCTGGGCAAAAGCCCACTTGCCTGCAAGGTGGCATCCGCTCATCCAACAGGCAGAGCAAGAACGCCCCAACCCGTGGGAAAAAGTGTTTCAGCCAGCCGCGCCCCATGCGATAGCCGAAGCGAAAGCATTTGTTGCATTTTGCCTATCTATTAGCGAATACGACAATCGCCTGGAGGCAGCAATTGATGAATCGTGAAGCAATTTTGGCTTTGTATGACAAACAGGAACGCTTAAACAGCGAAAGTCCTTCATACCGTCGTGAGGTGGATGGGCCAGTGGTGCGGCACGTGAGCAAGAACCCAAAGCGGCTCAGCTTTGTGATTTACAGTGACCTTACGGCCGAATCGGCCGATGCTGCTATCCAGGCACAGCTTACTTATTTTCAGGCAAACGGGGGCTACGGCTTTGAATGGAAAACCTATGCCCACGACACGCCATCTGATTTAGCGCAGCGTTTGCTGGCGCATGGCCTGGAAGCAGATGAACAGGAAGCGTTGTTAGTCATGGATTTACAAAACTGCCCAGAAACATTTTTGCAGCCGGTTACCGCCGACGTGCGCCGGGCAACTGAACCTCACCAGTTTAAGGAGATTGCCACGCTTCAGGCCCAGGTATGGGGCGGCGACTTTGGATGGCTAGAAACACAGTTAGCAGAAAATCTCGCCGTTCAGCCTGATTACTGGTCGATTTACATTGCTTATGTCAACAACGAGCCAGCCTGTGCCGCCTGGACCTCCTTCCCCAAGGGCAGTCAGTTTGCGGGGCTGTGGGGCGGATCTACCCTGGCAAGGTTCAGAGGGATGGGTCTGTATACGGCCGTTGTCGCCACCCGCGCCCAGGAAGCAATCAAAAGAGGGTATGGCTACCTCATGGTGGATGCCAGCGACATGAGCCGCCCAATTCTGCAAAAACGAGGCTTTCAACTGCTAACGCACACCACGCCGTACACCTGGAAGAACCCAAATTATGAAGAGGTAATTGGTAATTAGTAATTAGCTTTCAATTTCCGATTACCCAATTACCAATTACAAAGGAATTTTATGCAAACACAAACCGGACTCGCTCCCATCAACGGAGCACAGCTTTATTACGAAGTGGCAGGCAGTGGCCAGCCAATGATTTTGCTTCATGCTGGCGTGGCAGACGGCCGTTTCTGGGACGATCAGTTCGCCGTTTTTGCCCAGCACTATCGCGTCATTCGCTTTGATTTGCGCGGTTTTGGCCGCTCGGTGATGCCAGAAGGCAGCTTCAGCAATCATGGCGATGTGGCAAGCTTGCTAGATTTTTTGCAGGTTGATCGGGCCATTGTCGTGGGCATTTCTTTTGGCGGCAAGATTGCCCTTGATTTTGCCCTGGCCTATCCGCAGCGGGTGGCGGCTTTGGTACTGGGTGCGCCCAGCGTCGGCGGCACCAAACCGTCTGAACGCATCATCCAGGTGTGGACCGATGAGGATGCTGCCATTGAGCGGGAAGATTGGGAGACGGCCGTTGAAATTAACCTGCGCACCTGGGTCGATGGTATTCATCGGCAGCCAAACGAGGTGAACCCCGCCGTGCGCCAGAAAGTAGGGCAAATGCAGCGCGAGATCTTCCAAATGGTCATCCCAGATGATATCGAGGAAATTGAGCTGGACCCTGCGGCAAACGGCCGTTTGGCCGAAATTACCGTCCCCACCCTGGTATTGGTTGGCGCACTGGATTTGCCAGAAAAGGTCGAGCAAGCTGCCTGGCTGACTGGTCAAATCGCCAACGCCCAGCACGTCATCATTCCTGCTGTGGCGCACATGCTCAATATGGAAGTCCCGGCAGAGTTCAATCAACTCGTATTAGCATTTTTACAAGGTATAGATGAAAAGGTAAATGAAATAAGTCTAGCCGAACTTGATGCTAAATTAGGTGCTCGTTTTGGAGATTATGCGAGTTTTGAAACGACTGTTTCTCCTACGCGCGATTATTACGGCGAAAATCCAAATAAGGCGTTCAAACGATTGCTGGAGGGGTATTTAAAACCGGATTCTTGCGTATTAGATTTAGGCTGTGGGGCAGGGCAAACAATTTGCCAGTTTGCCTCCCAAGTCAGTGAGATGTGGGGATTTGAGCAAGAACATCGTTTGCTAGTCGGGGCAAAACGCCGGACGGCCGAATCTGGCCTGGAAAACGTGACCTTCCGTGAAGGAAATGTGGCGGTTCTAGAAGATGTTGAACAGCTACCTGACAATCGTTTTGACATTATTTTTACCGAACGCGGCCCTACTCTAAATGACAATCTGATTACCAAACTGAAAGCAGGCGGCATCTATTTGCAAGAGCTGGTTAGCCAATATGATGGCTTTCATTTACGCGAATTGTTGGGCCGACGGCCGTCTACTAGCTACGCATTTCGCAATCAGCTTGATCTCCTCATGGCGGCACTTGCCAATTTAGGCATTCGGCCAATTAGCACTCGGGATTTTTATTACGATACTTTTTACCAGGACTTGGCACAGTTGGAGGCTTATCTTAAACAGGTTCCAGCTGTTGTGAGCAACTGGCGTATAGGGCAAAAACCTTATATGCCAGAGCGGGATCGCACAGCCCTAGAACTATATGCGCAATACAATCAGACGCCGCGCGGCATTCGTGTGTTGCGACATCGGCTCATTTACATTGGGCGCAAAGAACCTGTCCATTTCTATCCTGTGGATATGAGCATCTAAATGACAATACATCAATTGGAACCAGATGGTTTTTCTCTTGCGGCCGATGTGTTGGCAGAGATTGCAGAGTGGAACGTGTACCTAACGGCCGTTCTCCATCACACCTCGCCAGGTCGCATCTATGTCGATGATCGAACGGATCCGCAATCGGTGTTTGCCGTTTCCCTCGACTGCGCCTATTTGGCCGGCAATCCGCATAACGACGCTTTTAATGCCGGCGTCACCCAGGTGCTAGAAGCCACGCTGTTTGCCGGCAACCGCGTCAATCCAGCCGATCCGGAGCTGGTTTTTTGCGTCGATTCGCTGGAGTGGGAGCAAGCTTTGGCCGACATTTTGAGCCACTGGCGCTGGCCGCCAATTTGGGGTAGCAACCATTTCTACCTTTTCAAAACGCCGCACCTGGATTGGCGCCTTGCCTTGCCCCCTGGCTATGAAATCGCTCGACTCGATGCCGCGTTACTAGCGGCTCAGGGCGACAAATTGCCAAAAAACATCGCCGATTCCATCCGCATCGGCTGGCAGAATCAGGAAAACTTTTTGCAGAATGGGTTTGGCTTTGTGGCGCTTCATAATAGCGAGGTGGTTTGCTGGTGCCTGGCGGACGTAACCGTGGGTACGGCTTGCGAGATTGGCATTGAAACGGCCGTCTCTCACAGGCGATGCGGACTGGCAACGGCCGTCACCGCCGCCACTGTTGAGTATTGTCAACAGGCCGGGTTCAGCAAGATTGGCTGGCACTGCGGCGCAGATAATCCTGGTTCGATCGGCACGGCCGTAAAAGTAGGCTTTGTGTTGGAACGGCCGTACAGCTTCTACCAATTTCATTACGACGAACCGCGCCACTACGCTGAATTGGGTCGCTTTTACTTTTTTGACGCCCAGATGTATGAAGAAGC
>CBDUOF010000418.1:0-5090 GCA_965368765.1 uncultured Anaerolineae bacterium | reverse complement strand
CGCTTCCAAGAGCTGTTCGCGCTTGTCGACTTTCGGTTCTAAATGTGCCAATTCCAAAAAGACTGGGGACTTGAAATCAGGACATCCACTTTGTGAAGACGATAGGCTCATCTGGAAATATGTTAGTGCTCTAGACATATCCCCCTCCAGCTTATATGTCAGACCCATAAAATATTCCAGAATCGGTTGCCACCAGATAAGCTCCTTTTCTGTGATGATGGTATAAGCGTCCTGCAGATACTCTTTTGCCTTTGCAATGCTTCCTGAATAAAGTTCAGCCTGGCCTAAGCCAGCCAACAACCTTGCCTTTTCTTCAATATAGCTATCAGGTTGTAAAGCGATAAGCTTCCTAGCTTCTTCGTATTGCACTTTGGCTTCTTGCCATTGCTGCAGAACTCCAAAAAATTCAAATCCCCAAAATAAATGCGCCTCAACCTGCAAGCTGGGGTAATTCATACTGGTTAATAGATCTACAGCTAGTTCAAAATCAGCAAGGGCTGCAGGAAAATTGCCCAATCTAGAAAATGTTGCAGCACGATTTGTCATTGCCAACGCGTATAGATTCTTGCCGCTTTCCTTTCCAATCAGTACCGCATCGTCAAAAGTTTTGATTGCCTCCTCATATTGGCCAAGAGTAAACTGAACAAAACCCACGTTACTTAACGCAATGCCAATATTGATTGGTGTGCTAAATTCACGGGAAAGTTCAACGCCTTGCTGCATAGCCGCTAAAGATAGCTCCAACTCTTTTTGAGAATACCGTGTAAAGCTTATAGCTTCGTAAACACGAGCCAATAAATGGTTATTATTCTCCGTTTTACAGATTTCCTCAGCTTGTTCTAAATGCAGTAGGGCAATAGCATAATCTTGTTTGGAACTTGCTGCCCAACCAGCCCAAATGTAGGCACGAGCAAGTTGGTTCCCAACAATTGCGCCTTTTAAATTGTTAATGATTTTTGCCGTTAAATCCTGGACTTCATCAAAGGCACCCTGTCGATAGCGGATTTCCGCCATGAGATTATAGGCAACGGCCGTTGATCCTTGGTCTTCATGCGCATCTGCCAGCGCCAGGGCATTTTCAGCATCAATGAACGCTGTTGTCAGGTCGCCCAGCAAAATTAGCACATTGCCCCGCGAGAGATAGAGATGACCGGCCGTTTCCCACAGCTCTTCCTCATTCAGCGCATTCAAGTGAGCCTCCGCCAGATTGTACAAATCTATTGCTTCGCGATTGGCAAAAATATTGCGAGCTTCATCAGCTGCCAGAATGGCATAATGTAGCGCTTGCGCATCGTTGGCAGCGCGACTGTAGTGGTAGGCCAGCACGGAATGGAGCGGTTTCAGGTTATTTTGGTATTTGGCTGCCAGCCACGACGCAACAGCTGCATGCAGCTGTTGGCGACGCGCATAGGGCAGGCTTTCATACGCCACTTCATGCGTCATGGCATGTTGAAACAGATAGACCCACTCCGGATCTGCCGTAATCAAGCGCGTCATTTCTGATTCAGAAAGATCTGAAAGCAGGGTGAGCACCGTCTGCTGCAGTGGTGTTTTCGCAATAACTTGCAGCGGCTCAGCAGAAAATTGGCGGCCAATGACTGAAGCTACCTGTAACAGATCACGCCCAGCCGGTGGCAGTCGATCCAATCGGGCCAGCAGCAAGCCATGTATTGTGTCTGGCACCTGCATTCGAGCCAGCGCTACCTCATCAACCTGGACACGGCCGTTTACCCGTAGCACGCCCGCACCCGTCATCATATTCAGCGCCTCCTCCAAAAAAAGTGGATTTACTGGACTGTCTCGCCCCTCACGATCCCGCATCCCCAAATGCTGTTCCACCGCCTGCGGCAGTTCATTCGCCCCCACCAACTGCGCCAACAGCAGCCGGGCAGCCTCGGGCGAAAGATCGACCAGCGGAATAGGTATGCAAGATGGTCGTTCTAGCACTGCCAGTTTCATTGCCTCGCGGGATCGAAAGGTAAACGCCAGAAAAATGGCCGCACTGTCTAAATGGCCGCTTAAATCATCCAGCAGGGCCAACGTCGTCTGGTCAGCCCACTGCAGCCCTTCCAGGACAATGAGCAGTGGCTGCTGCGCGGCAATAGCCAGGCAGCAGCGGCGAATTAAAGTAAACAGGCGCACCTGTCGCGCTTCGGCCGTTAATTCACCCAGTGCCGCAGCTTGGGGAATGGGCAAACCGAGCAGCTCGCGCCACAGTCCTACATCATCAGCCACATCGGGAAGCAGTGCCTGCGTTCGGTCAACCACAACCGCCACTTGCTGTGCGACGGGCATGCCGGTGGTCAGGCCAAAGTATTCCCGCCACACATCCCGCCAGGGGCTGTATGGCGTATCATTGGTATGGGGATAGCAAACGCCGATAAGGCCCAACCCCTCTTTTGCCAGCCAATGGCGCACGCCTGAAGCCAACAAGCGGGATTTACCCACGCCAGTACCGCCGTAAACGGCCGTTGCACCGCCAATCCCCTGCAAAGCAGCATCCATCCCACCCAGTAGCAAGTCCAGCTCAACTTCACGACCCACTAACGGCCGTTCCCAGCGATCAACATAAGCCTGCATCAACGTCGTCACCGCGCGGTCGCGCTGCACCAGGTGAGGTGTAACGGCCGTTTGCTTGCCTTTCAAATGAATAGCCGGGAGCGGTTCGCACTCGATCACCTGCCGGGTACGCGCCGCTGTCAGCTGATCCGTCAAAATTGCACCAGGCTCACACACCTGCATCAGCCGCGCCGACTGGTTCACGATGTCTCCCACCACCGTATACTCGCGCCGCGCCGACGATCCAACAGGCCCTGCAAACACTTTGCCTACAGAGACCCCAATGCGCTGTGCGGCGATATAGTCCGGTTTTTCCCGCTGCAAAGCGAGCAAACAGCGTAAGGCTTGTTCTGGCGCATCTGGAGCCACTGGCGCACCAAACATAATGTGCAGCTGATTTCCTTTATCCCCGGTCAGCACCCGATTCACGCGGGCATTTTCCTGGCCAAAGCGACTCACAACCTCGCAAGCCCATTCATAATAGTGTTGAAGCTGTTGGCCCATATCGACCGTTTCAATATCAGATGAGTCATCTTGCCGATTTGTGTAGTCGAACTGGACAAAAATGGTGGTAACTGGGCGGTGCTCGGCAATCTCTGTAGCTCCTGTAGAGAAAAGCCTGCGGTGCAGCGCTGGCGGCACAAAGGGCAATATCACCTTTGCTAGGCGGCGGCAGGCAACGTCATCATGATCCGCCCAATTGAGAATGGGCTTGGTGGCTGGGACGGGAACGGCCGTTTTCAACTTTTGGAATGCTTGCTCTGCAGGCAAGCCTGCCTGCCGCAGCACCGCTTCGCTGGCAATAATATCCCCAGATTTAGCCCGGCGCTCCGCCATCGCCGCCTCATCCACAGCAGCCCCAGTCAGAACAAATTCAAGGCTCTGCCTCGGATCGCCCAGAATCAATTCCTGGCAACGGCCGTAGCCCACCCCAATCTTGATTGTTAATTCAAAGAACGGGCTCTTTCCTGTCGGCCGATTCGTTACAACGCGATTGAAGCTCGTCAGCATCAACTGCTGCATCAGCTGGGCACAGGCTAACGCACGCTGTGATGCCGTGCCGTCTTTGTCCGGAAAATAAACCGACATCGCATCACCATAAAAATGGTTCACAGCACCGCCCAGCCCATGAATCACGTCAATCATCGCCGTAAACGTCACCAGCAAGACGCGGTTCAACTCTTCCGCGCCACGCGGCCCATCAGCGGCCAGCTCCTCAGACATACCCGTGAATCCGGAAATATCTGAAAACAGCGTAGCAGCGTTCAGTGGATAGGGTTCGCCTGGCGTAGGTAGCCCCACGCGCAGCACATAATCCGTCAGCGTAACCGGCACATAGGCCGCCAACTGACGCAGCATGTCGCTGGTAATAATCTGTTCATCACGTGTGTCCACGGAGGTCATCGTTCCTGTTTTGCGAGTTAAAAGCAGCGATAAAACGAACCGTATTCTCCAGGCCCAAAACAGCTAGAGCATCAATCGTCGTCTTCATCGTAGTGCGGGTGATACCGTGCATTCAAATAACCGATAAGCCGGCCTGCGGGGTTTTCGGGCAAATCGTGTCCAAAATAGACATGCTGATGGCCATAATCAAAGGCGGGACAATGATGTTTCTCACTGTAATAAAATGGGGTTACGTGCGCCCGGTCAAAAGCGGTTGTCATTCCAAAAATGGAGACCGGACGCCGCACAATCAGCATCTCGTTGTGGACAAACAATATCTCGCGGCTTGCCGCATAATATTGCCACTGCCCCCAGACAATGCGCCCTAGCCGGACCAACAGATAAAGTAACACCAGTAACATCACTGTGAAAACAAAGGCAAACCGTTCCCCAGAAAACGCCATGCGCCAGGTGAAAAGTAAACCAAACACAAACATCCCCACCCAGGTAAGCAGCATTCCGCTGTACAGCACCAGGTACACCCAATGCTTCTTTACAGGCAATATTACCTTTAAGCGCTCTTTATTTTCGTCAAATTCGATGTTTTCAATACTTGGTAGCATATCCCGCCTATTTTATAGCACCCCACCCAAACTATCGACCCGAATCAGCTGAATAGTGATAAATCTATTGAACAGAACACTGATCAGGTGAGCATTTTTGGCGCGTGACAGGCTACTTTTTGGCTTGCTGTGCCAAAGCCAGAGAGATATTTGAGCGAGAACCACCTCAAAAATCTGCTTCTACTTGAGCAAGGCACAAGAAACCCTGTTTTCTATCTGAATGTCCTTCTGTCATCTGCCTGGATGCCCGTAAGCGAGGAAACGCGCTGCAAAATAAATTGCCTGTCAGCATCGCGGGCACGATGTTCAGCAGCCCGTACGGCCGCTTTCAACCATTGCGCCCCCTTTTCATCTCCCAACTCACGGGCTGTCAGGCCAAGCTGCAACAACAGCAGCGGCCTCTCATCGGGGCAGCCGCCCGCCTCGACAGCCTGCAGCCCCTTTTGGAAGAAATACTGGGCCTCAGCAACAGCCGTTTCCCTGCCAGTATGCGCCGTTTCCATTCGCGCCAGCAGCAGCATACCC
>CBDUOF010000417.1:0-5115 GCA_965368765.1 uncultured Anaerolineae bacterium | reverse complement strand
CAGAACTGGGCAACTGGAATGCAGCCAGCGCCGTACCGCTAACCTGGGTAGACAGCGATACCTGGAGTGGCCCAGCAATATTCACGACCAATGCGGGACAATCGATTCAGTTTAAGTTTATTGTTCGCCAAGGCGGCACAACCATTTGGGAAGGCGGCAGCAACCGAACGTATTCAGTGCCTTCTAGCGGTACGGGGAATACCACGGGTTGGTGGCAATAGATAGATTGTAAGAAGCTGCTGGTCACGTAAACAACTGTGACCAGCAGCTTAATTCTGAACAGCCTTAAATCAGCGCAGCTTGAGCTGGTTTGAGGCTGTTTTGCTGTAGGTCACTGGGCAACGGCCGTTTCTCGACCCACCTTTCCACCATCTCCGTAAACAGCTCAGGAAATTCACCGTTCCAGCCGTGATGGGCCTTGGGGATGATGGCGGTAACGGCCGTTTCCACCACATCAAAATCTGCCAAACTCTCCAAAACCAACGCCGGCTCCTTCTCCCCAGCTACCGCCAGCAAGCGTGGCGACTGCTCAGCCAGGCCCGCAGGCAGCGTAAATTGCAGCACCTCATCATAAATGCGGTTAATGGTTTTAGGAGTGAGACGCTTACTGTCGCGACGATGCAGCGGTTTGATCTCATCCGGCAACTGCATCATTTTGGCCATCGCGTTAATCATAATTCCCCAGCCGGTGGTGCGACTCACCAGGCGAGGCAGCAGTTTATATTGAAGCGTGTTGGGAAACGGCCGTATCGTCACCCCGCTCACAATGGTCGATAAGACCACTTCAGGAAAATCAGCCAGCAAACGGAGCGCCGTGTAGCCACCCAGCGACAGACCAACCACGTGGGCTTGGCCATCGGTGGCCCGGGTGCGGATGATGTGGGCCAGGGAAGCGGCCGTTTCCGCCAATGAAACCCATTCCGTTTGGTAACTTTCCCCATTCCCTGGCAAATCCACTACCACACAGTGAAACTTTGCCTGTAACGCTTCAACCTGTTCATACCACATCCAGCTACTCACACCCAAGCCATGCAAAAATAAAATCGTTGGCTGCCCAACGATGCCCTGTTCAACTACCTTTAAATCCATTTTAATCGTTCCTTTCTTCCGGGATGGTTGCCGAGGCCAGCGTGTACCGCTTGCGCTCTGGCGTGGGCGAATTCGTCATCACGCTGCTGACCAAATTCACAATTTGCTCTTGAAACGCCACCCGCTCGGCGTCGCTCAAGTAGATAACCGCTCGGTTGTAGCTTAGCCCATCTTCAGCGAGCGTAGCGGGGTCAGCTTGCTGCACGTAGCGGGTAAACGTCTCGATCAGCGCAGCAGCAAAGGTGGTAAAGTAGCGGACGTGCTGTTCTGGTGAGACGGTTTGCATCTCAACGGCCGTTAATCGTTCCGCCCCCGCCACCACCCCATACGTACGCTCCGTTGCCCCATTCACCACCTGCTCCGCCACCACCTCAAATACGCCGCCATCTAGCAGCCGCTTAATGTGACGATAAAGTGTTGCTTGAGGCACATCGGGCATCGCCGCTGCCAGTTGGCCCGACGTCATTTGTCGCCCAGCCAACTCTGTTACCAGGCGCATTCGCACCGAATGGAGTAATAAATCACTTTTTGTTTGCACCACTTCAATCCTTTATCACTATTGATAATAGTAGTGTATTCTCAAATTAGAGAATGGTCAAGAGCCAATTTCCAAGTTTGCCCGTCCGTTGCCTGCTGGCTACAATGCACCCACTATGTATCAACAAAGCATCGTTGTGCGCACCAAGCTTGTTCCCCCTCGCCCGCCGCAGCATACGCTGCCCCGCGAACGCATCACGCAGCGACTGCTGGCGGCGCAAAACCACCGACTAACTATTGTGCAGGCGGGAACTGGCTACGGGAAAAGCACCGCTCTGGCTGCGTTGGCTTCCAGTCAGAGCCAGGCATTTCGCTTTGTTTGGTATCGTTTGGAAGCAGAAGATGGCGACGCGCAGCCATTTTTGCTCCATTTGCTGCACGGATTTGGCATTGCCCTGCCCAATTTGTCTGATGCCCCTCTGGCCGCGCTGGAAGCCTGGGATCAGCCTCGGCAACTGCCACACTGGACGGCCGTTATCGACAGCCTCATCAACGAACTGGCCCAGGCACTGAACCAGCCCACCTTTTTAGTTCTGGATGATACCCACCTCATTAACGACAGCGGCGAGCCAATCCGCATTTTAGATAGACTCATCGGCCTGGCACCAGATAATCTGCACGTTATTTTGGCCAGTCGCTACCCGGTCACCTTGCCGTCGCTGGTTACCTGGCGAGTCAAGGGGCAAATTTTAGAAATTGGCCAGGATGAGCTGGCCTTCACCCCTGTAGAAATTGATGCCTTGTTCCGCGACACGTACGGCCACGCCCTCTCGCTGGAGCAAGCAACGATGGTGATCAACCGGATTGAAGGCTGGCCAATTGCCCTTCACCTCATTTGGCAGCAGCTGCAGCGGGATGGCGGCGCATCGCTGGCTCAGGCAATGTCACAGCTCTCTGGCTCAGCCAGCGATCTGTTCCAGTTTTTGGCACAGGAAGTTCTCAACCAACAGCCAGATGATGTACAGCAATTTTTACAGGAAACGGCCGTGCTGCGCGAAATGACCACCCCGCTTTGCAACCAGCTGCGACGTCGCCAAGATAGCCAGCAGATGCTGCGTTACCTCCTGGAAAAAGGACTCTTTGTGGTTAACCTCGGCGATGGCTATGTTCGCTACCACCATCTCTTCCGCGAGCTGCTCTATTCACAGCTAACGCCCCAACAAGCAGATTCTCTGCACCAGCAAGCGGCCGTCATCTACCAACAGCAAGGCGAAGAGGAAGAAGCAGTCTTTCATTTTTTGGCGGCCAGGGCATTTGACAAAGCGGCCGTTTCCTTGACGACACTTGGTCGGCGCATGGTGCGTGTTGGTCGGCTAGACACACTTGTTGGCTGGATTGGTAACCTGCCGCCAGACATTTTGGCATACTACCCTGCCCTGCTGACGTACTTGGGAGACATCGCTCGGCTTCATTCTCGCTTCGATGAGGCGCTGGGCTGGTACCAGCAGGCCGAACAGCGCAGCCGCACTCAGGGCGACAGGCGGGGTATTGGGCAGGCACTGCGCGGACAGGCACGCGTCTATCTGGACACGGTGAACGCCACCAAAGGGGAAGCGCTTTTAGAAGAAGCCCTTCGTCTTTCAGATGGGCAGGAAGACCGGGAAAGCCAGGCACGACTCCTGGAACTGCTGGCAGAAAATCTGCTTAACCAGGGGAGACTGCGCGAGGCAGAAAATTACCAGGTGCAGGCACGTGCTTTACGTGAACAAGGGCCGGGCACGGCTGAAATGCCCGTGCGGCTGCTGCTGCGAACCGGTCGGCTGGCTGAAGCGCGTGAGCTGCTAGAAGCGCAAGCTGAAGTTGAACGGCAAGCGCCGGTACTTCGTCCCCGCGCCCACCGGGAAACGCTGCTGCTGCTGTCGCTTATTTTGGGGTTTGAGGGAGAAGCAGAAGCGGCGTTGCAATCGGCCGTTGCCGGCACAAAACGAGGGCAGGAGCTAAATTCGCAATTTATTACGGCCGTCGGGCACTGTCGTCAAGGCCACGCCTGGCTGCTGCACAAAAATGAACAGGGCTATGAGCAAGCCCGCCAATCGTTTCAGCAAGGCATTACCCTGAGCGAGGCGCTTGATGTCCCTCGCCTAAAGGTGGAAGCATACTGGGGATTGTGCCAGGCGTATGGCTTTCACGGCGACCACGAAACCGCACTCCATTTTGCCAGGGAAGGTATCGCCCTGGCCCGCCTGCACGGCGACGAATGGGTAGAGATGAACATCCGCCTGACCATGGGAGCGACATTCACGCTGCTAGACATAATGCCAGAAGCCAACGAGTGGTTGGCCCAGGCCGGGACAGGCTTTCATGGCTGCAGCGACACGTTTGGGGAAACGGCCGTACGCCTCTGGCGCTGCCTGCTGTGGCATAGAGCAAAGGACGACACGCGCCTCAAGCGCGATATTGACGATCTGCTGCCTTTTATCAGCCGTCACCACTATGAGTTCCTCTTTGAGCAGCGCACCTTGCTGGGGCCACCTGACCCGCGTGCCCTGGTTCCTCTGCTCCTTTTTGCCCGGGAGCACAGTCGCTTTGCCTCTGTGGCTGAGGGAATTCTGGCACATCTTGAACTTTCCCAGTTAGAAATACACCCCGGCTTCCAGCTGCGTATTCAAACATTGGGCCCTTTTCGTATTTGGCAAGGGTGTGAGGAGCTGCCCAGCCGCGCCTGGCGGCGAAAAAAAGCGCGCCAACTGCTCCAACTGCTGCTCACTCATCGAGAAACATTGCTGCACCGAGACCAAATCGCTGAAATGCTTTGGCCGGAACTATCCCCCGAGGGTGCCATTCGTGACTTCAAAATCGCATTCAGTGCGATGTGCTCGGTGCTTGAGCCAAATCGGAAGCGAAACGCGCCGTCTTCATTTGTGGTGCGCGATGGCAGTCGGTACGGTCTGCGCGACGATGCAGACTTATGGCTGGATTCGGCTGAGTTCGAACGGCTGGTTGATTCTGGCGACCAGCAACATCATAAAGACGTAAATCGTGCGGCGGAGCTGTATGATACGGCCGTTTCCCTCTATGAAGGCGACTATTTGCAAGCCTATCCCTACGAAACGTGGTGCCACGAAGAACGGGAACGGCTCCGCGCCCGTTACCTGCAAACCGCCGACCGGCTGGCACAATGGCATGCCGCTCAAGGCAGTTGGGAAGCCGTCATTGCGCTGTGCCAATCTATCCTGCAAAAAGATGATTGCTGGGAAAATGCCTATCAACTGCTGATGCAAGCCTACATTCAGCAAGACAATCGCGTGCAGGCGCTGCGCACTTACCAACGTTGTGAAGCTGCCCTGCAAGCCGGGCTTGGGGTGCCGCCAGCCACCGCTACCAACCAACTTTACAAAACGAGTCACTAACGTTTCCCGCGTAACGCTGGCAATCTGCAATGAAGTTTCTAAAAAAAGCAGATACCTGATTACCGATTGCGAAGGCAAACCAGACCACTGAAAGGTTGCATTCTATTGGAAACTTTGTGCGGTTTACATATAATCAGCC
>CBDUOF010000416.1:0-5115 GCA_965368765.1 uncultured Anaerolineae bacterium | reverse complement strand
AGCCACCGCTACCAGCCAACTTTACAAAACGATTCACTGATGTTTCCCGCGTAACGCTGGCAATCTGCAATGAAGTTTCTAAAAAAAACAAACACCTGATTACCGATTGCGAAGGCAAACCAGACCACTGAAAGGTTGCGTTCTATTGGAAACTTTGTGCGGTTTACATATAATCAGCCCCATGAATGTGAAATACCCTGACAGAAAATCGCTTGCTTTCTTGCCCACCCCTTTGGAAAAGCTGGAACGCCTTAGCAAACATCTGGGCGGCCCAGAAATATATATGAAACGAGACGACCAAACCGGGTTGGCCACGGGCGGCAACAAAACCCGCAAGCTGGAATTTCTGGTCGCCGATGCATTGGCGCAAGGTTGCGATCATCTCATTACAACAGGAGCGCCGCAAAGTAACCATTGCCGCCAAACGGCCGCTGCGGCGGCGCATTGTGGCCTGGGCTGTAGTCTGGTGCTGCGCGGCACGGAACCGGCCCAGATTCAGGGCAATTTGCTGCTGGACAAGCTGCTGGGGGCGCATCTTTACTGGACGGGCGACCGGCTGCGTCAGGAAGTGATGGCCGAAGTAGCCAACGAGCAGCGGGTAATGGGGCATCACCCATACATTATTCCGCTTGGTGGCTCCAACGTTATGGGGGCAACGAGCTACGTATTTGCCATGAAAGAGCTAACGGAACAACTCGCTCAGGCCAGCCTCAACATCGACTTCATTGTATTTGCCAGCAGCAGCGGCGGCACACAGGCAGGTATCGTTCTGGGTGCCGAACTGTACGGCTTTCGGGGTCAGGTTCTGGGCATCAGCGTCGATCATACGGCCGATGATCTGAAGATGCAGGTATCGGCTCTGGCCACCGCCACCGCGACCCACTTGGGCATGAACACCGTCTCCATCGCCAATAAAGTAGAAGTCAACGACGATTATTTGGGTGAAGGATACGCTATTGTTGGTGAAACCGAGCGGGAAGCAGTCCAAATGGTGGCTCAGTTAGAGGGTATTTTGCTGGATCCGGTGTACACGGGCAAGGCAATGGGGGGCCTGATTGATTTGATTCGTTGGGGAGCGTTTACGCGGGGACAAAGCGTGCTGTTTTGGCACACGGGCGGTACGGCATCTTTACCGGCTTTCCATGACAAGCTCCTGTAATATGCCCGCACCACCAGCAGATTATGCCCTTCGCCCAGCTACCCAAAATGATATCCATGCGGTCAACGCGCTCATCGCTCAACAAAATACGGCCGATTTCGGTGAGCCGCTATTGTTGTTAGATGATTTACGCAAACAATGGCAAGCTGCCGATTTTTCTCTGTCCACCTATACCCGGGTCGCCGTCTCAAAAGAAAATCAGCTCTTAGGGTATGCCGAGATACGGCCGTTTATTCGCAACCAGGACGAATCCGCAACCTACGCCACAGATGAAGAAGCCTCGAAGGACAAAGGCTATTCCAATCCACTCTCTTTTGCAGATTGGGCACAGCGCATGAGCCTCGATAACAACCATTTTGATCCAACGTTGTGGTTCCTGGCCTGCCGGGAAGACGAAGTGGTTGGTGTATCGCTTAACTTCTATTTAGCGGAGAGAGATTACGGCCTGATTGATCATTTAGGGGTGCGGCGCAAGTGGCGCGGACAGGGCATTGGCCTGGCGCTGTTACAACATTCTTTTGCCGCCTTTTACGCACGGGGCATCAAAAATGTGCGGCTCAATGTGGATTCAGGTAGCCTCACCAACGCGCCGCGCCTCTATGAAAAAGCCGGCATGAAAACGGTGCAAACCTATCACATCTACAGTAAAACAATTACTTAACGTTGTAATCGGCTCTGGCTTCGGCAACGGCCGTTGCCAAAACATCCTCTTGCACCCCCTGTCGTCGCAAGCTTTCCACCAGACGAGATAGCTCTGTCTCCTGATCCAACCGCTCCAAATCAGCCCGTAGCCCTTGCCCAATATAAGCCCGCACCAGCGGTTGGTAGCCAGAAAAACCCAACAGCGGCGCTATTCGCTTCAGTTCTGCAATCACGTCTTCGGGCATCCGGATGCTGACCATTACTTTTTTTCGATTTGGTTGCAATCTTGCTTTCAGTTTATCCACGCTCATACTGTTTTCTCTCACTGTTGGTTGCCAATCGCGCTGTAATCAAGCGAATGTCATCACCTCGCCAGACAAAAGCGACAAGCAGAATCTGCCAGCTTTTAGTCAGGCCAAGTGCATGATGCCGCACTTCATCTTCTTCTAATCTATCCTCTAAAGCCATCAAAAAGGGATCGAAAAACAACTCAACGGCCGTTTGAAAATCAACACCATGTTTTTGAAATTGGCATGCGCTTTGTCAGCATCCCATTCAAAGTTGATCCCTTGATGACTAGTTTTATCATCCATGACATTTTAAGCGCCTGTATTGACATTGTCAATACATTTTCTATTCAACAACAGTTATGGCCGAAAGTAAATATGCGTCCATTTCACCATCTAGGGTGGTGATGGGCAGGCGGTTGGCGGGGTTGGCCAACTCGTAGAGACCGAGCAGGAGGCGGTAGCTGCCGGGTGGCAGGTCGTTGGGGATGAGCAGGCCATGATTGTCGATAACCACCTCGCCGGGCTGCCAGGTAGTGGTGAGGGCCAGACTACCGCTAGGTTCGCTGTCACGCTGACTAACCAGATTGCCGTTGGAGTCCAGCAAATGTAGGAACACCTTGTAGCGATTTTGGAGGGGTACGGCCGTTTCCCAAAACAAGGTCACTTCCACAATATCACCCGATCGCAGAGTCGTTTCCCCCAGCGTGTAGCCGTTGAGCCTGATGGCGTCACCAAATTGGAGGGATACGGCCGTTGCCATCTCAGTGGCCGGGGCAGATGGCACCGCATAGGTCACAAAACGCACGTCACCGTACCAGTCATCTGTCGCTTTGAAGGCGTGGGCATCCAGCCAGCGCTCAATCAGCCG
Source organism: uncultured Anaerolineae bacterium (assembly GCA_965368765.1). Taxonomy (GTDB): domain Bacteria; phylum Chloroflexota; class Anaerolineae; order Promineifilales; family Promineifilaceae; genus Leptofilum. The sequence continues at coordinate 2,156 of CBDUOF010000416.1, read as the reverse complement.
CTCCGGATCGCGCTGCGCTTCGCCCCAAAAAATCGCATAAAGGCGATCGTGCCGGGCGGCAAGTTGGCTCAAGGTGGCAGCGATTGCATCAGGGTTGGGGCGGCTGCGCCCTTCTGGCAGCGGGTAGACGTTGCCGCCATCGGGATAATAGTATGTGAACGCTTCCCACTGGTTGGCGGCATTCAAAATCACGCCTGCGTTTGGATGCGCCTCTGCCACAATACGCTGGGCCATCGCCCGATAATCGGCGCGGGCGTAGGCTGGGTCGCTGTACATATTTTGCAGCGATTGGGCCATCCCCCACGATAGCACCAGCAAGAAGACGCCAGCAAGCAAGGCCAGGCCACGCTGGTTGGCTTCGGAGAAGGCGATTCCCAGCCAGATGACCCAAAATGGCACGGCAACCACCAGGAATTTGTAAAACTCGGCCCCGGTGGTGCCGCTGACAAACATCATCCCGAGCGGAATGAGCACCCCCAATAGCGGCAGGATGGATTTGGAACGGTCGTACCACAATCCAAGGATTAGCAAACCAGCTACCAGCCACAACAAAGTGGTATTCATCTCCATGCTTGCACCAAAGGTCAGCCAGTGGGAAACGGCCGTCGCAAATAACCCAATTCCCGGCCGGCTGATTGGGTCGCCACCTAACTGATCGATAAAAATGGGCAGCCACGGAGCATAGAGGAAGAGGGTCGCAAGCATGAGGAAGACCCAACGTCTCATTGTAAACAGTGAAGGTTGAACTGAGCCTGCAGTGCGGGAAACCTGGATGAATTTGAGGACGATGAAGACGTTATGGACAAGGAGGACGGCAGGAAAAAAGTAATGGGTATACAAACCCGCTGCCGCACACAGCACGTAGGCACCACTCCACAACCAGGTCTGCTGACTGTTTGCCAAATGCCGTTCGCCGCTTATGACAAACCAGCGCAGCAGAAAAAGCGTTGTTAGGACCGCCCACAAGCCCAACAGTGCATACATTCGCGCTTCCTGGCTGTAGTAGATCATCGCCGGATTGATCGCGATCAGCACCGCCGCAACCAAGCCCAGCAACCAGCCGTTTCTTTTGGCTCGGCGCCTTTGCGCCATTGCGCCAAAAATGCTTCCCAGGACAAAGGTTAACGGCACCGTCAACACGCCAGCAAACAGCGAGAGGGAGCGCAGGCCAAATTCGCTGTCGCCTGCCAGCTTGCGCCACTGGTTCAGCAGTAAATAGTATAGTGGTGGATGAATATCGCTGGCTGTTCCTTCAATAATCAACGGGATGGAACGCTCGCTGAGCCGAGCACTGTTCCCCTCATCATTCCAAAACGACTGGACTTCCAGATTATGTGCCCGAAGACCAAACGCCAGCAGCAAAATTGCAACCAGCAGCCATCTTTTGCTCACGGCAGGGAGCGCGCGTACAGCGATATTCTTGTTTCTCGCCACGTTCTCTATGGTCAAATCTTTAGGCATTTGGGTCATCGGGGGTTAACCAGCGAAGCAGCGCAAAAAAGAGGATTGGCGTGGAGATGAGGAAGAGAAACGGCCGTAGCCGCATCCATCCGTATACCCAAGTAGGTTGGGGCATGGGCTCAGATTGCTGCAGCGATGCTTCGGCCAGGGCCTCATACACGGGCTGAGGCGTAAAATCCGCATCCAGCAGCCGGAAATAGTAAAAGGATTGGTCTCGCTCAGAATCATCCTTGCGCTTGAGGAACCAGTAATTGACCACGCCCACCCAGGGCCATTCAGCCTGTGCTCGCTCGTAGGCTTCCACGGCAAAGCGTGCCTGCTGCTCTGGCGTCACTCGGCCAAAGCGATCATCCAACCCTTCCGGCACCACGTTCCAACCCAACTCCGAAATCCAGATCGGCTTGTTGGCGTCATCGTGGCGAACCATAACGTCGCGCAGGTACAAATTGTGCGGATAGTTGATCACGTTGGGCTTCAGCCGCTGGTCCAGCGCCCCCGACCACAGGCCGTACCCCTGCGCCGACATTACGTCAAAGCAGTCGCCGGCACCGGCTGCATACATGCGCTCCAAAAAGATAAGGTCGTTCAGGTTGGCATCATTGATAGCCACGGTGGGCGTGAGCGCTCCGGCCAGCACCACCGCTCCCGGATTTACTTCTTTGATGCGTCGGTAAGCGGTGCAGAGCAGTTCTGTG
>CBDUOF010000415.1:0-5117 GCA_965368765.1 uncultured Anaerolineae bacterium | reverse complement strand
ACACAATCACGCCTTCATTGTAAAACTCAATCCCCTGCAAAATGTGGGCGTGGTGGCCAATCACCAGATCGGCTCCGGCGTCGATGGCGGCCCGGGCGGCGGTGGCCTGAGCTTCACTCGGTTCTTCGATGTATTCGTAGCCGCTGTGCAGCACCACAATGACCAAATCTGCCTGAGGTCGAACGGCTGTGACATCCGCAGCAATCACGTCCGGGTAGCCCCAGGCCAGGCCGGGCGTGGTTTCGGTGGCGTCCCAGACGGCCGTATCAAAGGCGCTGCTCGCTTCCACCGGCACATTTACATAGCCCAAGAACGCCAGCGACAGGCCGTTCAGCTGGGTGATGTGCGGGGCGTGGGCGGCGTCAAAGTCCGCCCCGGCGCCAATCGGGGCGATCCCTTGCGCCTGCAGCAGGTCAATGGCTTGCAGCAGCGTTTCTGGCCCATAATCCATGCCGTGGTTGTTGGCCAAAGACACCACATCAAAACCGCCCAGCGCCAAGGCTTCAGCAGCGACGGGCGGGGCGCGGAACGGATAGCTTTTGCTTGCTGGGGTTCCCACATCTCCTAACGCCGATTCCATATTGCCCACGGTGATATCGGCGTTTTCCAGCAGCGGGGCAACTTTGGCGAAGGGATAAGCCAGATTGCCGCCCTGGATCACAATTCCCAGGCCGCGATCCATCATGATGTCGCCAACGCTCGCTAGATGGACAACGGGATCAGGATTAAGGGCGGCTTGCAGGATTGGCAGCAGTTCGTTGGCGGCGCTGTTTTCTGCCTGCAGTGTGAGGCGGTTGTGGAAGGGGTAGTCGGCATCGGTGGGGAAACGGCCGTCGACGCGCAGTGGTTTCAGGTCGGGAGTTACTTCAGACCATGGCAGCACAATGGCCAATTCATGCCCGTTTGCCAGAATCAGTTCGGCATCGGCCTGGCTGATCGTTTCCCACTCCGTAACGAAGGGCACGGCCAGGACGGTTGGCTCTTGCCAGACAAGCTGACCCGGGCCGTTTTCCACCAGTTGGGCGTCGGCCGGTTGTGCGGCGGCAACAATTTGCCACCCGCGGTTGGTGGCTGTGTTGGCTATGATTTCGCCAATTAGCAGTTGCCAATTTTCTGGCACGGCCAGGGTGAGGGGAGGCTGTGGCGTGTTTGTGGGGGCAGCAGTGGGGGGACCGGCCGTTGTGGCCACTGCTTCCGGGGGATTTGTGGCTGGAATTGGTGTAGGCGGGGCCAGTTGTGTGGCGGTGGCTTGGGACAATGTGGGGGCGATAGTGGGTAAGGGTTGACTGGAAACGGCCGTTTGCCCACAACCCAGCAACAAAACCATGAGTGCCAACGATGCCCAAAGGCACTTTTTATCAAAGATTAAGCAGATTACGCAGATTTTTACTTTACTCATGGAATACATGGCTCCGGCTGGGTGTTGAGTTGGAATTCAGTTAAATACATGTCTGAGTCATGTAAGAATGTCGCCATCTCTAGGCCCACATAGCGGAAGTGCCACGGCTCGTAGAAAAAGCCTGTCAGCTCCTGAGCCCGGCGCGGGTAGCTGAGGGTAAAGCCATAGCGATGGGCGTTTTCGGCCAGCCAAATGCCTTCGCTAGTCTGGTAAAAATAGGTATGAAATTCAATATCCTCAATGCCCACAATGCCGGCCAGTTCGGGCGAGCCAAAGTCAAGCGTGGTGCCCAGCTGATGCTCGCTGTGGCCGGGACGGGCGCTTAAAATCGCGGCACGCTCTGGCTCTTCCCGGTTCCATTTCTCCCAGGAAACTGCCTGTGCGGCGTAGCTGCGGTAGCCAGATAAGATTTTTGGCTGCAACCCTGCATTTTGCATTTCGGCAATCATTTGGATGAGTGGATTCAGGGCGACTTGACGCAGTTCAGTGGGATATCCCAGGGTCACTTCTACCGGTAGATAATCGGTAAGCAAGACCAGGTCTTCTGGTGTGTATGATCGGCTCAGGCCATAGGTTTGGGTGACAATAGTAAACAAGTCATCATTGGGCAGCCTGTCTGCGCAAGGGCCAATAGGCGTGGCCGTGGGTGTTGGGGAAGGTGTTTCTGTGGGCAGTGCCGTGGGCGTTTCGGTCGGCCGTGGCACTGGGGTCGCCTGTTCAATGACGGTGACTTCCGGAGCGATTGATGGCGGGGACTCGGTTTTTATGACTGCTGCCAACCCTGTGGCAGCAAGCGTAGGCAGTGGGGGCTGGGAGACGGCCGTTCCAACAGCGCAGCCTGTCAAAATAGCGAGCCCTGCAATCGTAGTCAACAAAAGCAGCGAAAAAGTTTTCATAGAAGGGAATTGTACCAAAATTGGCCTGAATGGGTAATTGACAAGAATCCAATAGTCCGTATAATTTCCTGCATAAGTTTTATTATGCCGAATTAAATTCTTTAAACTAAGGTGATTTCAGAATGATTGACGAAATAGACGCCCGAATTCTCGATCTTTTGCAAGCAGACGGCCGTTTATCCAATGCCGCCATTGCGGAACAGGTCGGGTTAACCACATCCACCGTCTTCGAGCGGATCAAGAAGCTGGAGAAAAAAGAGATCATCGAACGTTATGTTGCCGTGGTCGATCCACAGAAGCTGGGTAAACCTATCACCGCCTTTGTGCGCCTCACCATCGGCACTGCCCCCGGTGAAGATTATGCCACCTGCAAACAGGATTTTGTGGCCAAATGTTTAGCCGAGCCCGATATTTTGGAGTGCCATTCGGTGGCAGGCGAGGAATGTTACCTGCTAAAAGTGCGTGTGGCCACGACTGGCGATTTGGAACGGCTGCTGGAGCGCCTGCGCACCTATACCCTGGTCGCCAAATCAACCAGCAGCATTGTGATGTCTACCTTTAAAGAAGAAATGCGTATTGCCATTAGTGGAGGTGAATAATGGAGCTTCGTTCAATGAGTCGTCAGCAAAAAATCGACCTATATGGGCAGGCGACGAGCTTGCTCACGGCAGCGCTGGCTCGGTTTCCCCAAGAGATGTGGACCTTTCGTTCTTCTGTGGACGATTGGACGATCCATGAAATCATCATTCATATCACGGACAGCGAAGCCAACAGCTATGTGCGCTGTCGCCGCTTTATTGCCGAACCGGGCAAAGCGTTGATGGCCTACGATGAGAACCAATGGGCGCGCGTTTTAAATTACCATGAATTGGCTGTGGAAACGGCCGTTTCCCTTTTCAAATGGCTGCGGCAAAGCTCCTACGAACTGATCCAAACCGTGCCAGACAGCGTCTGGCAAAACAGCGCTCACCATTCGGTAGATGGGGAGATGACCTTTGCCGATTGGCTAGATACCTACACCCGCCATGTTCCCGATCACATTGCCCAAATGGATCGCATTTACCAGGCGTGGCAGCAAGTAAAATAATCGAGGAGTGAGCATGCTCACATGCGAACGCGCATCTGAGAATGAGTGCTCCTCAAAAATCCCGCAAGTACTGGATCGATTTGTAGCGTGGGATCGACTATAAATTGTGCAGTAAACACCGTCACCCCTGCCATCTCCCTCATGGGAGAGGGAGCAAGTTTTGCCCCACATTTTAGGGAGAGGGCTTGGGTGGGGGCAGTTAAATACCCAAATTCAACAACGGAGATTGTGATGAAACTCAAAAACTTTTTGCTGCTTGTCTTGCTGGCTGGTCTGTGGGGGCCCTCTTTCTTGTTTATCAAAGTCGCCGTGGCCGAGATTCCGCCGTTGACGCTGGTTTTGGGGAGGGTAGGCATTGCGGCCGTTTTGCTCACCATCTTTTTACTGGTTCAGGGTAAATCTCTGCCGCGCTCGCGCACGGTCTGGCGGCATCTGGCAATTATGGGGCTGGTGCACAATACCATTCCCTTTGTGCTGTTCGGCTGGGGTGAGCAATATATTGATAGCGCCCTGGCCTCTATCCTCAATGGCACGACGCCACTGTTCACCATCGTCCTGGCGCATTACTTTGTGGCTGATGATCGCCTGACGCCGACGAAAATCGCAGGCGTGCTGATAGGCTTTGGCGGCTTGCTGCTGCTTATTACGCCCTCTTTAACAGATGGTTTGCAGGCGACCACGCTCGGATTGCTGGCGGTGGCGCTGGCAGCCGCTTTGTACGGTGTGGCCATTGTTTACTCGCGAAACCATTTGCGCGGCCTGCCGCCGCTCGTCGCGCCCGCCGGGCAGATGATTATGGCCACGATCTATTTGCTGCCGCTCTCCTTGATTATTGATCGGCCGTTTTCCTTACCGACGCTCTCCTTAAATGTCATCGGCTCGATGGTGGCGCTGGGGGTGCTGGGAACGGCCGTTGCCTTTGTGGTTTACTACCGCCTGCTGGAAACAGCCCCCGCCAGCTATGTCTCGATGACCACCTACCTCATCCCCGTGTTTGGCGTGATTTTGGGCGTGCTGGTACTCAATGAGCAGCTCACCTGGCACGCTTACGCGGGCTTTGCCCTCATTTTGCTGGGCGTAATGATTGTGAATGGTTTGTTGAAGTGGGGTGGGAAACGGCCGGCTGTAACGCCGCGGCCTATTGAAAAGCCAACCCTGTAGTTTTATGTCCACAGATTAAGCAGATTACCCAGATTTTTTTCTGTGTGATCTGCCTTTTTCTGCAAAATTATCTTTTTCCTAAAATTGGCAGTTGATTAGCAGCCCTCGTCAAACCTTTATTTCCCCCTGAATTGGATTAACATTCCGGCAAATTGCCATGCGAATTAAGCAGTTGAGAGGTGAAAAATGGTTTTTGACCGTGTGAAACTCTTATTGTGCTTTATCTTGTTGGTTAGTTTGGCAGCCTGCCAGGAGCGTGCCTCAACGGACCCGCCAATCGTTGCGACCCAAACCGCGCCTCCTTTCAGCAGCGTGGTGGAAACACCGCCCCAGATCGCCATCGAACAAGCAAATGAAGTTTTCGACGCGCCGGATTCTGAGGAATCCGTTCCGGCAGGGCGAATGGTGAACGGCCGAATCATTACCAGCGACGAGGCCCAGCAACCGGTGCCCGCGGTGCAGCTGCGGCTGGCACCGGGTGACCCGCCCGTAACGGAAACTTTGGGAGACGGCCGTTTCACCCTGCGCGATTTGCCATTTACGGCCGTTACCGTCTTTGCTGACTATTTTCAAT
>CBDUOF010000414.1:0-5118 GCA_965368765.1 uncultured Anaerolineae bacterium | reverse complement strand
AAGAAAAGAAGCACGGCGGAGAATTTAGAGCCGATTGCCAGGCCGATGAAACACGACGCCAGGAGCCACTGAACGGTGGTCAAGAATCGGTAATTGGGTATCGGCGAGTCGGACAGCACGGCTGTCGCGTCCCTTTTCATCCCTGGATAATTAACATGGCCCCTCTGACTCGTTGCCACTGCGGAAACCAGGAAGAAAACGGCCGTTACTGTAAAAAAGGTCTGGTACGGATCAGAAATGAAGAAGTGGGCCAGCTGAATATGCATGACGTTGACGGCTAAAAAGGCAGCGGCCATCAAGCCCACTGAAGCAGAATATAGCCGCCGCCCCAGCAAAAAAACCAGCCAAATCGTCCCCAAATCCACCAGCGCAGTTAAGGCACGCGAAACGGCCGTTAAATGGCGAAACTCTATCAACTCTGCCCCGTTCAAAATGTCGCGGGTCACCAGCCAGTTGGCCGGAAAGAGCGGCAGCAATCGCGGCCCCAGCCATTCCAGCAGACGGGTCGTCAGTACGCCCAGGTAGAGCGGCACATGGCCATAAGCGAAGTCGCGCGGACTATCTTGCAGCACTTCAATGCCAGCGCTGCTAGCCTCAGGTGGCCAATAAAATGGGTTGATTGTTGATTCAGCAGGGGATAGTGCCGTTTGCCAGGAAGACGGCCGTTCAATCGTCGTGGCAACCCAGGTAATGTACCGTTCATCCGGATGGTAATGATGATAATCATCCCAATCAAGACCGGTAAAACGAAAAACGGCCGCTGCCAATAAAATGAGGCTCACCCCTACCAGTTCGTGCCACTTTTTCATGAGCAAATTGTATCTTGGCGACAAATGTTGGGCGAATGGCAATAAAAAAGGGCCGGAACTATGTCCGACCCTTTATCAATTCTAATACTCACCAACAACGTGTGATTATAATTCTTCTTCTTCTTCTATCTTGCCTTTCTCGATGATTTCCACAGAGTCTGCCGTCGCTTCAAATTCTTCTTCTTCTTCTACTTCTTCCTCTTCAAGGCGGGCATACTCAAAGCGAGCAACGGCCGTTTCTGGATCAGTCAAAATCGTTACATTCGCTGGAACCGACAAGTCACCTACATAGATCGCTTCATCAGCCGACAGTAATTTACTGGCATCAACTTCAATTTCAGCAATCAAATCGTCTGGCAACGCTTCAATTTCAACCGTAGAAAGCGCCAGCACGTCTGAGCCCTGGCCATCTTCCATCATTAATGAACTGTTTACCAGAACCAGGGAAGCCTCGGCCGTAATCTTTACCTTCATATCGACTTCCTGGAAGTCAACATGAATGAGATCACCGCGGGTCAAATGCTGTTGAATCTCGCGGGCCAGCACCGTGCGGGTACCCCCGGCAACGGAGATGTCAATCAGATTCGTGGAACCTGCCCGGCGCAGCACGCGACGCAGCAGTTTCCTTTCCAGTTGAATGGTTACGGGATCATTAATGCCGTAGATCACTGCGGGAATCATCCCGGTGCGGCGCAATTGCTTTGCTTTTTTACCGACGGCCGTACGTGTTTCGGCGTCTATCGTTAATCGTTCATCAGACATGGTTCTAAACCTCAGTTCCTAAATTTCCTCAAAAATGAGGGAGTCTCTTTTCAGTTGTTATTTCTCAACAAAAAGCCTGCGGGCTTTTTAGCCACAGGCAAGGGCAAAAGTATACCAGTTTCTAATGAATCGTCAATCTTCTTCTACACGCTTTTCAGTAGAACCATTTGCCCTAGATTCTTCTCTTATTGCTTCGTTTGCGACAGGCAAAACAGGTAATTTTTGCACCTTGGGGCGCCGTCTGCGGCGTGTCTTTGCCGGTATCAAATCCCGCATCAGCTCCATTTTGCCAAAACAAAGCAACCGATCGTGAGATTCAAGCTGTCGCTGCGCTCGCGGGTTCGGAATAACGGTCGTGCCGCGATACAGCGTGAGCACATTAATATCTTTTTCCCGTAAACCAGATTCACTAATGGTCTGACCAACATACATTGAGCCTTCAGGGATGTAAATCTCCGTGACGCCATACCCTTTGCTAACCGTCAGGCGTTGTCGCAAATCTATTTCGGCAAAATCCACTTGAGCCGCAATGTAGTCAATAATGGCACCAGCAACGTCTAGTTGTGTGCAGCCTTCGATGCCTTCTAACCCTGGCGATGAATTCACTTCCACAACTTGTGGCCCATCCTTGCCTTCTAGTAAATCCACCCCTGCGACGCGTAGCCCCATGATCTGAGCCGCACGGACGGCCGTTTCCCGGTACAGATCATCCAGCATCACCCGCTCGGTTAAACCACCCCGATGCACGTTACTGCGAAATTCCTGGCCCTGAGCCACCCGGCGCATAGCGGCAACCACCCGATCCCCAATGACAAAGGCGCGTATATCACGTCCCTTGCTTTCCGCAACAAATTTCTGGATCAATACGTTTTGCTTTTGGCTTTGCAGCAGCTCAATGATAGCTTCTGCCGACTTGACCGTCTCGGCCAAAAGCACGCCAATACCCTGGGTGCCTTCGAGCAACTTGATGATAACGGGCGCACCGCCAACTCTTTCAATCGCTGGCAGCACATCTTTTTTATCACGAACAAATGTTGTTTGCGGAATGCCAATTTGGTGACGGCTAAGAATCTGCAGGCTCCGCAGCTTGTCGCGCGAATTCGTAATGCCTGCGGCTGAATTGGCGCAAAAAACATCCATCTGTTCAAATTGGCGCACAACGGCCGTTCCAAAATATGTAATGGACGCCCCAATCCTTGGCAACATTGCATCGTAATGCGATAGCTGCTTTTGAGCGAAATAAAGGTCTGGAACACCTTCCTCAAGATCAATCGCAAACTTAAGCGTGTTAAGGACTTTGACCTGATGCCCGCGTTGCTCTGCGGCTTCGCGCAATCGTCGTGTACTGTAGCACCTTGGGGCACATGACAGAATTCCAAGTTTCATATATTCCTCTATCTATTGCTGATCCAATCCGGGCGAATCAGTCCTTACTTCTGTGATAGCATCTTCTTCTTCTTTGGCTTACCCCCATAATAGGAGTTACCGGCATCAACTAGAAATCGCTGGCGGAATGCCTCTCGGCCAAGCAGCATTCGAAAGCCCATGTTGGTGCGACTGGCCAGCGTCAGTTCGGCTGACCAGGTAATACCCAGTAATTCAATCTCGGTCACGATGACAGGGCGCCGAGAAGCCTTCCCACTGGAACTTCGAACGTAGCGATGTTCTAAAATCTTCGCCTCGACTTCCACGGTTTTGTCATTATTGCGCTGATTAGGGTGAACCTGAAAGCGCACCCACTTCTCGCCATCGCGCTCAAACTCCCGCAAACCCAAAGCGTGCAGAGATGAAGATCGAGCGCCTGTATCCACTTTAACTTTGATCTGCTCGATGCCTAGCGCTGGCAGACCCACCCATTCACGCCAGCCAATTATCGGCAAATCTGATTTTCTATACCTCGCCATAGTGGCCTCTCTCCCAAGAAAGCGCGGGGATTTTTTGTCATGCTGTTTATCTTGTTATGGGGAAATATCAAGCACATTGTACTGCCAAACTGCACTTATCGCCCGTATTTCACTTTAATTTATTGGTGGCAACCCATCAAAGAAATCGACAAGTCCAGTTTCTAACGAGTATTCAGCCCCAACAACCAACAGCCCATCGCTTTGAATGAGCTGCTCCAGAATTTGCGAGGCATGGCGCAGATGATTGGCTGAGGCTCGAATATTGGCACGCACAGCCTGACGATAGAGTTCAACTGGATTGTGGCGCAGATCTGTTTCCAGCAGGCCTTCTATGGACGGCCGTATCCTGTCCACGATGGAGTGCAGGTTCGGGGAGCGATTGGTAGACGGCCGTTCCAACTCTTCCAACGTTGCCTCAACAGCGCCACATTGCGAATGTCCCAGGACCACCACCAGCCGCGTATCAAACTTATCAGCGGCAAATTCAACGCTGCCTACCAACGAAGGCGCCACCACATTTCCCGCTACCCGAATAACAAAAAGATCGCCCAAACCCTGATCAAACACAATCTCAGCCGGAACCCGCGAATCTGAACAGCCGAAAATGATGGCAAACGGTGCCTGCCCCGCCACGAGCGCACTGCGCCGCACCTCGCTGTTAAGCTGGCTGTGCCCTTGCTCACCCGACACAAAGCGGCGGTTCCCCTGTTGTAATTTTTCTAGTGCTTGCAAAGCTGTGATCATTTATCATTCATTCCTTAGACGCTGCCCTGCCGGGAAGATGCGGCGTCATTCTGCCTCTAGAAGATTAGGTTTGACGCATTGTACTGCTTACCAAAGCATTTTGCCCATCATGCTATCGGTTCGTTAGCGCAAGGCAAACAGGTTGGTGAAAGCCAGCGGCAAAGCGGCACGGATCCAAAATATTCAATGCGGTGCAAACTCAATTTGACTCCTGCACCCGGGCAAGGTAAAAATTGACGCTGGGTTTTGTTAGCATATTTTACCAATTAGATGGATAATTTTGACCATGGCAGATTTAACTTCTTATTATCAAACCGTACAAACTCAAGGCAATTTAAGGACACCCCAACACGCCCATCGATGGAGCACGGCCGTTCTTAAAACGTTGGGCTTTAATTTAGATGGCCGTACCAAAAAACGCCTCGCCAACGCACTGCCCAATGAGTTGGGCAATGATGTGAAGCGCGTATTCTGGCTGCTCCATTTCCGCAACAACAGCCTGAGCAGCCACGAATTTCAAAATCAGGTTTCGCGGCGAAGCGGCAACAGCGACCCTCAGTTTGCCAAAACCCCCATTCTGGCCGTCTTCCACGGGGTCAAGCAAATGGTGGACAGTAACCTGCAAAAAGCAGTTGCCGACTCTTTGGCCCCTGAAGTGCGCAAACTATGGGAACAAGCGTAAATTCAGTTATCAGTCAACGGTGGATCAGTGATTGAAGAAACTGACCATTGATCACTGACACCTGAATCACTGTATTGTGAAGCTGAACTTAATTCTAAAAAAGGCAGATGAACGTCATTGGCTAAACGCCAGTTGGCTGTTCATCTGCCTTTTTTTGTGTCTGGCTGGCTGTACGCAGCCCGGCGGCAACAGCAGCGAGGATACGGCCGTTTCTCTC
>CBDUOF010000413.1:0-5123 GCA_965368765.1 uncultured Anaerolineae bacterium | reverse complement strand
GGTGCGGTCATTTTTCATGCCGGGCAATTTCACATGTTCTACAATGGCATCTCCGGTTGGCCAGCCCATGTGCAGGTCGGCTACGCTACCTCCGACGATGGCGAACGTTGGACGCGTCAGACCGACACCCCTGTTTTTACGGGCGAAGGCATTGACTACACGGGCGTTTCTCTTTTTGTCTCATCCGCTGTTGTTACGGCGGATGGCACCTGGATGCTTTATTTCTACACGATCGACACGGGGAACTTCTCCGGGCCGGGAAAAATAGGCCGGGCCACGGCCGATTCACCATTTGGGCCCTTTGTGGCCGATCCAGCGCCCGTGCTGCTTCCGGGGCCAGCGGGCAGTTGGGATGACCATGCCGTGCTCAACCCGAGCGTCGTGCAGTTAGAAGATGGCTATGCCATGTATTATGATGGTAGTCAGGGAGACGTTGCCGAAAACCGCGACCGGCAAATTGGTATGGCGTTTTCTGAGGATGGGGCTGTTTGGACAAAGCACAATATTTCCACCACGACGGCCACCATCGTGGCCGAAAGCGATCCTATTTTCAAGCCAGGGCGCTCCGGATCATGGGATCGTGACAGGGTGATGGATGCCAACGTCATGCAAACGCCAGATGGCTGGCTGATGATTTATGAATCATCGCATTTTGATACAAATCGGCAGCGGCGAGATTATGGGTTGGGCGTTGCTGTTAGTGAGGATGGCATAAACTGGGAACGACTTGAGGAGAATCAATTTCTGGCGACGCTCAGCGACAAGGGATGGTCAGCTATCTTTTTGGTAACGGCCGTTTTCCACAATAATCGCACCTTTCTCTATTTTGACGTGCAAACGACGAGTACCAGCCCAACGGCCGTTTACATGTCTACCGTTGACGGTTCATTTATCGGCGCAACGGATTGAGCCTGGGCGGGCAAAATGCGCCATAAATTGAAACATTCATCGTCGAACCCTTTCAGCTGGGTTTCAAACGGAATTGCTTGCAAAGGTGCCGCAGGATCGGCAATAAATTCCTGCACTTCTGGGTCGCAATATACAAAGTCAGAGATGATCATATCATCCCCCTGCGAAAACTTCTCCAGACGGGCGGCAATATTGATATTGGTGCCAAAATAGTCCAGCCGCTCATTTAGGGTCACGGCAATGGAGTGCCCGGCATGAATGGCAGCTTTTAGCTGCAACGGCCGTGCGCCGTTGGGCGGATTGGCCAAAATATGCTGAGATTTCACCATTGCCCGCATGGCGGAAACCGGGCGGCGAAAGACGGCCATCACCGCATCCCCAATCGTTTTTACGATGGCGCCATCTTCCTCGGCAATAGCATCATGCAAGATGTCAAAATGATTGCGCACCAGGCCAAACGCAGGTGCATCGCCAATTTCCCGGTAAAGTCGTGTTGAGTCGCGTAAATCTGTAAACAGCACCGTTAAGCTTCCCACCGAAAACTGTTCGCCTGGCTGTAAGGTCTCTTCAGTGAACAGATCCCGGAAACGCTGCAGTGAAATTATTTCTGCGGCGGTAATTGATTGGTCACTCCAGGTCAGCTCTTCAAGGATAAACAACTGTTCTTCACTGGTGCTGTTTTGCAGTTGAATAGTGGCATTTTCTGCCAGACCTTCCACAGTGGCGCTGTAACCGGCTGTATCCAGCCGAATGACGGTCTCGGTCGCACCTTGTTCTGCCACGCGAAGATGTTGGCTCCCTGGCAACAGCATGGTGCGCGCACGATAGCGACCCGGGCTTAGTCGTGGCGTAACTGCCTGCACAGAGCCGGGCGGCAGCAGTTGCTGCACGGCAATATGAGGTGTTTGCTGTGGCCCTGCAACGCAAAACTCAAGCCGTTCTACGGGTCGGATGGATGGATTGGGAGCAAAGGTTAGTTCAATCGAATGCTCGCTGTCTGCCTTGAAATCTATATTGCACGTTGGGCAATGAACATTCGTGGCCATTTCAGATAAATGATTGTGCACCCTGTCGGACGCACCGCGGCAAAGCGGACACAATACTTCCCATTGAAAATCCAGTAGACCGACGCGGGTGGCCAACAGGGCAAGTTCCAGGACGTCGCGCCGCGACGCACCCCACTTGTCTGCCAGCGCATACGGCCGAATATTGGCCAGCATCAACTCATCCCCCTGCTTGATTTCTTCCTGCAGCCGCCTTACCAGCGGTGCGGCAACGCCCTGGGCCAATAGCTGCTCTGCCATCGTTGCCATGCGCCCTTCTGCCCCTGGAACTAGGCGCGGGGGCTTTTTGAGGAGTGGCGGTGGCGCGTTGATTGCAGCGACCGCATCATAAGCGCGCACGGCTTTGGTGAAGCGGCGCGGGGCTATCAACCCTAGCGCCACTGGCAGCGCCAACCGTCCCAATATATTGCGCGGCCTGGCCCAGGTTTCGTATACCAGCGTGGCACCACCCGTCGGTCGGGGCGTAATTTGGGCTAAAATTCGCAGGGAGTGCAGCGGTCCATTTTCATAACGACGCAGCACGCCGTATTTGTACGGGGCGATCCATTCGAAGGGCTCTTCTAACCAAATAATACGCAGGGGCAAACGGAACTTTAGGCGGCGACGGCCGTTTAAGTCGTGGCCGTCGCGGGATGGCAGCGCCTCCACGGGGAAGATGCCCGTGTCGCGATTGAGACGATCCGTATCGGCAAAAAAGGGCCAAAACGCTTCGGGGTCAGATTGCAATTGCCATTCCCAACGATAGTAGAAACGGCCGTCTTCACTTGTAGGGTCACTCATAGTTTGTCTAGTATACCGGTCTTCACCCGGCTTGGGCGTGAAGAGTTCAATTAAAAAGCAGTGCCACTGCCATTTAGATGAGATTAGATAGCCATATTTTACGGACCAATGCCACCCTTAATACAGTCGTAAGCATTCGGTAAGATTGAACGCACTTCGCATCTGACATATACTCGTAGAGAAGGACTTTGAGATGAAGCGATCAATTACGGCCGTTCCTACACCTACCCAGCAGCGCCAAAAGGCCCAGGCAGACATGGCAGAGGCTCGGCAACGCCTGCTAGACGCAGAAGCCAGGCTGGCCCAGGAACAGGCGGCCGTCAACGCATTTCGAATGCAGTGTCGGCTCAAGTTGGGGGAGCTCATCGAGGAAACGCTAACCCTGCGCGCTGAGCGAGAAAGCTGCCTGACCCGTTTGAAGCTGCATCAGCAAGATGACGAAAAAGAGCAGCTGGCCGACCCCTTTGCCCCGGAAGAGGATGAGTTTGCCGGAGAAACGGGGCAATTTGCTGATATTGTGCTGCCGGAATTGGCAACTCCCAGGCAAGAAAAAGAGGCTGCCAAGCGAATCTATCGGGAACTGGCACGCCGCTTTCACCCAGATTTGGCTGCAGGCAGCGGCGAAAGAGCTTACATGACAGCTATCATGTCGGCTGTGAACATTGCCTACGAGCAGCAGGATGTGGCCGCCCTGCACAATTTGGCAGGGGAGATCGACCCCGCCGCTGTTGCCGAGCTAGACACCATCGACAACAGCCAGCTACGCCAATTGCGGGCACAGCTGCTCAAAATTAAGCGACGACAGCGCAAAGTGCAGCAGCAGTACCGTGCCCTGCGCCAGGATCATGTCGCCAAGCTTTGGCGCAAAGCCCAACTGTTGGAGGCTGAGGGCAAAAGCTGGTGGGAGGCAGTTAAGCGCGATTTGCAGCAGATCATTGTGCAGACGGAGAGTGAGTTGGCTGAACTAAAGACCCAGCTGACCCAGTTTGAAGGGCACTTACCGGAACAAGATATTTCATAGAATATAATCAGGAGCAATAGATATGAGCTTTGGCATTACCAAAACAATTCCGGCTAAGCGAGGCCAGCCCGGCGTTGATAGTTTGTATGACGGCAGCTTGGCAGAGTTTGAGTTCCATATGGCAGGCAAGCCATCCAAGTTGAACGTTGGCGATTATGTGTACACCATTTTTAATGATCACCTGGTGGGGCGGCTCAAGATTAAGGAGCTAATTGGCGGAGCAGTCAATCCGGATTCCGGCAAACCACGCACGCTGATCATGGTTGCTTGCCCTGGCGAACGGCTCGACTTGCCGCTTCCCCGTCAGGGACATCGCGGCACGCGCTACTATGACGGGGCAGACTGGCCTGCAAACTAGGCCAATAAGCCACAGACGACAAAAATTACACAGCGTTTTCTTGATCGTTGCCGATCGTTGATTCAGGCTGTGCCAAACGAAGGACTTTTATGCCTCAGGTAGAAATCAACACCCCAGCACCAGATTTTACGCTTACAGATTATCAGGGGAACGACGTCTCCCTTGCCCAGTTTAAGGGTAAGCAGCGCGTCTTGCTTGTGTTTAATCGGGGCTTTTTCTGACCATTTTGCCAAGCGCATATGGCGCAGTTGCGCCAAGACTTTGCAGAATTTTCAGAGCGGGATACGGCCGTACTCGCCGTTGGTCCCGAGAATGCGGACGCATTTGCCAACTACTTTCGCGAACACGATTTGCCTTTCATTGGCCTGCCCGATCCAAAACATTCTGTGTTGAAATTGTACGGGCAAGAAATCAAGCTGTTTAAATTTGGCCGGATGCCTGCCCAGGTGCTGGTAGACAAGCAAGGGATTGCCCGATTTATACATTACGGACACAGCATGAAAGATATTCCAGAAACGCTGGACATGCTGGACTTGATTGACTCGTTGGATGATGAATAGGTTCACTGTAAGGCGTACTTCGTGAACCGTGATGAGAAAGAGCGCACGTCTCACGAGTGACGTTTCACGCCAAATTACCCGCAACCCCAAACGCACCTAACTTGTTAGGGGAACGGCCGTATTTCCCCCTCTCTTTGCCCCTCTCAAATTTTCAATCGGTACTCATTTTGCCGATCATAAGCAAAAACAACTAAGATAGCAGTACAAAATATTGACCTCCAAAACGTTTTGGATTACACTTTCTACTATCCAAAACGTTTTGGAGGGCTATACCTATTGCACATTAGGAAGAAAGCGTATGGCAGCGACTCTGAAAGATATTGCCAGCAAGTTAGGTGTCTCTATCACTACCGTCTCGCGTGGTTTGGCAGGCTATAACGACGTGGCTGCCGAAACCCGCCAACGTATTCTGGAAACCGCTGCAGACCTTG
>CBDUOF010000412.1:0-5139 GCA_965368765.1 uncultured Anaerolineae bacterium | reverse complement strand
ATGGCTTGCCGAATAAGCGAACCGTCGCCCATCACGGAAGAAATCTCTTCATCGACATCCACGTGGAGCTTTATGCCTGCCAGATGGGCGTGCTGCCAATACTCCTCGGCGATGCTTTCCAACAGCGGCTTTACCTCGATGCGCTCTTGTGCTAGGTCTACGCCAGCCTCAATGCGACCTAAATCAAGCAAATCATCCACCAGCTGGGACATCTGATCGATACCAGCCAGGATCTTATCCAGGTATTCGTGCTGCTTGGGCGCCAGCTCATCCACCATGGGCACCATGGTGGCGTAGCCACGCATGTAGGTAAGTGGGCTGCGTAAATCGTGCGAGACCGTGGCTACAAAATCAGACTTCATCTCATCAATCTCTTTGAGATGGGTAATGTCTCGCAAAACCGCCACGCGACCAAACACCTGGCCTTCATTGCTCACAATGGTAGAAGCGCTGGCGTAATAGGTCTTGCCGTTGGCCATGGGTAGCTCAAGATTGCGGGTATGTTCTTCTTGTCCCGTAAGCGCCTTAACAAGCTCGGCTGTTTCAATAACGCTGGCCACGGGGCGACCGGACACTTTGCTAGCGTTAAGGGAAAAGATTCGCTCTGCTGCCCGGTTGATGAGCAAGATTCGCTCTGTCTGGTCAGTGACAATGACGGCGTCTGTGGTGCTGGCCAGCACGGCAGCCAGGCGACGACGGCCCCCTTCTGCCGTTGCAAATAGTCGTGCATTTTCAACGAGTACGGCCGTCTGGCTAGCCAACGTGACCAATAAATTACGCTCAGAAATATCGTAACTGTGCGCTTGTCGGTAACCCAACCACAATATTCCCTGGAAGCGATCATGTGAATAAAGTGGAATCGCCACCAGCGCGGGCACGGGGGGTTCAGCGTCCCGCTCAAGCTCCAGTGCGGATCGAATTTGGTTTGGCGTGGCCAGCATTAGCTCTTGCATATGCCGCAGCCGGGTCATGATAGGACGATCGAGCAACTTCATCCCATCGGCAGCAGGCCCTTCACCAAATGAGAGCGGATTGCCGCCACTGGGATTAAGCACGACTGCACGCGCTCCGGCGGCTCCGGTGCCTCGCAAGGCGCCCCGCAAAATCGCCGGAATGCCTTGGTGCAGATCAATGCTTGTCGAAACGTCATGGCTGGTACCCAACAGTAGCGATAGGTCGTTAAGCTGTTTGCGGGTAGCCCGCTGCATCTGTACAAACGCCTGATTTAGCTCGCCAATTTCATCTTCACGCTGCTCCAGTTCTGTTGCCGACCAACTGCCACCTACGGCCATGGACTTGGTTGCTGCCACAATCTTGTTGATCGGTTGCGTAATGTCTCGCCCCACGATGGCAACATTTGTATAAAAAAGCGCTGTACCCAGCAGCAGTACCAATAACAACGGCCAGCCAATTCGAAGGGCCTGGCTTAATACCATCTCGTAAGGAACGGCCGTTACAACCGTCCACCCAGGATCTGCTATCGTTTGGGTATAAATCAGTTCGCGTGTGCTGCTGCCCTGCAGCCAACCCCGATACGCTTCGCCAGATTCCATACGCGTAAACCAAAGCGAGCGCAGTTCATCTGATTGACCAGGCCAATTGGCGCGTGAATATTCATCTTGCGGTGGGGCAAAAATCTGGCCTTGCTCATTCACGATGAAACCCATCCCGCCATCCACGCTGTCTTGCAAACCTACCAGCAAGCCCGCAACGTTTATATTGGCCAGCCGCCCAACGAGGACAACGGCCGTCTCACCATCTTCAGATCGAACCGGCACCACCAAACTGAGTACCTGTTCCGGTGTGGGCATGTTGGCCACGGCACTATTTTTCCCTTCGGACGTGTAGGCATCGGTGACAGCTTCATCCTCGCTTACGGACAGTTGGGGCGGCGCATCTTCTGGCGGATAAACGGCCGTGACGTTGCCAGCTTTATCCACCAGCAATAAATGACGATACGTGCCCGCCGGATGACGCTCATATAGCTCAGCCAATGCCTTGGTCGCAACGGACGTATCATTACTCAGCAAGGCCGCCCGATCGGCTTCAAAGAGCGTTAACTGGGCATTCAGTTGGTCTACAAACTGCGGCACTTCCTGAATGACTATGCTGGCATTGTGCGCCATTTGGTTGACAACCAGCCGGGTGGAAACAGAAATAGCGACATTGTAGACAACGGTAATTGAAAGCAAAATAAGAAGGGCGGCAAAGGCAAGGTAATTGAGCTGGAGCCGTTTTTGCAGACTGCGCCGGGTAGGCGGGGGAACAAGTGGGAGAGACGGCCGTAATTCCGGAACATTGTGTAAGATAAACGTCACCACGCCGCCAGCCACCAGACCTTCTAAAAGTCGTGGCCACGTATTGGCCGTGGCCACCACCAGCGCCTGGTCCAACGCCGACAGGCCAGAAACACGCACGGCGGCAAAGGTGCCAATGCCGCTAAAAACGATAAGCAGCAGCCCACCCAATACGCTAGCCACGGTGGGTTGCCGCAGCCAATAATAGATTCGGCCGTTAAAATGCTGCTGGACCATCAGAGCGATGGCAACGGCCGTAAATGCCCCCCAAAAAATAGCGAACAGTTGATGTGTCTGTCCCAGGCCAGTGCCCAACCCTGTGACTGTCCCAACCAACAAAGCGCCGGACGGCCCCACCACAACCCCGGCCAGGAGCAGAGGGATACCGCCAAGCAGCAGCATCGCGCCGCCGGGCAGCTCGGTAACGGGTGATGTGGCAAATGAAAGATGAAGAGGAAGCAGTTGGCTGGCAATGAAACCTGCTAGTGAAAGCAGCAAAGTCCAAGTCCATTGTTTTTGGGAGTAACGCTGGAAATCTGAACGGAAACGACCTAGTAAATAAACAAAAAGGGCAATACAAAGGAGCAAAAGCACGTAGCCAACCGCACGGTTCGGCAGGTTGAGCGATAAATCCCCACTTACACCCCACAGATTTACTAACATATGTATGTTCTCTTTACGCTGAGGTTAATTTTCAATTACCTCTTCTTAGCTAACGGAACACTACACGTTGCTACTTTACAATAACGATACAGCGAATGAATTATAGCATGCGCTTATTGCCATCGCAATCAACAGCCCTGTTAAGTGCGTTAGCCGCTGGTCATGGGTGTGGAAGCGTTTGTCATTTGTTCGGTTGTCAATTATCATCCTGCGAATGAATCCTCGCCGCCGTACATATTTAATTTTAATTGGAATAATCTTGCTAACGATTCCCTGCTATATTGCCGGTGTCGTACTGTTGGTAATTGCTCCAGATACGCCAACCAGTGAGCTGCCACCCACTTTGCCTGTTGTAATTTCACCAACCCCCACGGAAACAGCCACGCCTTTGGGGCCGCCCGGCACTTTAACGGCCGTTCCGACCAGCACGCCGGGCAATACCCCCACCGCAAGCGTCACCCTGCCCGCCACGCCAGGTCAATTCCAAACGCCCGTTGTGCTGCCCACTGCAACCGCCACAGAAACAGCCACGGCGACCAGCACCGCGACAGCCACAGCCACAGGTACTGCAACCAGTACGGCAACAGCGACAGCGTCGGCGACGGCGACAAACACCGTTCCCGCGACAGCCACAGCGACGGGTACGGCCGTAAGCAGCGCAACGCCCACCAGTACAGCCACCAGCAGCCCACCGACGGCAACGGCCACGCTGATGGCTACGGCAAGCAGCGCCCCGCCAACTGCAACCAGCACCGCCACGGCTACCCTGACGCCGCCCACAAGTACGGCGACGACGGCTCCACCGTAAAATTCAAGTCAATCATTATTTAAGAGAGAACATATGGATACATTTAAACTTTTACAATCCTTAACTGAAACACCCGGTCCTTCTGGTAATGAACACGCCGTTGCCAGTGTGGTAGAAACGTGGTGGCAGCCGTACGCCAGCCGCTTTGTTCGGGATCACGTTGGCAACCTGATGGCCGTGAAAGAGGGCAATGGCACAGCACCGCGCCGCTCAATTTTGTTGGCAGCCCACATGGATGAAATTGCCTTGATGGTGCACCATATCGTTTCGCACAACGGCAACGGATTTTTGCGCGTTACCAACGTGGGCGGTGTGGATATTCGCCATTTGTACGGGCAGTTGGTGGTTGTACACGGTCAAAACAAGCGTTTCCACGGCGTTCTGGGCAGTTTGCCTAAAATGATGCTGCCCCTCGAAAAACGGAATAAACCATTTGGCTATGAGGAACTGGTGGTAGATGTGGGCCTCCCGCTGGCTCAAGTTGAGGCAGAAATTTCCGTGGGTGATTTTGTTAGCTTCCGTCAGCCGCTGCGCAAATTGCAGAACGGCCGTATCGCTGGTAAAGCGCTCGACAACCGCGCCTCAGTTGCCGCCGTCACCATTTGTCTGGATTATTTGAGCCGACGGCAGCACAGTTGGGATGTCATTGCTGTGGCGACGGTCCAAGAAGAGACGCGGCTGCTAGGTGCCTTTACTAGCGCCCATTCCCAGGAACCAGATGCAGCCATTGCCATTGATGTAACATTTGGCAAAGGGCCTGGCGCCGTAGACACGGGCACGTTTGCACTGGACGATGGCCCTAACCTGGATCTTGGGCCGAACGTTCATACGGGCATGTACAAAGCACTCAAAGAAACGGCCGAATCACTGGAAATGTCTGTGAGCACAGGCACCCACAACCGCGCCAGCGGCACCGACGCTTTCGGCGTGCAGGTTGCCCGCAGCGGTATCCCCACCGGTCTCATCTCCATCCCGCTGCGCTACATGCACACGATGGTCGAATCCATTGCCCTGAAAGATGTTGAACGAAGCGGCCGTTTAATGGGCGCGTTCATTGCCGGGCTAGATGATGACTTTTTGGACAAACTAGCCGAAGGGATGATGGAGAAAGAAGGAGATTAGAGAACAGAGACCGGTAATTGAAATCAAGGCCAATCTCTAATCTCCAAATTGCGGAGCAATTTATGAACGAACTACTGAAGAACTTAACAGAGGCCGTCGGCGTGTCTGGCGAAGAAAAAGAGGTGCGGCTGCTGATTCGCGACCTCATCGCCGAGCATGTAGACGAGTGGCACGTCGATGCCATGGGCAATCTGATTGCCCTTAAAAAAGGAAGTGGCGCAGTTGATTTGCGGGTGATGGTTGATGCCC
>CBDUOF010000411.1:0-5183 GCA_965368765.1 uncultured Anaerolineae bacterium | reverse complement strand
GTGGGTTCAATTGGCAAGATTGAGCCCACCTGCAAACGGCCGTATCTACGCTGGTGTTATACGCGCGCAAGCGGGTATCCATCTGTATTTCCATAGTCATTTCCTGCCGTCGCAGGCGTGACAATCCGAACGATGTTTTAGGTAAGGGCGGTGTGTCGCAAAACAACGCATCATATCACCTTTACTTCCCCTTTTTGAGTTGAAGAAGTTAAGCAAATAAACAAGGAGGAAGATGATGGCACTGCCTAGTGCAACAGAAAAGGGTGGACAATCCATTGCCACCCAAGCAGTTTCGTTCATTGGCCGCGTATTGCTGGCCTTGCTCATTCCTGCATTCGCTTTTTACGTGCTGTATCTCGGGTTTATCTTTTTGCGAGACAATAATGCGGGAACAGGCGTTACCGCATTTGTTGCAATTATTTGGGGTGTCGGGGGCATTGCTTTCTTGTATTGGGTCTTTAACAACCTTGTCGAAAAGCTTCCTCCTGCCTGGACCGCCCGCCTACAGCCGTTTGTTTTTGTGGGTCCCGGTGTGGCCATTTTAAGTTGGTATCTTGCCGTTCCCACCATACGGACCTTCTGGATTAGCATGTTTGACCGTGATGGGCCGGACAGAACCCTTTCGCTGCTGGATCAATTAGCCAGCGATGGCTTCGTCGGATTAAGCAATTATGCGTCTGTATTCACAGAGCGATTAATGGTCGAAGCCTTTCGAAACAATCTGATGTGGATTGTTTTTGGCAGCACCCTGTCTGTTATCTTTGGCTTACTCATTGCCGTGCTGGCCGACCGCAGCCGATGGGAGAAGTTAGCCAAATCAATGATTTTCTTGCCCATGGCCATTTCCTTTGTGGGTGCCAGCATCATTTGGAACTTTATTTACGAGTTCCGGCCAGGCGATCAAACGCAAATTGGACTTTTAAACGCCATTGTGGTTGGCCTGGGTGGCGAGCCGCAAGCGTGGGCACAATGGGTAGACATCAGTCCCTGGAACAATTTATTTCTGATCGTCATAGTTATTTGGCTCCAGGCTGGGTTTGCCATGGTGCTGTTTTCCGGCGCACTCAAGGGCATTCCGGCAGAACTGATGGAAGCCAGCCGGGTAGACGGCGCTAACGAAGTACAAATCTTTTTCCGAGTCATGATTCCATACATTAGTGGCACAATCATTACCGTATTTACTACGGTCGTCATTTTTACCTTGAAGGTATTTGATGTGGTCTGGGTGATGACTGGAGGACAATTTGGCACCCATGTCATTGCCACCCAGTTTTACAGGCAATCGTTTACCAATCAAAACAGTGGCTATGGCTCAGCGATTGCCATTGTGCTGTTGATTGCCGTGATTCCCGTGATGATCTACAACCTGCGTCAATTTAGAGAACAGGAGGCATTTTAAAATGGGTGCAAAAAGACAAAAACGAATCAATAGTCTTCTGGTAAATGGCATCTTGTTTCTGGTTGTGCTTATTTGGACAATTCCCACGTTGGGTATCTTTGTCTCCTCCTTTCGGACGCGAGATGATATTTCGACCACGCCCTGGTGGAATATTTTCCCGCACCGCGAATGGCAGCCTGTCGGCGAATTAGACCCACGGGAATTGGGGCTTGATCCCGATGGTGTGATGGAAATTGAAGGCGTGAGCGGAACCTTTGAAGAGTTTCGGGCCGGAATTGCAACGCCGGACGGCAAGCGCGTCACCTGGATTGGCAATAAGCGAATCGGCCGTGTGGAGGTGCAAGAACAGGTATGGACATCCGACAGGAATTTCTCGTTAGATAATTACAAGCAAGTGTTGGCCGGGCAAGATTTTGAATTTACTCGGCCAGACGGAACTGTTGACATTGTGCCCGGTGACAATATGACGGGTGCATTTCTGAACAGTCTGGCGGTGGCCATTCCGGCGACGCTGATTCCCATCCTCATTGCGGCTTTTGCTGCCTATGGTTTTGCCTGGATGCGTTTTCCTGGTCGAAAGCCCATGTTTGTGATGGTGGTGGCATTGCTGGTGGTCCCACTGCAAATTGCTTTGGTTCCCATTCTAAGAGATTACAAGGCATTAGAGATTAACGGAACCTTTTTAGCTATTTGGTTGGCGCATACAGGCTTTGGCCTTGCTCTGGCTGTTTACCTGCTTTACAACTACATCAGTCAGCTGCCGCGAGAAACGCTGGAGTCTGCTTTTATCGATGGGGCTTCCCACTTCACGGTGTTTATTCGGTTGATATTGCCTCTGTCGGTGCCTGCCTTAGCCTCATTTGCAATCTTCCAATTCCTCTGGGTGTGGAACGATTACCTGGTTGCTCTAATCTTTTTAGGGGGTAATCCGGAGTTTGAATTAGTGACGCAACGAATGGCGGCCATTGTTGGTTCACGCGGCAGTGAGTGGCACCTGTTAACGGCCGGGGCGTTTATCTCGATGGTATTGCCTTTGGCTGTCTTTTTCTCGCTGCAGCGTTACTTTGTCCGTGGCTTGCTGGCTGGATCTGTCAAGGGATAATGAATGCAGATTGGCTAGAACGGCCGTTTACCCGCAAATAAAGGAGAAAACGTATGACTGAGGAAAGCAATCTTGAACAGACAAACACCAAAGCAGATAGCGCCGCGGCCACCCTCCTGGACGAATCGGAAACGGCCGTTGCCAGTGCAGCAACTAAGGTGGTCAAAAAGTACAAAAAAAATGGCAAGCTCAGGAACGCCTTTTATGAGCAAGAATTAGCGCGTCATCAAGAAGAACTGGTTAAACTGCAGTATTGGGTCAAAGAACAAGGCTTAAAGGTAGCTATCATCTTTGAAGGACGCGGATCGGCCGGCAAGGGCGGCGTGATCAAGCGCATCAGCGAACGGACAAGTCCGCGAATTGTGCGCGTGGTCGCCTTGCCCAAGCCGACCGATCGGGAACGGACCCAGTGGTACTTCCAGCGTTACGTTGCTCATCTGCCCGCAGCGGGCGAAATCGTGCTGTTTGATCGCAGCTGGTACAACCGCAGCAATGTTGAATCAGTCATGGGTTTTGCCACGAAGCAGCAAGTTGAAGAATTTCTGCGTTCTTGCCCCCAATTTGAACGCATGCTGGTGCGCTCTGGCATCATCTTGCTGAAATATTGGTTCTCCGTCAGTGCAGAAGAGCAGCGACGGCGTTTCCAAAGCCGCAACAAGGAGCATCTGAAACGGTGGAAACTCTCCGATATGGATGTGGAAGAGCATCGTCTGTTTGTGGAATATTCCAAAGCTAAAGATTTGACGTTTGAGTACACAGATATCAAACAAGCACCCTGGTTTGTTGTACCTTCGGATGACAAGAAAAAGGCACGCCTCAACTGCATGTCACATATTTTGAGCAGCATCCCCTATAAAGATGTTGTTCCAGAGCCGGTCAACTTGCCAACGATGGAAGATGTCTCATACATTCGGCCACCAATGAATGAACAAACCTTTGTACCGCAAAAATATTAGGCCATCTGCTAAAGTCCGAAGTTAACATGGGCAAACCTTTCGAGCACGTAACAAGGGTTGCGTGCTCTTTGTAAACTACACAAAGTCTTGTGACGTAAAAATCGCCATTTCTTTGTGGTTTACTCAGTGAAAACGGAAGAATCACGATTTATTATTTCAAAGAACTTTTCTGTTTTCACCGATTCCTTACTTCAGAAGTTAGAAAAGGAAGCTAAATGACGCTTTTAACCTTTCCCAATGACTTTATTTGGGGTACAGCCACCTCGGCTTATCAGATTGAGGGTGCCTGGAACGAAGACGGCCGTTCCCCTTCTCACTGGGACACCTTTGCCCACACCCCTGGCAAGACGCGCAATGGTGAAAGCGGCAACGTCGCCTGTGACCATTACCACCGCTGGCCCGAAGATATAGCCCTGATGGCTTCGCTGAACATTCAAGCCTACCGCTTCTCGGTAAGCTGGCCGCGCATTTTGCCCAACGGTGGCAGCCGAGTCAACCCAAAAGGGCTAGATCATTATGACAAGTTAGTGGATGGGCTATTGGAAAAAGGAATACGGCCGTTCATCACACTCTATCACTGGGAACTGCCCCAAACCCTGCAAGATGCTGGCGGCTGGCCAGAACGCAGCGTGGTCGATCACTTTGTCACCCTGGCCGATGTCGTCAGCCGACGCTTGGGCGACCGGGTGCATGATTGGATTACCCACAACGAGCCGTGGTGCACCAGCATGCTGAGCCACCAGGTTGGCCTGCACGCCCCGGGCTGGCAAGATTGGCCCGCCGCCCTCAAGGCCGCCCACCACGTGCTGCTCTCGCATGGGCTGGCCGTTCCAGTCATTCGCGGCAATGCCCCACAGGCCGAGGTTGGCATTGCTCCCAACTATGAGCCGCCCTACCCGCTGACGCGCACGGACGAGGATTTGGAAGCCACCCGTATTTGGGACGGTTACTACATTCGCTGGTTCAACGATCCGCTGTTTGGCCGCCACTATCCAGCCGATATGGTGGCCTATTACGAACAAAAAGGCTATCTGCCCAACGGCCTCGATTTTGTGCAGCCTGGCGACCTGGCAACCATCGCCACCCCGGTTGATTTCATCGGCGTCAACAATTACACGCGCCAAATCATGAGCGGGCAGGTATCGCTGGACAAATTCCAAACGGCCGCTTCGCCAAACCCCGACGCCAGCTACACAGAAATGAACTGGGAAGTATACCCCGACGGCCTTTACGACATCTTGAATCGGCTTCACTTTGACTACCAGGCGCCAAAAATCTACATTACCGAAAATGGCTGCAGCTATAGCGACGGGCCGGATGAGAACGGCCGTATCGCCGACACACGCCGCATCGACTTCCTGCAGCGTTACCTGGCAGGCGTCCACAAAGCCATAAACAATGGAGTCCCGGTGGCCGGCTACTTCATCTGGTCATTTATGGATAACTTTGAATGGTCGCTGGGCTACTCGCAGCGCTTTGGCATCGTTTACGTCGATTATGAGACACAGCAGCGTTTGCCCAAGGATAGTGCGCTTTGGTACAAAAATGTCATCAGCCAGAATCGGCTAAAATTGTAATTGGTAATTGGCATTTGGTAATTACAGGGCAAAATTACTCAATAACTAATTACAAATCTAGCCACATATCACTTTTAAAAATAAGGGACAAAATGGATAGGAACAGGCTTATCCAAACATAAACAGCGCTCTATCCAGTCCCAACCTAA
>CBDUOF010000410.1:0-5185 GCA_965368765.1 uncultured Anaerolineae bacterium | reverse complement strand
AGCAGCTGGATGAATTTTGGGAACCCCCGTTCACTTTCCATTATCCTGCCGTCCAGGTGCTCTATGATGCCCTAGCCAGGCAGCGACAGGATCGCCTGTCGCCCTAGGATTTGTCCGGTTCTGAGCCGTGATGTTGCTGGTGAACGAAAGACAAGAAGTATTCATGAAATCGACTGTCCCCCGTGAGCTCTGGGTGGAAAGAAGTTACCAGCCACTTTCCTTCCTGGGCAGCAACGGCCGTTCCGTCCGGCAGGGCGGCAATCACCTGTGTCGTCCCTTTGGTGGCCACCAGCTTGGGCGCTCGAATAAAGACTGCGGGAAACGGCCGTTTGTCTCCATTGCTAAACACAGAAATATCCAGTCCCGTTTCAAACGAATCGACCTGCCGCCCAAAGGCATTTCGGGCCACTTCAATGTCCATAACGCCCAAGAGCGGCTGATCACGGCCAGCCGTGCCATCGTCAATCTCTTTCGCCAGAAAGATCATGCCGGCGCAGGTGCCCCAGACCGGTTTGGCGTTGGCAAAGTCGCGCAGCGGCTCCATCAGACCAAAGCGACGCGCCAGCTTGCCGATCGTTGTGCTTTCTCCACCGGGGATGATTAAGCCATCCAGGTCGGTCAGCTGCTCTGGCAGTCGGACTTCCACAGCCTCCACCCCCAGCCTGTTAAGCATGTTGATATGTTCAATAAATGCGCCCTGCAGGGCTAAAACGCCAATTTTCATAGGTCCGATCTTTTGTTGATGACAGGCATTTTCCTGAACCTGATTTACCTGCTTTAGTAGCAGACGCTCCACAGCTATTCGGGAGCATCTTTAATTATTCAGGACAGTTTCTTTATAAAGTTAATTTGTCTTTCGACTTCAGTAAACCCAAGTGCTAAATGGCTAGCCAGGCTGGTTTTGTTGTCGATGAGCGTGTCTGAAGCCAACTCGTCGAATCCATTTCCCTGTGCCCATGCTTCGGCGGCGGCAATAAGTGCCCGGCCCACGCCCTGACGGCGCACATCGGCATCGACAAACCACTCTTCCAGGTAGGCCACAGGTGAAGAGGTGCAGCCCTCAGCATATTTGCGGCTGCCGACGAACAGATAACCGGCCAATTGGGTAGACGGCCGTTCTGCAACCAGCACACAGCCCACTTCCTCAGCCAAAATCTCTGCCATCTCCTGCCGCTGCGCCGCTTCCGTGCTGTCGTCAAACAGCCCTAGCCGCAGCCGCAACCATTCCGCCCTGTCGATTGCTGGATCCAACGTACGAATCTTCATCTTGTTTTCTCGTAGCCGCAGATTCCTTCCACACCGTTGCCAGAAGTGCAGGAAGCAACTGCGGCTACGTTAATTTCCTACCAGCCTCGTGTGGCCAGCTGTTCACTCTCTGGCAAACTGCTTACGTTAATTCCCACCATGGGTTCACCCAGATTTTCGCTTACCTTCGCCAAAATCTCAGGATTGTTGAAATGGGTTGTCGCTTCCACTATGGCCTTGGCTCGTTCAGCCGGGTTGCCGCTCTTGAAAATGCCAGAGCCAACAAATACGCCATCTACGCCCAACTGCATCATCAAAGCGGCATCTGCAGGAGTAGCCAGGCCCCCAGCAGCAAAGTTGACCACTGGCAGGCGACCCAGCTCTTTGGTTTGTTTCACAAGATCAAACGGTGCCCCAATGTTCTTGGCGTACGTCATCAGCTCTTCATCGGGCATCAATTGTAAGCGACGAATCTCACCCAACACCGTGCGAGCGTGCCGTACGGCCTCGACTACGTCACCGGTGCCAGCTTCCCCTTTGGTGCGAATCATGGCAGCGCCTTCGCCAATGCGGCGCAGCGCCTCACCCAGGTTGCGGCAGCCACACACAAAAGGAATCTTAAAGCCGTGCTTATTGATGTGGTACGTTTCATCCGCTGGGGTCAGCACTTCGCTTTCATCAACGTAATCGACGCCAATAGCCTGCAAGATTTGGGCCTCTACAAAATGGCCAATGCGGGCCTTCGCCATTACTGGGATGCTCACGGCGGCCATGATCTCTTTGATCATGCCAGGATCGGACATGCGGGCTACGCCACCGTCTTGGCGGATGTCGGCTGGAACGCGTTCCAGCGCCATGACGGCACAGGCCCCTGCTTCTTCAGCGATAACAGCCTGTTCTGGCGTTACCACGTCCATGATCACGCCACCCTTTAACATTTGGGCCAGGCCCGCTTTTACTTTGAAGCTGCCAACCTCATTTTGCCCATTTTGATTTGCATTTCCATTGTTGCTCATCACGAACCTCCGTTTTTATGGTCGTTATTGTATTGGGGCTATAACCTGTTTTGGCCAGAATACAACGCGTTTCTATTGCTTATTGTCGCTGTTGATTTTAGTCATTGCCGCAAGGCAAAACAAGCAAATTGGCACTATTGACTAGCCGAAAAGATGGTATTGGCTAAATCCTTTTTATGTAAATAGAATAATCGTCATCGTGGAGATGTGCTTTGACTGTGCCAGGCTCGGTTGCAAATTATGGTTAGCCCGGGGAAGATGAGCATTCAGTTGGCTTTGCTTACCCAATTTTGGGTAACAGCTCGCTACTTTTGCGGCCGTATCTTTTCTAGCACAAGCAAATGGGAGATGCCCAGAAAGGAAAACGGGGTTTTTTCTGCCACATAGAGGCTGTTCTTGATGAAGCGGCCGAATCCTGGCCATCTGTTTTCAATATTGTCATAGCCACCAAAAATACGGCCGTGATGCACTACCGACACCGAAAGATTCTGGAACAGCCTCAGCAAATTTTGTTTGGTATAGGTACGCACGTGAGGCGCCAGCCGGTTGCGCAGTGCGTTTGGCAAATAGTTCACCAGCGGAATATTGCCAAACTTATAACGTCCTCGCCAATAGATGCCATGCTGCTCCACCGGGTACCAGCGGTTGGGGCAAAAAATGAGAATACGGCCGCCTGGCCTGGTAACCCGGACCATCTCTGCGACGGCCAGCTGATCATCTTCCACATGCTCAATCACCTCGTTGCTAAAGACAAAATCAAAGCAATTGCTGGCAAAGGGCAGCGTTTCACCCATAGCTTGCACAATCCCTGGAGCCACAGCCAAGGCTTTCTGGGCCCGATCTAGCTCCAGCTCCAGCCCAAAACGATGCGAGGAAAATGGGGCAAATGCATCCAGGTAGGTGCCCAGGCCACAGCCATTGTCTAAAATCATCGCATTGTCGAGATCAATCCATTGTTGAATCATGTGCAGGCGACGTGCCTGACCGGAACGCCACACATAGCCCGGTTCGCCGCGCAGTGCAGCTTTGTCTGAATGTGTCATAAAATGTGCTCGTTCCAATTGTCTAGTATTGCGCTCCGAAAGTCCGCACCAGGTTATGAACTGTAGCGCAATACTTAAACAGTCCGGCGAACTCAACATAATAACCTTGAATGCATTTTAGCCGGACTGTACTAGGCGGTGGTTATCAGCGAGTCATAGACGCGACGGACTTCCTGAATATCCTGCCACATGAGGGATTTTGGACTGCCAGGCTTGCGGCTGGGGTTGCGCAGCAGGTAAGCGGGGTGGAAGATGGGCATGATTTTACGGCCGTTCCACTCATGCCATTGCCCACGTAACTTTGTAATGCCTGTTAAGCCCAGCAGTGATTGTGTCGCCACGTTCCCCGTGAGGAGCATAATTTTGGGATTTACCAAGCGAATAATCTCCAAAAGATACGGTTTGTAATACTCAATTTCGGCCGTTGTTGGTTTGCGAAAATTTTTGCTCCCTTCTCCTGGCGGCATCCGAAACACAGAGTTGCTGATGAAAATATCCTGCTCTGTATCAAACTGCACAGCCTGCAAAACCTGGTCTAGCAGTTGGCCAGAGCGTCCTACGAACGGTTTGCCTTGAATATTCTCTTGCGGTCCTGGCGCTTCTCCCACCAACATCAGTTTTGCCTTGGGGTTTCCTCGGCAAATAACCACATTGGTGCCTGCATCTGCCAATGGATCATCATCCATTTTCATCATAGCAGCAATAAGATCATCTAACGAATTGTACTGTTTGGCTGGATCATCAAACATACTTTTCTGCATATCTCCTCCATTTCCAACATGCTTGCATTTGGCAAATCAGGTAGCTGGATGATTATGAGCAATTGCGGGGCGAACCGCAAAGTGGTTTTGCCAGGCCGCAAGGAGTCAATCGCTTCCGCTTCTTAATTTTAATCTGAGTCATATTTTCACCCAATCGTTGCAAATTCTCAAATGATCAAGGCTGTGGCAATAGGAGTTCCGATATATGACTTTTTTGTAATTGGCAATCCCTTTGGATTCTTCTATGCTATCACCATCTCATGAGAGTTGACCAGCGCATATTTTTCTTCATTAAATAATTTTGCAATGGTCACACACTGAACAAGGCAATAGCGCAGAACTGATTTTTAATCATTCAATCTTATTCGGAGTCGTAGGTTCTGTTTATGTAGAAGCAAAAACCTCATTATCGTAACAGCTCTGTCTGTTTTTGCTTTTATTATTGTGATTCTCAGATTCTAGAATCAGGCGAACATATTGATTTTCTGAGGATCACGCTAATTTATTCAGATTGCTTTGCTCATTAAACCTGGAACTGTATTGGTAACGGCCGTTTACAAACCTGTAGTAACCATACAAAGGCACATAAGAGATGTACTGGTTGGGGAGCCATTGGGGACAGCAAGCGACGTATTTTTATCCCAGGCTTTCACTGCAATTTCTTGGGGAGTAGTACACTATCATGCAAAAAGAGAGTCAATCTTCAACGGCTGATCATCAGGCCGACCGTCAGGAAGATGTCGTCCTGAATTTAACAATTAGCGGTGCGCGAGAAAAAATTCTCTCGTTGCTAGAGCAAATGGAAGCTGTTCCGGGTTTTTCAGTGGTGAAAGGATCGTTTATCGTTTCCTCAAACCGAATTGTTCCGTTATGAGTAAACCGCAGCACGTATTGTGGCAAAAGAGAGGCGCATTCTCCACCGTTTTTTCAAGGAGCAGATCACAAGAGATCCTGTTTTCAATTTTAAATTCCTTATTGTGATTTGTTTTGCGAGACAATATTTAGAGTTTCTCCTGTTTTAAAAAACGGCCGTTTCCTGGGCAGGAACGGCCGTTTTTTGCTGCGTGCGACACACCATCTTGTGTTAGAATTGGCAGGTAAGGAAGGAGGCACCAGCCCA
>CBDUOF010000409.1:0-5195 GCA_965368765.1 uncultured Anaerolineae bacterium | reverse complement strand
GACTAATGAAAGCGTTCCCTCTGGCCCAAGCGGATAATTATGCACGCCGTAGGGAGCTTCTGAGTCCAGCCGTCGATCCCAAAAAACGCGGCGCTGGGGCCAATCGACAGAAATCCCAATCACATCTTCCAGCAAAATAGAGATAGGGCTCAAGCCAGCCATTCCCACAACATTCTTGCCAGCCGGATCGCCCGGTGCGGCCGTTTCTGGGGCATAGTTTTCCCACAGGGCGCCGGTCTGAGCATACACTTCAGCCACATTGTGCAAATGATTGACAGCGATCTCATGCGCCAGGCCATGCTGCCCAACCTGCCGCAGACCACGCAGCACCATAAAGTTCATGCAGGGCCAAACGCCACCGCGCCAATAGTTGCCTGTCTCAGAATTGTATCCTTCGCTGTCAGCCGACGCACTGGGAATACGATGGGGCAGCTTAAATGCCCAATTCTCACGTAAGGCGTGTAAAAACAATGCCAGACGCTTCTCGGGAACCAGGGCCGTATCCAGCAGGCCCCAGTAGGCGGCAACACTCTTAATTTGGCTAAAATGGCCGTCTGGGTCTACATCCTGATAAAAATGAGCCGCCTCATTCCAAAGGTGGGCATTAATTAATTCAATGAGACGGGAATGTTCCTGCTCCAGCTCATTAGAAAGTGCCTCTTCCTTCAACTGCGCCGCCATCTGCGCCAATATCAGGCTGTTGAGCGACGCCTGCATTGAGGTATCTACCCAACTCCAGTGGCGATGGTGATAGCGGCTGCTTGGCACGCGAGGCTGGTTGCTCAGCCCGCTGCTGTGCCCTGTCGCCCAATACAAACCACTCGGCCAGGTACGGTTGGCCCGGCACCAGCGATGTAAGGCAATGAGCGGGGGAAAGACCTTCTCCAGTCGGCTGTCGTCTCCCGTAAATCGGTAATGTCGCCACTCTGCCCAAGCAAGGATATTGGGCCCTGTCGCGTTGGGGTCAAATGGGTAGAAAAAGTCTTCCCCGGTGGCAACATCAATCTCGCGGCAGATAAAACCATCATCATGCTGCTTGGCATACAAATTATCCAGATTACCCATGAAATCGAAGGCGCGACGGCCGTATATTCCAAACTGGCTCATAAAGGCACTGTCCCACATAAACAGATGTTCATCCGTGGCTGCGTCCAGAAAATTAGCCACAAACCCGGAGTCCGGCAGTGGCTGACGCAAATTTTCCCAGGCCAGCGCCCACGCTCGCCAGTAAAGCGCTATCCACTGGTCATGTTCGGGCAAAATGGGATGGGGCAGCATCTCTTTCGCTGACTCAAACGTCAGCCAAGATTGGGGTTCATACACTTGCTGCCGAAACAGATTGTATTCTGCAAGGGGGTCAGACGGCCGTATAAATTTTGGATGTGGCTGGGGCATGATTGCAAACTCCTCGTTCAGCCAATTATCTATTAACCAGTAATTCGGCCGTGCCGCCCAGCTGAAGGCTGTTCTCGCCGAAATTCACGACCCGGAATGTATAGCGAATCGCTACATTATCCTGCAGCAAACCAATCCAGGTAATAGAATCTCCCAAAGCAAACAACGGATGTCCCGTCAAACCAGACAGCTGCGCTGACTCGACTGCGCCTTGTGTAGAAACGCCTTCATAGACCAACGTCGTGCCGGGAATTGTCCACCCGGCAGGCACATTATGCGCCAGAACGATATTGTTATAGCGAATTGCATTGGGCCAATCCGGCATCGCGTTCAGTGCGGTTGCCACTGGATTCAGCACCGTCACTTCCACCGGGCCAGCCACCGGCAGCGGACCCAAAAAGTCAGGGGCCAGCCGTAAATTGTAGTTGGCAAATACGCTGGGAGCCACAATGCCATTCCAGATAAAAGAATCCCCCACCCGCTTCTGAGCGGGCTCCCCGTCAATCTTTACATCGTGCAAATCACCCGTTTTGCCTACATATTGCAGCTGAGAACCGGGAATCGTGTCTCCCGGTTCCAGGCTATACGTATAGGCCGGGATAATAAACGACATCGAATCCCCACTGGGCGTCGGCGTAGGATTCCCCGCTTCAGACCCCGAACCAGGAATCGTACAGGCAAGGGCAGGCAATAATAAAACGAACAAGAACCCAGCAAGATGCTGAACTGTATGCCTCATCTTTTCCTCTTATCGCGCTTCACTTATTAATTGCCTCCCGTTTCCGGCTAAACAGACGTCCTTATTCTGATTCAATGGTAATGGTCACAATACGCTCACCGTCTGGGGCGTTGGGATCCTGCGGATCACGTGGCGCCATGCCGTCTATGACGTCCTGGCCTTCTACGACGCGGCCAAAAATGGCGTGTAACCCGTCCAGGTGGGGTGCTGGGCCTGTTGTAATGAAAAACTGGCTACCACCACTGTTTGGCCCAGAATTAGCCATAGAGACAATCCCAGGACCATCATGCGATAATTCTGGATCGAATTCGTCATTGATGGCATAGCCTGGGTCGCCAATGCCTAATCCCGTTGGATCGCCCGTCTGGGCCATGAAGCCTGGGATGACGCGGTGGAACATTATGCCGTCGTACCAACCTTCTTCGGCCAGAAAGACAAAGTTATTCACCGTTTCTGGTGCCGATTGGGGCAGTAATTCCAGGACCACTTCTGCACCGGATTCCAGGGAAATGGTCGCGAAGTAGGTCGCGTCGACATCAATGGTCATCGGAGGGGGAGCCTCGTATTGAATGTCGGCCAAAATAGCCTCCGCCTCGCTGATGGTGATGCGCTGCTGCACGTAACTGTCCCAAACTTCATATTCAAATGGCACGTTGGGAATTAGGAAACCGTCTACAATAGCGCTCGGCGTGCCGCCTAAACCAATCGCTAGCGACTCCGCTTCCGCAGCACTAACATAACTGGCGTAAGTGTCGTTTTCCAGAGCATCGCCAACGGCTTGCCCATCCAACCCCAGCTCATCTGCCAGGGCAACGAAATAGGCTTGAGCCGCTTCAACGTCCAAATTGGCCCATTCCTGTTGCTGCGCATACAAAGCGTCGTGATAGGTCCAAAAGTCACCAAGTGCACCGGCTGCTTCGGCAGCTTCGGCGGCATTTTGAGCATTGGCATGAATATGATTCAGCGGGTAATGGCGATAAACGAGCTGTACTTGTTCCGGGTAGGCGTCTACCAGACGCTCAAGCACGGGCGAAAGGCCCGCGCAGCCCGGTCATTGAAAGTCACCATACTCGATAATGACCACAAGTGGATCGGTGGCGCCAATGCGCCAATCTTGCGTGCGAATTACGGCCGCTTCTTCCACAGTAGTTGCCGGCACAAAGTCGTCCAAATCCGCAGCAGCGGGGGCAGACGTTTCCGTTTCAGTCTCAGGTTCAGCTTCACTTTCGTCACTCGTTTGTTCGGCAACGAAAGTGTCTGCTTCTTCTGCATCTGTGCTGGTAGGTTGTGTCGCTGTGGTAGACGGACCACAGGCAAACAGCGTTGCCAGCAGTAACAACCAGATGGCTTTTTTCATATGATCAATCTCCTCATGACTGGGAACAAAACCCAGTACCATGTCGTTTTCCGTATGATAGCGCATTTTGTTACAATCTCGTAGCAACCGCGTGCATAAGCGGTGCATTTTTATGAAGCGCTTAAAACTGCAGCTTCGCTCGAATTGCGGATTGAATCAATTTATGAGCACTGCGGATAAAATAGAGAGGAGTGTATTGTGAAACGATTTTTATGGTGTTTATCGGTGATGTTGTGGCTTACGGCCGTTTCTTGTAGCCCCGCCACCGTAATTGAAGAATCAAAGGAACTGAGTCCAATCGACAGCGATGAGCGTGGACTCCTTGATGCCGCGGAACCCGAACCAGGTATCTTCCCCCGATCTACCTTGACGCCACCGCCTGTCAGCGACCCCATCGATCCAGAAACGGCCCCTGGTGTTGGGGATCCTGGCTACCCTGCCCCACTGCTGCCTTCGCCAACGCCACCGCCAGATGGATACGTCATCCCCACCCCTTATCCACCTGTCAACCCGTATCCAGAAGCCACAGGTAACCTCGTCTGGATTTTGAAGCCAGTTGGGGAGCAGTGTGCCGAAACCCCAGCAACGCCAGAATTACAAACGGCCGTTGCCGATATGGTTGCGTTTGGCGTTCCGGTTGAAGCGTCCGAAATGACAGATTTGCCCGTTTGTTCTGCCTGTGGCTGCCCCACAAGCGCCCACTTCCGTCTGCAGATTGATGCAGGCTTTTTGGACAGCGCCAGGGCGTTAGGCTGGTTTGTTGAGCAGTAAACCCACTTAGATACTTGAGCAAGGGGGTAAGTTAGCGTCGAAAATTATCCCCTTGCTCAATGATGAATGATCACCGTACCAATCCCTGAAGAAAAAGATTGTTCAGCCAATGGGGTATGAGGGGTGCCCATAACGACCCGGTTGCCCTAAATAAAAGCGCGAAAATGAAGCTATAAGCAACAATGTTGCCAAAGGATTGGGCAATCAGGGCCGCAGACATACCGTCTAAAATGACCCATGTGGGCAAGTGCAGCAGGCCAAACATCAGGGAGCTGCCCACTAACGCATAAAATAAGCCGTGTTCTTTATCGATTGTGTCAAACAGAATTGCTCGGAACCAGACTTCTTCTGCAAATGGTGACCCAACGATCCAGTTGAACCAGATATCTGCTTTATTCGGCAAGCGCCAAATGAGTTCAGCGTCTCTGGCCTCCGAAAAATAAAAAATAGTCAAGAAGACAACGGCCACCAAAAGTCCCGTAACAACCCCTCGTTGCCAGCCTCGCCGCAATTTCCAGGTATCAACCCAAGACATGTTCGATTGTCTGACAAACATAAACGCGGGCACCAGCAAAATAGCGATTCGGATTGACCCGCGCAGCAAAGGGGCGGCAAAAGGGTCCGGGCAACAGTTCATCAACCCTACCCAGCCCAACCATAGAACCACAATCAGGAATGATTGCCCCAACAAGCTGCGCGAGCTTGCTTCTTTAATCATACGGACCAGGCCTCATAAATCTTCTCTGCCAAACGGCCTATGACCAAGACACCGGGCGCATCTGGATTCCACAGCTCAGGAGCAGGATTGCCCTGATTCATCACGGTAATGGCAAAGCCGCGCTTTTCGGCATCTTTTTCGCGCCAGATGACGGCCGTTTGGGCCCTGGTACCCGATAATGAACCTGTCTTGCCAGACAGCTGCAATTTTTCAGC
>CBDUOF010000408.1:0-5206 GCA_965368765.1 uncultured Anaerolineae bacterium | reverse complement strand
CCATATCCTGTCTAAAAACGAAGCAGCCTTTGAGGATGGTACGGTAAATTATCTCACCATCCCGGCCATCAAAATTGGGCTAGAGCATTTACAAAAGGTGGGGATATCGCTTATTGGGGAGCGGGTCAACTGTTTAACGGGTTGGCTCATTGATCAGCTGATGCAGCTCAAGCATGATAACGGCCGTCCCATGATTCGCCTTTACGGTCCAGCCAACACCCATATGCGGGGTGGAACAGTCACCCTGAACTTTTATGATCCAGACGGCCGTATGCTGGATTTCCGTCGCATTGAAGAGTTGGCCAACGAAAAAGGTATCTCTCTACGCACCGGCTGCTTCTGCAACCCTGGCGCGGGTGAAATCGCTGAGGGGCTCACCCGTGTGGATATGCTCGCGGGTTTTGCAGAAGGGGATAACCTAAACATGCCGCGCTTCTTGCAGGTTATTGAGACCCGGAGTAACAAGAGCATGGGGGCCATTCGCATCTCGGTGGGGTTGGCCACCAATTTCGACGACGTGTACCGGTTTATGGCGTTTGCTGCCAGCTTCCGCAACAAAACCAACCTCAACATTGGCAAGGTCACCTTCGATATTGAATCCTGCCGGGTCATTCGGGATGGCAGTTAGAGGGAAAGCCTAATGACGACTAGTGAAGCAAATCACAGAAAGATCTTTGAAAAACGAAGCGCGATTTCTCTGTGATTTGCTCAGGTAAAAACCATTTTCCCGCTCATTCTTATTCAAACTTCTTTTTGGTTTTTACACATAAAAGAAGAGGCGGCTGCTAAATCAGCAGCCGCCTCGCCTTCCATATTCATTGAGTTGGGAACGTCTGACTTATTCAGTAAAAGGTGTCAAGCCGACGCCGACCCAGGAGTAGCCGCCGACCCAGGAGTAGCCACCGACCCAACTGTAGCCGCCGACCCAGGAGTAACCCCCGACCCAACTGTAGCCACCCACCCAGGAGTAGCCGCTCTGCCAGACGTCGGCTTCGGTCCATTCATCCCAATCGGTGTTGCCCACCCAACTGTAACCGCCCACCCAGGAGTAGCCACCGACCCAGGAGTAGCCGCCCACCCAGGAGTAGCCACCGACCCAACTGTAGCCACCTACCCAGGAGTAACCTTCCGCATCGGCCAGAGGCTCCCCGTTTTCATCAACCAAAATGAATTCGCCATCTTGGTAAACAACAGGCCCTACATAGGGCTCGCCAGGAATCATACCGGCATTGGCTTCCCCCTGGGCTGGATCGAGAACGGCCGTCGGTGCCCACACCCGCCCCGCGCCTTGCTGGAAGATGCTCCAGGCCAGCGTGCCATCTTCATAGGCTGCTGGTTGCGCAGACGCCATGAGGGCATATTTTACCTGATTGGGGGTCATGTCCGGGTTTTCTTGCAGCATCAGGGCAATCACACCGCTGGTAACGGCCGTTGCTGAAGATGTGCCTGCGATTTCATAATAGTTGCCTCGCACGCTCGAATCTTGATTATCCTGGGCCCAGCTCGAGCGCGGCGGCGCATAGGTGAGCATGTGTGCCCCAGGGGCCACCACGTCTGGCTTCACAAAGCCAACTTCCGTGGGACCAGCGCCGCTAAACGGGACAATATAGTCATCGCTACTATCTTCTGGCGTAAAGTTGTCGGTAAAGGCACCGACCGTGATGACAAACGGATCGTTACCGGGTGCAGCAATGGTCATGGCTTCTGGCCCTTCATTGCCAGCCGCAACCACAACCACAATGCCAGCGTCCCACAAAGCTTCAACGGCCTGATTGATGGGGTCTGCCCAGTATGGGCTGTTAATGCTGCCCAACAATGAAAGATTAACCACCCGGATGTTATATTCATCTTTGTTGGCCAAAATCCAGTTGAGTCCTTCAATGATGTCCGTATAGGTTCCCTTGCCTTCAGCATCCAGAGCCCGCACGTCGATAAACTTGACCTGGGGCGCAACGCCGATAAAGCCATCGACATCACGGGTGTTGTTGCCAATCAGGCTGGCCATCATCGTGCCATGCCCATGCGGGTCTAGCTGTCGTGTGCCGTCATCTAGCGCATCGTACCGGGCAATAACCCGGCGCGAACTCCAGCCCGTTCTGGCAATACCGGTATCGACAACGGCGACGCCAATTTGCTGGCCTTTGATTCGCTCGGCCCACACTTCATCCACGCCCATAACCTCAGGGAAGGTGGCATCGACACGCTTAACTAGACGAGCAGCGGCTGCGCCAGCGACGTTAGCTTCTTCGTCTTGATGAATGGCAACGGTGCGCGGATCGGCTGCGACAGCATCCATCATTTGCTGCGGAATGGTAGCAGACACGGCATTGATAATGGCCAACTGTTCATTAAGTTCGCCGCCGTAAGCTTCCACAAGGGAAACGGCCGTTTCCACGCTGTTTGCCTGAACGAGAACGGAAACAGTGCCCGTGCCGCCAGCTGCAATCGGGACAGCCCATAACGCAGTTAAAGAGAGCAGCAAAGCTGCAAGAAAAAATTTATGTTTCATCTGTGTGACTCCCCATGTGCAAACAGATTATACGTTTGGCTCCATGTAAACCGCTGTGCTGGGTCAGTAAAGGCCCTTTCCGGTATACGCAAACGCTTAAAAAAGAGCTGCTGTTTGCCTACTACATTTGTTTGCCATTAAGACAAAATATGGTGTGGATATATTGGCTAACGCCGGTAAAATGCAGATCCACTTGGTTACAAGTATTCTTTAGAAAGCGGGCAAACTCAATAGGAAATAGCGGTGGTTACCCCTTGAATTTATTTATTGGAGGACGCCAAAGCCAGCCGAACGGCCGTTGCCAGGGTCTCATCGACGGCCGTTTCTGGATCGTCTGGGGCAATGATTTCTGGCGTAAAGCCACTGTCCTGATAAGAAGTGCCCTTCGGGGAAACCCAGTGACCGATAGTATACTCAAATAAATGATCGTCACTCAACGGCAGCGTGTTTTGAATCGTGCCTTTGCCAAACGTTGTGGCCCCCACAGACAGACCACGGCCGTTTTCTTGAATTGCGGCTGCAACCGTTTCTGCTGCAGAAAAGGTGAATTCATTGACCAATATAAAGAGGGGTACCTCGTTGGCGATGGCATCGCCAGTTGCTCTGAAAACCTGGGTTTCATCATCTTTAAGCGTGACCTTAAACAATACCCCTTCCTCAATAAAATTGCTCAATATCTCTTGCGCTACCATCATTGAACCGCCCCCATTAAACCGCACATCCCAGATGATTGCCGGTGGGTTGGTTGCCAGAATATTTGTTAGGGCATCTTCAAATAAGTCGGGAACATTTGTGGTGAAAGTATGCTGTGCAATATAGCCAATGCCACCTTCTAATATTTCCCATTCTAGCGCAATTCGAGCCTCCCGAATTGGCATGAAAAGCAGAACTTCTTCACCGCGCTGGATGCGCAATTCAACGGGTTCGCCAACAGAGCCGCGAAATAACAGTGCAGAACCCGTAACCGTTGTGGCTGCATTGACGGGAATGCCATCAATGGACAGCAAAATATCCCCTACCTTGACCCCTGCTGCTTCGGCCGTGCCTCCTTCAATGACGGTTTCTATGAACATTTGCCCCACCTCATTGATGTTTGGCACTAACCCAACTCCGCCCGTTTCCCCAGCAAAATCAGCATCAAATTTTAATGAACTTGGTGGCGGAACAACCACCGCGTACGGATCATCCACAATACTCAACATTCCTTGAACCGCCGCAAATGTGAGTTCCTGGTCATCTGGTATGTCACCAGGAAAGTCTCGTTGGATCACTTCAAATACTTCTTCCACCAGTTGGGTTTCATTGGTATTGATCAAACCATGCAGCAACCAGCCAATTGCCAACCAACTGAATGAGATGAGAATGAAGTAAACAGCTTTAAGATTGTCATTGTGGGGGACCTTTTTCATTTATTTACTCCTCCTACAAAAAAGCGACTGTGCAAACATTGCACAGTCGCTTTGGATAAAATAAATCGATTTTTGCTGTAGCGACGTATCTAGCCAGCCCACATATAGCCGCCAGCCCACATGTAGCCACCGGCCCACATGTAGCCGCCGGTAAGGTTTGAAATACCTTGGGCTAATTCCTGTGCACCGCCATTTACCAAAAACATGGCTAACGGAACCAACAAAACTAAAAGCAACGCAACTAAACTAATTACCACGTAACGCTTCGACATACTCAACTCTCCTATTAAGTAAGTTAGGCCACAAGGACAGCAATGGGGGGGTGATGCAAGGAACAATGAGGTAGCAAGGCATTAATTAAAAAGCTGTGCCGATTATAAGCGGGTACTGCAAATGGCAATGTGACATCTGACACCAGTTTTATAGTATCAAAGTCATATGACCCGTACCAAAGTCATAGGAACACCCTCGGTTACGATTCGTTTTCAGAATCTTGCTGGCGCTTTTTATGGAGAAGGCGAGAAGCTAAAGTGGCCTTTTCCTCTGCTTTTAAAGGCAAGTCTGTTTGAGATGGCTGGTACGGCCGTTCTTCGCCCGTCTGTTCCCTATTTATCATAACGGGGGTGGCTGGCTCGGCGGGGTCTTGATCCGGGCGCGACGCATTTGTTTCGGCGCGCTGCTTCGCCTCAAACAAGCGCGACACTTGCTCTGTGCGCGGTGCGGGAGTAATCCCGGCGGGCTGCAGGCGGCCAAACGACGCGGCCCAGGCGCGTTCCCAATCCCGCCGGGTGATGACCAGGCGGCGAATGGCAATGTCCAGCGGCAGCAGCAGCACAGCGAGCAGCGTAAGCCAGGTCCAGATGGGACGGGTGGTGGCTTCCGTGGGTAACGTATGGTCAAAAACGGCCGTTTCCAACCCCGCTAAATCTTGCCCGCCTGTTAATGCCGCCACAGATGCTAAAAGCTGCGGGTTCGTCTCAAATTCGCGGTATTCCGGCGAGTAGCCGAGCACCCAGCCGCTGGTTTGCCCCACAACGTTTTCTTCCGTGCCGTCAGAACCAGCCACGCGGATGAAGTAGGCACCGTCTGTTTCTGGCACAAATTCTGTTTCGTAGCGGCCCGGGGCCACCTGAGCCAGCGTCACATTTTGCACCGAACCGTCTGGCGCCACCACATTGGCTTCCATCGTCAGACTGTTGAGGAAATCACCCCCACTGCCCCGGGCATCAACCGTCAGGGTGGCTTGCTCATCCGTATAACTAACAACCGTTTCCACATTGCTGTCCCG
>CBDUOF010000407.1:0-5212 GCA_965368765.1 uncultured Anaerolineae bacterium | reverse complement strand
TTGGACAAAACGGCCGTCTGCGCCCAAGTATAAACCACAAGGTGGCTTATGTAAAGCAGAGCCTGCTGCATAAACATCAATTTGGCCAATCAATTATGATTGATCGTTTGTTGTGGCTTTCAATGCGTCAACCAGTGCTGGAATAAACGTGCCAGCCGCCCCGGACAACACAAAATCCATCCGGCGGGTGAGCGACGTGGATTGAGGATTGATCTCAACCGTTGTTGCGCCATGCTCCAGGGCTATCATCGGCAGGGAGGCAGCTGGCTGAACCATCGCAGACGTGCCAATTGCCAGAAAAAGATCACAAGATTGGGCAGCTTGAACGGCCGTTTGCAAAGCCGTCGCTGGTAGGGTTTCACCAAACCACACCACATTCGGCCGTAGCAAACTGCCGCAAATTGGGCAGCAAGGGGGAACAGCATCACTTTTTGGCCAACTTTCTACAAGATGCTCATATTCTAAGCATTTCGTTTTCATGATGTTACCGTGCAGCGCAATAACGTCTCGGCTCCCGGCTCGCTGATGTAAACCATCTACATTTTGGGTAATAAGGGTAAGTTTGGGCAGCAGCGCTGCCAACTCAGCCAGGGCAAGGTGGCCCGGATTGGGACTCGCCTGGAGTACGAGCTCACGACGCCAGGCATACCAATCCCATACCAGCTTTGGGTTGCGCTGAAATGCTTGCGGCGTTGCCAACTCCTGCGGATCATATTGTGCCCAGAGGCCGGTTTGTGCCTCCCGAAATGTTGGCACACCGCTTTCCGCCGAAATGCCAGCGCCGGTTAGCACCGCCACATGTTTTGCTATTCTTAACTTTTGGATGAGCGATTCTGGAAGTTCAATCACTGGACTGTTTGGAAGAATCTGATTGCTCTAGTTCTATAGTGCTGCTGCCACTGAATTATCTGATAATTTACGGTTCTGGAGGAAACCACACATTAATAATTTTGCCCTCTCTTACCTCATATATAGCAAAGAACTCTGGGTTTCCTTTACCGTCTGGCAAGCCATACACACGCTCAAGATCGACGACAATCGAGCCATTAACGATGCGCTCGATAATCTCGACACGATAGCCTGGAGGCGCCGTTGCCAACCAGGCATACGCTTTTTTTAGAGCGATAATGCCTTTTGTGGCTGGTTTGTCGCCGGAGAGATCGTAGATTGATATTTCGTCGCCATAGAAGCTGGCGAATTTCTCAATGTCATGGTCGTTGTAAGCTTCAACCTGCCCCTGGACAATTGTTTCCGCATCAAGTTTGCTCATGTCAGTCTCCCGATTGCTTAGAATAATCGAGTCCCAATAGCTCCGCGCCTTCGGAGATGGTGCCTTTGTGGGTGGTTTGGTTGAATGTCACCATGCGACGGGTCATCCAGGCGATGAGCGGCTTGAGCGGCGAGTGGATGAGTCGTTTTTTGAGGGCGCCTTCCCAATAATGTCGGAAGTATTGTTTACGCCAGCGCCAGCGGAGCAGCCTGTAATAAGGGCGT
Source organism: uncultured Anaerolineae bacterium (assembly GCA_965368765.1). Classification (GTDB taxonomy): domain Bacteria; phylum Chloroflexota; class Anaerolineae; order Promineifilales; family Promineifilaceae; genus Leptofilum. Next base: position 3,718 of record CBDUOF010000407.1, on the reverse strand, counting down.
AACAGCCAATGCCCCTGTGAGCGACCTACAAACAAAATATCATTAATGTCGCACATCACCTGGGATTCATCGTCGCTCATCCAGGGTGTGTTGCCCCGGTTTAGGTCCATCTGGCACCACCCTTCCTGGTTTTTAGGTGGCTCGTAGCCCATCTCCAGCGCCTTGCCCCACAGCGGTGTGCCCGGGTAGGGCATGTAAACGCAAACGGAGCAGCGCACTTTTTCACTCATGTCAGACAAGGTTTCGATGGCATCAAATGTTTCTTTGGTTTCGTGTGGCTGCTCTTCCGGCATGCCAACGATAAAAGAGCAATTGGCCTCAATGTGGGGCGCGTATTTAACTAGATTGCCAATGCCCCAAATGATTTGCTCGGCGTCCTGGTCTTTGGTCATGCGGTCCAGCACCACCTGCGAGGCAGATTCCACGCCGATGTTGACCCATTGGCAGCCCGTGTCGTTCATCCACTGCACAAACGCTGGCTTGAGCAGCTGCACCCTCACCTGACCGCTCCAGGGCATCCCGATTTTTTCGACCAGCCGCTGCATCGGTTTAATACGGCCGAATAGATAATCATCCGCGTAATCTATCGCATCCACCTGGTAATTGTCCTTGAGCCATTGAATTTGGTTCAAAATGAACTCATCAGAGTGCTGTCGCCAGGTGCGCTGCATCACCACTTCGTTGTAGCAGAAGCCGCAGCGGAAGGGACAGCCGCGCGAAATGTAAACGGGGATGGCCCGCGTGTATGGTCCGCTGGGGATGAGGTACGCTTCTACATCGTCGAGTAAATCCCAGCGCGGATAATATTTATCGAGGTCCTGTATGAACATCCGTTCCCGGTGAAACATAGGAAAGCCATCATCTTCGCGTTTGTAAGCCAATCCCGGCACGGTAGACCAATCCTTGGGCGGCACGCGTCCAGACAAGATCAGGGCAAACTCTTGCGCCGTCTCTTCCCCCTCGTTGACGATGACAAAATCGACATATTCCTCTTTCAGCACGTCCATCGGCATGATGGTGGCGTGGACGCCGCCCCAAACGACTGAGATACCTAACTCATGCACCCGTTTAGACGCATCGATGCAGGGCTGGAGCTGTGGCCCGGTAATGGTGCTAAAGCCGACGAACAACGGCCGTTCCTCTGCCACCAGTGTGATGAACTCTTCTAAATATTCGGCCGTTTCATGAAACACGCGACAGCTAAAGCCCACTTGCTCCAGCGCATCCGCCACATACATGATGCCAAACGGCGGGTACATGTCGCGGTGATTGCGAAAATTGATGAGAAAAATCGTGTCGCTTGCATCAGAAGGTTGCCGTGGCAAGGCCGCAGGTGAAACTTGCACATCTTGTAAAGTCACTGTGGATTGAGTCATTTGTTCACGCTCTCTTCCAAACTAAGGGTTCGTTCACAATTAACTTATGATAAGGAAACGACCCCCAAGGTTTGCCCGTTTACCAAAATAAGAAATCAAAAAGGGGCAAACCCTAAGTATGTAGATCCATGTTGAACCTTTTATATCTTACCCACTTTCCTTAATTTAGCACTGTTCCCTACTTTGATACGCATTGCACTGAAAGGTTAGTCAGAAAAGGTAAAAAGCCCTGGATGCCCTGATCCCCCTCGATCGGTAGATATATTTCTGATTTGTGCCTTCTTAATATGCCAAGATACATAGAAACTGGTTCGTTTTTAGCTAGAGTAGGAGGCATCGCAGGAATGTCCAGTTCTAAACGCGAATTTCTTGCTTCGGTCGGTAAAACCTGAGCAAGTAGAGCTGGGCAAATATTTTAATCAATGTTGTATTTGGCATTTACGCCAAAACCAACAAAGGAGAGAACGGTATGAAAACGACAGTAAGTGCTTTGTTTGATAATAGAGTGGATGCCGTCAATGCAGTCCGTGCGTTGACCAATAATGGATTTCTGCGCCACGATATTAGCATGGTCGCTAGCGATGCTGCCGGAGAGTATGCTAAATATCATGGCCAGGTAATTCCAGACGACATGCCTGCCGATGATACCATTAACGGTGCCGCTTCAGGTGCTGTGGTAGGTGGTCTTGGCGGTTTGTTAGTGGGTTTGGCTGCCTTAGCTATTCCTGGCCTTGGCCCCATTGTTGCTGCAGGTCCTATTGCTACCGCTATCGCAGGTGCTAGCATCGGTGCAGCTACAGGCGGTATTGTTGGTGCCCTTGTTGACCTGGGCTTTGATGAAGATCAAGCTGGCTACTATGCTGAAGGCGTGCGCCGTGGTGGAACCCTGGTGACCGCTCACGTTGAAGAGGCTAAAGCCAATGAAGCTGCTGATATCTTAAACGCCCACGACCCTGTAAATCTGGAGAACCGCGTAAATATGTGGCGTCAGTACGGGTGGAATTCTTACGACCCAAGTGCGGATCCATACACTGTGGAACAAATTCAGCAAGAACGACAAAAAGTCTATTAATCTTAGGCAAAACGGGCAAAGTTTTCCAGAATGGATTGACTAAATTGCTGCGATTTCCTAAAGTATCGTTTGCTTAAATCGAATATCCAAGTCTTGAAGAGGTTGGAGGTTACTCCAGCCTCTTTTTCTTGGGCTTTTTAAACAGCATTTAGCGTTTTGGCGGTTATTTTACATTCATGCGTATCGCCTAATAATGCGCCAGTTCACCTGTTTGTTTGAGGTGGCGGATGGCGTAGCGCAGGGCAAAAAAGGAGAGCGGGAGTAGCACGGCCGTAAATCCCAACAGCACCAAAATATCTCCACCTACTTGCGCAATCGTCTCCCCCCGCATGAGCGCCCCGCGCAGGGCACGCAGGGCATAAGTGAAGGGCAGGGCATAGCTGATAATCCGCAGCCAGCCGGGCAGTAATTCCACGGGGAAGAAAACGCCGCTAAAGACGTAGGCGACCGAATTGATAAACCAATTCATCGGATCGCCCCGCTTGAAGATGATGACAAACGCGGCGGAAAAGATTCCGTAGCTGACCAGGCTGGACAAAGATACGATGAGAACCACGACGGCCGTTCCCCAATTGGCGTTCGAGAAGTCCGCGCCAACGGCTGTACCAACCCCCAACTGAATCAGCACCAGCAGCACCCCCTCCAGCAGCATCCACGACGACGGCCCCAGCAGCGCCAGCGTCGTTGGTGTCGCCGTCACCAGGAGCGGCTCGATGGTGCCTTGCAGCATCTCTTCCCGCAGATTGGCCGAAAAAGCGTGGCTGCTCAGTTCCAAGAATTTGGAAAACGCCCCACCGATGATCAAAAAGGTAAAGTACGTTCCGCCCTCAACCTGACCAGACCCCGAACGCTGCAACAGCTGATCCAAAAAGAAGAAGAGCAGCACTGAAATAATCATCCCCAGGTAGCGGGTGACGAAGTTGAGCTTGTAGGCCCAGGCCAGGCGAAAGTTGTGGGTGATCAGGGCGAATATTTTGGTGAATGACATGATTTCGTGTAATCATGTAATTGGTAACTAGTTATTGAGAAATCACCCAATTACTAATTACCAATTACTCAATTGCTTTCCCTTCCACTAAAATGGGCCACAATACGGCGCAACGATTCATCGTCGGCGCGGTGGTAGCTTTCCAGACGGCCGTTTCCTTCTTGAATTACCTTGACCACCGCAAACCAAACCCGCTCGTCAGCTAACGCCAGGTCAAACGTTGTCTGCGTCGCTCCGCGCGAAATTTCTAGTACAGACTCCACGCCGTCCAGAACGTGCCAA
>CBDUOF010000406.1:0-5222 GCA_965368765.1 uncultured Anaerolineae bacterium | reverse complement strand
CAAATCGCCTCAGCAAAAATTGCATTTCTTATCAAACGAACTTATGGTATGAACATACAACTTAGATGGCAAATGAATATGCCATCGCGCAGGTAAACGGAGGTTAGCATGACTTTTAGTGTAGGCATTATTGGCTTGGGAATGATTGGTGAGAGCATGTTGCAAGAGTTCTTACATCATCCCGCATTTACGATTGGCGCGGTTTGGGATCGCAACGACAACATTAATACCCAAATAGCAAACCGTTTCCCGAATGTGCTAATCGCAAGAGACGCGGCTGGCATCATAGAACAGCCTGCCATTGACCTCGTTTATATTGCCACGCCGCCCGTTACCCATGTGGATTATGGCCTACAGGTAATCGCCGCAGGTAAAGCCCTATTGTGTGACAAGCCGCTCGCCATCGATTTAGAGCAGGGGCGACGATTGGCGGCGGCGGCAGAAGAAAAGGGTGTTCTCACTGCCATGAACTTTGTCTACGGTGCTGGCCATGTAGTCGAAACCATCGAGCAGCAGCTAAAGTCTGGTGCGCTGGGCACACCTCAAAGTGTCGAAGTCCGCTATCAATTCCCCTCTTGGCCACTGCCTAACCAACTAAGTGCAGCTAGCTGGATTACAAAACGGGATCAGGGCGGCATGGTTCGGGAGATGTTTTCCCATTTTGTTTACTTGATTCACAGACTCTTTGGGCCGCTGACGGTAAAAACGGCCGTGCTGCGCCATCCAGAAGGAGAGAACACAGCGGAGAGCTTCGTGCTGGCTAGTTTAGAGACGGATAGTATTCCCATTTGGCTGATGGGGGGTGTTGGCGGCTCGGCCGCGCCGCGTGAGAGCGAATTGACCATCCACGGCAGCAAAGCCTCATTGCGTCTTGGGAATCTGTACAGTTTAGCTATGAGCACCAGTGGCGCGTGGCAACCACTATCTATCGATTCCGCCTCTCCCTCCGTGGCACAAGCACGGTTGAGTGAACTCGCTCAGCTTTTGGCAGGAAAGCCAACGACCTTGCCCGATTTACGAGCTGGTTTGCGGGTACAAGAAGTTATAGAAACGATGCTGAGTTAGGCTGTTGCGGCTACTCAACTCAACCATAAATTAGTTGAGAAGAAGTGGGATAGCTAGAAAAATCGACTTTGGGAGCCGAGTAGATTCGTGGTGAACCAGAGCGCCACTGAATAAATCGACAGAAGGAGAATGTAAATGTCTAATGAACCCCAAGCCGTGGTAGAACGCTTCTTTTACGAGGCGATCAATAACCGTAAGTTGGAGATTTTGGCAGAGATCCTCTCGCCGAGTTTTCGGGGGAATATCCTGGAGTATGAACAGACCTGGAATACCAGGGAGGAGATTGAAGAGATGTTGGGCAAAGTCTTTCTAGCCTTTCCCGATTATCATCAAGTGATCCACGATTGGATTGTTCAGGGAGAGAAGGTTGTAGCTCGCTGGACGACGACGGGTACACACGAAGGCCCATATAGCGGCATCGCTCCTACTGGCAAAGTGATCCATGAACACGGCATCGATATCTTTCAAGTTGTTGACGGTCAGATAGTGGCCCATTGGGTAGAGCTGGATGTTTTAGGTATTTTTAAGCAGATGGATGCGGTGACAGTGCATCGAGTGTGAATATCTCCGAGTTGGATTCTCTACTGAACTGTGGCATAGTCAATGGTTAAGGTTTCTACTATTTCTTATATTCCTTGGAAATGAATTATGATACATCCTGCAGAGCAGAAATATATTGGTGTGATTGGCTCGTCCTCGAATGTGCCTGAGGACATATACAAGTTGGCTGAAGAGGTTGGCCGTCTCATTGCTGAGGCCGGCTGTATCTTGGTGACGGGTGGCGGTTCTGGCATAATGGAAGCAGCCAGCCGGGGAGCTAAACAGGCCGGTGGGCTGGTCGTTGGCATTTTACCCGAGGGTGACCGACACGGTGCCAATGCCTTTCTTGATGTGGCTATTCCAACCGGCGTTGGGTACGCATTGCGCAACATCACCACCATTCGTTCGAGTGACAGTGTCATCATGATCCGGGGATCAAGTGGTACGCTTAATGAAGTCACCCAGGCCTATGCCCATGGCAAGCCGATGACTGTGCTGCAGGGCTCTGGCGGCATGGCTGACCGGTTAGAGGCGTTTCTGCCCATACCTGGCTATCTTGATGAGAGACAGACAGTCAAGATTGAGTTTGTGAAGAGTACAAGCGAGGCAGTTCGGCAAGCCGTTGAACGTATCGGAACGGTTCAACCACCGCAGCTTGGGTTAACGAATGAGCACGTTAGGGATCAATAGATTTATCCGTTTGGCCTACCTGAGCCCAAGCAGGGTCATCTTGCTCAAACCAACGAATCCTTAGTAAGTAGCCAACAATTACTTGCTTTTTAGCTGACCGCTGACTGCTAAACCGTCCGCACATTTCAGCTTACTTATTGGCGGACGTTCACTTAGCTACCTAACCATACTGAGACAAACGCTCTAAAAAAAGAGCCCGCAATCGCTCAGCATCCACTTCTAACAAAATATCAACCAATGGGTCGACCGTTCCATTCAGACTATAACTGCGCTGATCAACCACTGTCATGCCGGCAGAACGTCCTTCAGTCTCCACATAGACTGGATAGCGCTTTGCCGTGAAGAGAGCGGGATTGACCAGGTAAGCCACCGGTAGTAGGTCGGGCACATCAATGGCCTGCTCAGGTAGCTTCACAGCAGCTTGCAGACAAGGGTAGATTGCTTTGATGAACGCTGTAGCTGGGTTGTCTAAGGCGCATAACTGGTCCAAATAGGCCTGATTCATATGAAAGCGATTGTTCACATCCCAGCCAGCCATAACAATGGGCCAGCCAGCCGAGAAAACAAGTGCTGCCGCCTGCGGATCGTTGTATAGATTTGCTTCGGCTGCCGCCGACTTATTACCACCAGCAAACGCCGATCCACCCATCAACGCCACGCCCTTCACGGCATTAACAATGGCTGGCTCCAAACGTAATGCCAACGCAATGTTCGTCAGTGGCCCGATCGGTACCAGCGTTACTTCACCGGGATTTGCCATTATCGTCTCTACAATGAAGACGGCCGCATTTTGAGCAATAGGACGACCATGCGGCTGTGGCAATTGCTCACCGGCATTTCCCAGGCCATCACGCCCGTGAACGTTCATGCCGCCGTCAGATCGATTGGCGATCACCAGTGGCGTGTTAGCGCCAGCCGCTACGGGAATATCCTCGCGTCCCGCTGTTTCCAGAATGCGCACTGCGTTGCTGGCAGTATTCGCCACACCTCCGTTACCAAAAACGGCCGTTAGCCCCAACACCTCCAGCTCAGGGGATTGCAAGGCAAAGAATATAGCCATTGCATCATCGATACCCGGATCCGTGTCGATAATAATCTTCTGTACCATACGGTTGCCTCCTAGATAATCAGCCTTTTCCGTTAAGAAATTAATTAGCGTTGTCTTGTGGTCCAAACTGTGTCCAATCGGGATCTTCCTGTTCAATCCAGCGGATTGCTTGCGGACTGTTCCAGGCAACTTGCTCAACCGGCAGGCGCGGGATGAGTTCTTCAGTTTTCGCCAACACTTCAGCCAGATTTCCCATCGTGGTATATGAAAAGCCACGGATTTTAAGTACGGCCGCAGCGGTAGCTCGCTGCAAACACAAAGGGATCGGCTGGCCTTGAATGCGATGATAGTGAAATGTAGCCGCAAAGGTGTCACCTGCACCAACCAGGAATTCAGACTCAACCTGGGGGATTGCTGGGATGCTAAAAACCTCATTCCGGCAGATAAACCATGCGCCGTATCGGCCACGGGTGAGTAAGATTTGTAACTCGGGATTGATCTCGCGGAGTGTATTCAGGGCGCTTAGCAGACGCCCTTTGCCGAGCATCGTCATCTCAGCATTATTGCTGTTGATGAAGTTCAAATGCGCAACAACCTCGCTAAATTCATCTAAGCTACGGCCGAATTCGCCCTGTGGACTATGCCCGACTTCGCACCCGTGTCTCTGCCCCAGAGTGGCTACCTCAACTTTATAATCGTGGGAGCATGTTCCAATCCAACAAATACGTGCCTTCCAGAAATCATCGGCCAGTTGTTCTGCCCGGAACTCCTGTCCGATACCCAGATCAATCTCAAAGAAGGTCACCCGACCCCCTTCTCCAAAGACCAATCTCAACCATGCCTGTGGACCAATCATCTCATGCAAATCAAAATTGACCCCTGCGTTGGCTAGCGGGATGAGAAGGTTCTTGTCCAAATCAGTACTGATTGGGCCACTAAAATTGATATCCGCACCTTGGTTGGCAAGCGCAGCCGCGGCATAGATAGCGGTACTGCCAAACATGATGCGACTCTCAGTTTCACCGTGGAAATCGTAATAGTCTTTGGTTGGGATGCCAGTAATGGCGAAATCATGCATGGGTCATCTTCCTTGAACGCCTTTTGGTATGTCTTAGGCATTGTAGAGTCGGTCTCTACTACAGGCAATAACTCGCTTTCAAAAAAATAAACTCATCCCACATCCACAGGCTTTTGGGAGCGTTGGGGTAAAGCAAATCACAGAAAGTTATTTGAATGAAAAAATAGTGGTTCTCCCGTTTTTCCTGAGTAAACCACAAAGAAATGGCGACTTTTTGCGTCAAACGGCTTTTTGTGGTTTACCTATCCATCTATTTCATAAAAAGTTGTTTGGGAAACAGATTCTGGGGGCAAAATGACCAAGATTTTGGTTTGTGGGCATACCAATATGGAAACCACCGTTGCTGTGGAGCGGTTTCCCATTGAATACATACCAATGCGCTACCCTTTCTTTGGCATTCAGACGGCCGTTGCCGGGGTCGGCTACAACATCGCCAGGGCACTCACAACTCTGGGCAGCAGGATCAATTTTCTCACGCTGGTGGGAAAAGATTTGCCCGGTCAGCAAATTCGTCAGCAAGCGGAGGCCCTGGGTCTTTCCAGCGACTACATTATCGCCGCCATGCCGCAAACGGCTCAATCCGTCATCCTCTATGACAAACAGGGCAAGCGCCAAGGCAATACCGATTTGAAGGATGTCCAAGAACGGCCGTATCCCCGTGACCTTTTCCAGCAAGCCATGGCCGAAAGCGATTTAGCCATTCTGGCCAACATCAATTGGACACGGCCGTTTCTGGCCCAGGCCAAAGCAGCCGACATCCCCATCGCTTGCGACGTACACACCATTGCCACGCTAGACGAC
>CBDUOF010000405.1:0-5265 GCA_965368765.1 uncultured Anaerolineae bacterium | reverse complement strand
ACTGCGGAATAGCTCGCCAGATCGGGGGTGTGCGCATTTGGCGGATAGGGCAAGCCTTGTAGCTCGAACACCCACTCCTCGGCCACATTGAGCCGCTCGCGGGAGCTAAGCAGCAGCTTGAGCGCTTCAGCCTCTGCCAGCAAGTCCAATAGCAGCGTTAGTGCGGTAGCATCACCGGTCAGTAAATGTTCAAAATTGTCTAAGACGAGCAAAACCTCTTTATAGCGTAAAAAGTCCTGCAACTGCTCAGGGCCGCTTTTTGAGCCACTGAAGGATAGGCCCACCGTGTTGGCAACGGCCGTAACCACCTGTGCCTCATCTTCCAACCCAGTTAGCTCTACAAAATAGACGCCGTCGAGATAAAGCGCCGCTTGCTGCACGGCCGCTTGCATCACCAAGCGCGTCTTGCCAGCCCCACCGACGCCCACCACCGTCAATAAGCGGCAGTCAGGATTGTGCAGCCAGCTTGTTACTTCACTCAACTCCTTGCGGTCAACAAACGGATCAGAAGCCAGGGGCACGGCGACGCGCGTCGCCGTGCGGGCATCCTGAATACGCTCATAAAGTTGTGTCGTTTCGGGCAGCGGCTCCACGCCCAGTGCCTCATCCAATAGGTGGCGGCACGTTTGGTATTGCGCCAATGCCGCCGCAAAGTGACCATTCCAAGCTAACAGACGCATCATCTGCTGGTGGGACTCTTCACGCCACGGTTCTAAGGCCAACATTTCCCCTGTGTAATGCAGCCCTTGCCCCACATCGCGGCGGCGAGTGTAGTGGTTGGCAAGGGTATCAAGGGCCTGTACCGCCAAACTGTGCAATCGTTCTCGCTGTGTTTGTAACCAGGTTATAAAGGCATCCCCATTTTCGACAAAAAAGCCCGCCAGCAGTTCACCGGAATACAGCGCAGCGGCCGTTTTTAATTCGGTCAAATGCTGGAGGTCGCTGTGCCGAACGGCCGTTTCAAAATCCTCTACATCAATATGAATAGGGGCTTCCAGGTTGAGGCCGACATCGTGGCGGGTGATAAGCAAATGGTCGGGCAGCAGCTTGCGCAGGGCGGTGAGCGCTTGCCGCAGATTTGTTTTGGCGGCAGCGTCGGTCATTTCTGCCCACAACAGCCCCGCTAAAGCATCACGAGAATGAACCCGCTTGGTGAGCGCCAAATAAAATAGAAGCGCGCGGGTTTTAACGGCCGTTAGCGGCAGCGGTTTTCCCTCATGCTCGATCTCGGCGCCCCCCAATAGACGGAAAGTCAATTCGGACACCATTTCTTCGATTATAGGGCAGATGACTGAATGTGACCCATTTACGAACCATTTACGTTCGATTTTCTACACTGTACCCAATAGATGTATTCACAACCATTTTTCGATAGGTCATCACAGGATGAAACTCACTGCTGATGGCTGTCACAAAGGAGATTCTTTTATGAAAACCAGATTTATTACTGTATTGCTCATCGGTTTTCTGTGTTTGGTGGGTCTGCGTTCCGGTGCGGTGTCTGCTGGTCCGCTAGACGGCCGTTTAGATATCGTTGTTGCCAATCTTTACAGCAATGACCAACTTTGTATTAACGATGGGGACGCCAGCTTCGCCTGCAATGGTGTCGCAGGCACTTCCGGCGGGAGCCAGGAAATTGCTGCGGGAGACTTTAATGGCGATTCAGTCTTGGACGTGGTCGTTGCCGACAGAGACATCAACCGGGTCTGCCTCAATGTTGGGGTTGGTACGCTAACCTGCCATGAGATTGGCACGTCAGCTTACACCGCCAATGTTGCCGTGGGTGATGTAGATAACGACGGGGACCTAGACATTGTATTTGCCAATATTCCCCTTCAAGGACGTGATGGTCACAATCATTTGTGTTTGAACGATGGACAGGCCAATTTTAGCTGCACCAACTTGAGCGAACATGAAAATAGCAGTACGAGCGTGGCCCTGGGTGATATCAACAGTGACGGTAATTTAGATGCAATCTTTACCCACGCTCTTTTTCATGCTTCTGACCCGCTTGGTGTTTCCTATGAACAGTATTGCCTCAATGTCGGCATGGGTAATTTCAGTTGCGGATATATTCCCGACAGTCAGGAAGACAGTTATGCGCTTGATTTGGGCGATATGGATGGAGATGGGGATTTAGATGCCCTGATTAACTATAGGAGCCTGGATAAGCTCTGCTTAAACATGGGATTGGGCCAGTTTGACTGTTCACCTATCGAAGGCACCAACGAGGCTGGGCCAATAGAGATAGGCGATGTAAACGGAGACGCTCAACTGGATTTCATCATTGGCCGAAATGGGCAAGCGCATGAAGCGTGCCTCAACAACGGCGCAGCCATCAGCTTCACCTGCATCGTCATTAACCCAGAGAATATTGCCCCTATCGACATAGCCTCAGGGGATATGAATGGTGATTCTCTTCTTGATGTTGTGTTCTCTTATAATGGGTCAGGCGTTCGGCAATGTTTAAATAAGGGGCCAGCTAACGGGGGATTGGCTGAATTTGATTGCACGACAGTTTTAGGTAGCGGAAACAGTTGGGGCGTCATTGTAGGGGATTTTGGGGGCAGTGCTGCCCCGCCCGTTGCCAATGCAGGCGGCCCCTATACCGTGGACGAAGGCGGCAGCGTCACGCTAGATGGCTCTGGCACCTCGGATCCCGATCAGGCTGCTGACAGCCTCAACTTTACCTGGGACTTAGATGGTGATGGCGAGTACGACGACGCCACAGGGATTAATCCAAACTTCTTGGCTGACGGGCTAGATGGGCCGGGCGTGGTTGCAGTTGCGCTAACAGTAACTGACAGCGACGGTCTGACGAGTACAGCAACCGCTTCCATTCAAGTCGTGAACGTTGCTCCTACTATCGAAGCGGTGGACAACGATGGTCCAATAGTCTTAGGCGGTCAGGCAACAATCAGCGTTGCTGCTAGCGACCCGGGCGCAGACAATGACCCACTGCTCTACAGCTTCGACTGTGACAATGACGGTCTATTTGAAGGTGGCCCCCAGCCGGGCAGTGGCTTTGTCTGCACGTTTGTGGCGCCGGGATTCAACACGGTCAACGTGCAGGTGAAAGATGGTGATGGTGGTGTGACCGAGGGGAGTACGGCCGTATCCGTCATTTACAGCTGGACCGGTTTTTTCCAACCGATAGAAAATCTGCCAACAGTGAATAGCGAAAAAGCCGGGCAAACCATTCCTATCAAGTTCAGTCTGGATGGTGACCAGGGGCTAGACATCCTGGCTGATGGCTATCCAGTTTCTCAAGAAGTTGATTGTGAGAGTGGTGTTCCTCTGGGCAGCGCGACCGGAATTGGAATGCCTGGCAACAGTAGTCTTAAATATGACGTTGACGGCGATCAATACAGCCTAAACTGGAAAACGGAGAAGAGTTGGAAAGGGTCATGCCGGCAGCTAACCGTGAAGTTGGTTGATCAGTCAGAACATATCGCTCTGTTCACGTTTAAATAACATCAAACCAATATAAGGAGATTTTAAAATGATTCACAATGATTATGCTCATCCAGAAATGCTGGTAAATACAAATTGGGTTGCAGACAATCTCAATCAGGCCAATATGCGATTGGTAGAAGTGGATGTGGATACATCTGCATATGAAAAAGGACACATTCCGGGGGCCGTAGGCTGGAACTGGCAAACGGATACTCAAGACACCTTAACCCGTGATATTCCTTCACCAGACAAATTTAAAGCGTTGATGGAACGCTCCGGCATTAGCCATAACACCACCGTTATTTTATACGGAGACAATAACAATTGGTTTGCTGCTTATGCCCTGTGGTTGATGAAATATTATGGTCATAAAGATGTCCGCTTAATGGACGGTGGGCGCAAGCTGTGGCTGGCCGAAAAGCGAGAAACGACAACAGAGATGCCTGATATTACCCCATGCGCCAACTATGAGATGGGGTCAATAAACAGGGACGTACGCGCACTACGGCCGTTTGTGGAAGCCAGCCTTGGCCAAAGTCATCATGCCCTGGTGGACGTACGTTCTCCTGCTGAATTTTCGGGTGAACTGTTGGCACCGGCCAGCGTGCCACAGGAAGGCTCCCAGCGTGGTGGTCATATCCCAGGCGCCAAGAATATTGGTTGGGGAACGGCCGTAAATGAAAATGGCTCCTTTAAACCACGCGCCGAGCTTGAAGATATTTATAATGGGCAAAGCGTCACTTCAGATAAAGAAGTCATCGCCTACTGCCGAATTGGCGAGCGTTCTTCGCTCTCATGGTTCGTGCTCAAATATCTGCTGGGATACCGCGATGTCCGCAATTACGACGGCTCCTGGACAGAGTGGGGCAGTTCCATCGGGGTACCAATTGAAAAATAAGTTCCATAGATGAAATCGCTGAACCGATAGCGATCTCGCCAAAGCCAGCCCTAACCGGCTGGCTTTTTCCATGTAAGCAGCCTTTCCCCGCGCAGTAGCATAACCATCGCGATATTGTCATCAGCCAATTGCTTGACAACTAGAACAAACGGTCGTATTATATCGTTAGCTTAATTAAGCAATTACTTAAATAAGGTGATTCATAATCATGACGAGTGACGATGACAAGTTAAGCCAAACCTTTGCCGCACTGGCAAACGCAACACGGCGGACCATCTTAGCGCGTTTGGCAGAGGGCGAAGCCACGGTAAAGGAGCTTGCTGAACCGTTTAATATGAGTTTGCCGGCCATTTCGCAGCACATCAAAGTGCTGGAACGTGCCGGGCTTATCATTCAGGGTCAGAAGGCGCAGTTTCGCCCCTGTACCATCAATCCGACACCCCTGAAGGATATCTCTACCTGGACTGAGCAGTATCGCCCTATTTGGGAGTCCCGTTTTGACCGCATGGGTGACTATATCAATCAATTGAACAACAAGGAGAAAGCCAATGAGTAACAGCACAGTTTCTGAAGATGCCGTGGTAATTGAACGCACCTTTGATGCGCCGATAGATTTAGTCTGGAAATTATGGACGCAGCCAGAGCATTTTAAGCGTTGGTACGGCCCGCAAGGCATGAGCATACCGGTTGCCGAAATGGACGTGCGTGTAGGTGGGAAGCGCCTGCTTTGCATGGAAATGCAGACGCCGGATCGCACCATGAAAATGTGGTTCACGGGTGAATATCTTGATGTTGCTGCCAATGAGCGCCTTGTTTACACTGACAGCATGGCGGATGAAAATGGCAATGTGATGTCACCGTCTGCCATGGGAATGCCAGAAGGGCATCCTGAGACGACCGAGGTCACCGTG
>CBDUOF010000404.1:0-5279 GCA_965368765.1 uncultured Anaerolineae bacterium | reverse complement strand
GTACTTGTCCTCAATGAAAATCCGCTGGGTTATGTGATAGCCGCCCCGCTTCTGATGCTGGTTGTCCTCCTTGCCCCCCAAATTATCTTGAGCACTATCTTCCAAAGAGAGGCCGGGGTACCGTTTACAGCAGGAGAAATGGTAGGGCCTGTAAGCGGTTTTGTCGTTTTAGGCTTGATTGCCACCTGGCTGCTCATTGCCATTCTCAGAGGGCTGGCAACGGCAACATAGACGAATTGGAAGTTTCCGAGACCGATCTGCAAGAAAAACTGGTCACCTGACCAGAAAAACCCTCCCCAATTGACCCATCTTAAACTCCCCATCTACCCGATATAGATGAGGCGTTTTTTGTTTATAGTCCAACCAACAATCTTTACGGGACAAGTCAAAGGGATGGTGAAATGAAACGGAAAAGGAGACTTTTGGCAATCAGTATGTTGTTACTTCTTGCCATCGCGCTGATTCCCGCACTGGTTTTCCCCAAGCACGCGCCTATCGAAACAACTGGCGAGTATCAAGTTACGACAGCACTGTATACATATACAGATGCGAATCGCACCGAAACCTATACCGATACGGGCGAGAACAGAAGAGTGACCGTTGCATTCTGGTATCCCCAAAATTACGGCGAGCCAGCTTTGCGTACCTTTCCGCTGGTCATCTTTTCACACGGTAGCTTCGGTTTGAAATCTAGCAATGAATCGCTTTTTAACGAGCTTGCTTCGCATGGCTATGTTGTTTGCTCCATTGATCATACGTTTCAAGCCTTATTGACGACCGATGTAGACGGCAGAAAAACCTGGATTGATTGGGGATTCGTGCAAGAAGTTCGCGTCCAGGACGCCCATGCCAACAAACAGCAAGCCTTTGAATTTTTTCAAAAGTGGCTGGATATTCGTATCGCTGACATTAATTTTGTAATCGACACGATTCTGGCCCAGGCGGAAAATAATCGGGCAGATACGGTATACAAACTTGTAGACAGAACAAAAATCGGGGTGATGGGACATTCACTGGGTGGCTCTGCCGCACTGGGCATCGGCAGGATTCGGAGCGATATCAGCGCTGTTATCGCGCTCGAATCGCCATTTCTCTACGATATTGAAGGCGTCGAGGACGGCGAGTTTGTTTTTACAGATGCGATTTACCCGGTGCCTGTTCTCAATATCTATTCGGACGCTTCCTGGAATCATCTTGCCGAATGGCCCCAGTATGCAGAAAACTTTAAGTTGCTATCAAATTCCGAAGCCACTGCTTTTAATGTTTATATAGCCGGAGTTGGGCATTTAACGCTAACAGACCTTGCGTTGACAAGCCCGATCTTGACCCGAATTTTGGACCAACAGAAATCCACTACCGATGCCCATGACAGCCTAAAAACAATCAATCGGGTTTGCCTTGAATTCTTCAACAGCTATCTGAAGGGCTCCGGTGATTTTACCGCTACCGGAACGTATCCACTGCCCTCGGTTGTGCATTTCGAGTAAAAGAAATGTCGTCTTTCCAATCGCTCAACTTTGGGGATTAATACACTGTTACATAAATTATTCGCTTTTCTGTCATGCCTGCATAGGCAGGCATGACAAGTGAAGAAAACTTGTGTAACAAAGTAGTTAATATGGGAAAAGTGAAGATGAAAATTACTGTGTTTGCTGCAGGGTCGCGGGGGGATATTCAACCCTGTGTTGTACTGTGCAAAGGGCTGCAACAGGCTGGATACCGGGTGCGCCTGGCAGCTCCTGAGGATTTTGCCGATTTTGCACGGGAGAGTGGGGTTGATTTTTATCCGCTGCGTGGGGATGTGCGGCAGATTATGGCCAGCGACACCGGACAGAAGTTTATGGAAGGTGGCGGAGTAAACCCGTTCAAGTCGATTGGCGCTATCAGAAAAATGATCGCCCCCGTCATCAAACAAATGGCTGAGGATGCCTGTGCCGCCTGCCATGATGCAGACGCGATGATCTGCCTGGGTGTGTTTAGTGCCTTTGGACAAGCCATTGCTGAAGCATTGGGCATTCCGATTATCCATCTTGAGCCGACACCACTGCTGCCGACGAGCGCGTTCCCCGCGCCATCGTGGCCGTTTCAGATAAATTTGGGCGGCTTGCATAACCGCTTATCTGGCACAATGATGCTGTGGGTGATCTGGCTGTGGTACCGCCCGTTTGTCAATGATTTTAGAAATAGCCTGGGGTTATCACGATATACTTTTGCTCAGTTCGTTCGCGCCTTGCGCGCAACCCCCATGCTCGGGGCTTACAGCGCCAGCATCATCCCCCACCCGCCAGATTGGCCGGACCATATCCACATCACCGGTTATTTCTTTTTAGACTCAACCGCCGACTGGCAGCCTTCTGCCGAGCTGAACGCATTTTTGGAAGCAGGCGATCCGCCTGTTTATTTTGGCTTTGGCAGTATGGCGGGTCGTAAACCGGAACGGCTAGCCAAACTCATTCTGGCGGCACTGGCCAAGAGTGGGCAACGTGGCGTGCTGCTTACCGGCTGGGGGGGCTTGCGCCCGGAGTGGGTGCCAGACAATGTCTTTGTGTTGGATGCTGCGCCCCACTCTTGGCTGTTCCCACGAATGGCGGCAGTGGTGCATCACGGCGGTGCGGGAACGACCGCAGAAGGGCTGCGGGCGGGGGTGCCTTCCATCATTGTTCCGTTTGTGATGGATCAACCTTTCTGGGGCGCACGAGTTAAAGCGTTGGGTCTCGGGCCAAAGCCAATCCCGCAAAATCACCTGACGGCTGATCGTTTGGCAGCGGCTATTGATACGGCCGTTTCAAACACAACGATGCGGCAACGGGCCAACTTGTTTGGCGCACGCATTCGTGCCGAAAATGGCGTCGGCAATGCCCTGACACACATCAAACAATATTTAGGCGAACCCATTGCGGGCGCAAGTGAGTACACACCATGAAGACAAACGATGACAGTTTTACGGCGCTACCTTATCCCAGAATCCGTCAATTAATGGCCGATGGGGGTCGGCTGGGCCGCCAGAAGCATACGGTGCATGGGCTGGTCGAGTTCGATATTACCCAAGCCCGTGCAGCCCTGCGCCAGCATAAAGCGCAAACGGGTGAATCCTTATCCTTTTCGGCCTTCATTCTGGCCTGCCTGGGGCAAGCGATCGGCCAGAACAAGCAAATGCACGCTTACCGAAATTGGCGGAATCAGCTGATTATTTTTGATGATGTGGATGTGAACATGTTGTTTGAAGTTGAAGTGGACGGCAAAAAGACGATTCGCCCTCATATCCTTAGAGGGGTAAACAAGATGAACGTGCGAGGGCTTCACGACGAAATTCGAGCGTTCCAAAATCAGCACAAAAGCAGCCAGGAATCGACGTTTATCGATTGGTTTGTGCGCCTGCCCGGGTTTATCAGACGTTTATTCCTCTGGGCACTTTTTAAGCAGCCGCAGCGACTAAAGGCATATTATGGCACTGTGCTGGTCAGTTCAATTGGGCTGTTTGGCACAGGGAGCGGCTGGGGCATTCCAGTGCCCAATCATTCCCTCCAGCTAACGCTGGGCGGCATCTCTAAAAAGCCGGGAATCGTTGATGATCGTATTGAAATTCGTGAGTACCTGAGCGTGACCATTAGTATTGATCATGATGTGATTGATGGTGCGCCGGCCGCACGCTTCACGCAGCGGTTGAAAGAGTTAATCGAGAGTAGTTATGGCCTAGGTGATACCCACCTATCCAAATGACCAGGGCAAAGACTCTTCCACAGGCGGATGAGTTTTGAATCTCCCAGTATTACTATTATCGCATCACATGCATACAAGGAGATTGTTCATGTCTACTAAACCACAATCTAAATTTTTCCCAAAGCGACTAACTGCTCTTCTGATAGGGTTGCTCTTACTTACAGCCTGTGTCCCTGCCGCCACCGAGACCAACATGCCCATGAGTACTGCGATTCCCGCAACTGAGTTTGCTACCCCAGTTCCGGCTATTCTCACGGCCGTTCCGGCAACTGAACTCCCGCCATCACCCATCCCAACCGAGCAGTCATTCAACACGGGAACGGAAGTAACCTTTGGGTCCTTGTCGCTCGTTGTGCCGCCGGGCGTAGCCAGCGGAGCAAGCGGCAGTGACTTTCCACGCAACGACAGCGAAGATGCTGCCTGGTGGGACAAAACGCCAGGTCATCTGCAGGTCATGCTGGGCGACTATTACGTCTTGCAAGGGAAATTCCACCAACCAAAGATTTACGTTTACCCGGCGCAGGCTTACGCCGAACTGGTTCCCACCGCCTTCGAAAGCATCCGTCGTTTGGACAATATCTTGTACGGTTCAGGCGAATCGATTAGCCCAGACCAACTTCCGGCAGTGCCGTTTTTCAAAGCGCAGCAGATTTTCGCCGCCAATATCCAGACCCTCCCATTCCAAAATGGAGGGGGCGTACGCTTTATTACCGAATATGCTCAATACAACGCACCAGCCAACAACCACGAACTGTTCTATCAGTTCCAGGGAGTGACCCGTGATGGCGCTTATTACATCGTTGCCATCTTCCCAATCACGGTCCCCGTCCTGGCGGAAACGGGCGAGGCAGCAGCAGTCTTGCCCCCTGGCGGGGTGGCTTACCCGGACATCACTGACGAAAACGCCGATTGGGCTGGTTATTATACGGCCGTTACCGACCTGCTGAACAGCACATCTCCAGATACGTTTACCCCTTCAATCAACCAGCTGGATTTGCTGATCGCGTCTATGCAAATTGCTCCGTAACAATATTTATTGTGGGACTACTGTGATAGTGAAGAGCTTCCCATAACCCTGGTCAAGTGACCAGGGAAAACTCCCCACAACTGACCAGACGAAACGCTCCCCAGATATCCGATGTGTCTGGGGAGCGTTTTCTTTAAGCTAAAAGTATCTGACCAAATATCAATTTTAAGGACTTCAAAATGTTACGTATCGCTAATTTCTTAGCCATTGGCATCGTCATCATTCATGGACTGATTCATTTACTGGGCTTTGTGGCCTACTGGCCTCTGGGGGAAATTGCTGAACTGCCTTACAAAACGACGCTGCTAGACGGCCGTCTGAATCTAAGTCAGACCGGGATGCGCCTCTTTAGCGTGCTCTGGCTGCTGACCACCGTGGGGCTGGTCGGCTCTGCCATTAGCTTAGTGACTCAGCAATCCTGGTGGCTGCCCCTGATGATTACGGCCGTTTTGGTGTCGTTGGTCATTACGGCACTGGATTGGCGCAACGCGTTTCGTGGCACCCTCCTCAGCCTGGTAATATTGGTTCCGCT
>CBDUOF010000403.1:0-5305 GCA_965368765.1 uncultured Anaerolineae bacterium | reverse complement strand
CCCCAGCGTGCCATCGGCCACGGATTGAACCAACCACCAATCTTCAGCAGACGGTTCTTTTACGGAAATCGGCGACACATTGGGCAAACGCGACACCAGTTGCCCGTCAGGGGAGGAATAAAGATCGACTCCGTCGCTTTCTGCATCATACAGATAGGCCACACGCCGCACATAGTAATCTGAAATCCAGCCAGTGACGCCATCCACCGTTTCTACATGATAAAAGCGCTGTAAGTTTTGCGGGCCACTCTGGCGAATCTCTAGCACAGAAACCGGAATACCGGTATGAAGCAGTGACCCGGGAGCGGCATTGGGGTCTGGCTCAGAGAGCAAGGTCAGCTCGTGTTCAACAATGAGGCCATGCTCATCGACGCCACTCAGCACGACCCAAACAGGGCCTTCCTGAACAGCGATCGTGTCACCACTTTCATTCGAAATGGAAACGGCCGTTGGCGGCACCCTTTCAGCCAATGCCTTGCTAGAGCCACAGCCAATCATGACCAACATCATAAAAAGAGCAATGAAGAACAGTCCAAAAATACGTCTCATAAGCAAAAAAAGCAGGCTGGCACAAAAGTCTTGCACCAGCCTGCGCGACTCAAACATCTTTACGGATTGGAAGCACCCTTGGTCACCGTCGAAGTCATGGAACCAGACCAGCTTCCGCCATCGGGCGTGCGATACCACGATTTGTTCTTGGCGCTGCTGCCATAACTGTAGCTATCAATCACGGTAGAACCATCAGGCATCAGGAATCGGGCATCATCCCCACCATTGTTAAAGTAATTGTTGGTATCCAACGTCCAGTAACCCCCGGCAGCAATAGTCGTGCTCGCCGGTATTTGAATCGGCGACCCGCCACCGCTGGCAATATCATCGATCCAGGCACCGGAGATATCAATGGCTTGCCCAGTAGGATTGTAAAGCTCAATCCACTCCGTCTGGCCCGATGCGGCATTGGCATAAAGCTCGTTGATAACCACTTGCGTAATCGGGGGCGCGGGATCCGTCGCCACGTAGGCCGTGCCGTTAATTGTGTAGTTCACCCCATTGGTTGATTTCAAAACGATATCACCATGAACCAAAACGGCCGATCCATAATTTCGCGTAACATCACACAGATTGGTCACATAAACATCGCCAGTTGCTAATAAACGATCGAGGACCGCCTGCCCTGGATGGCCAAAACTGTTGCTGCCGCATGAAATAGCCGATGCAGCCGGATC
This sequence comes from uncultured Anaerolineae bacterium, assembly GCA_965368765.1. Taxonomy (GTDB): domain Bacteria; phylum Chloroflexota; class Anaerolineae; order Promineifilales; family Promineifilaceae; genus Leptofilum. Next base: position 4,079 of record CBDUOF010000403.1, on the reverse strand, counting down.
CAAGGTATCCACGTAATATTGGTTTGTCGAGTGCTGCGACCCGTGATGATTGGCCCGCAATACGTCTACCTCACCAAAGCGGTCAGCCAAATCCGTTTCTACATCATTATAAGTGTAACCAAATGAACTGGTAGCGTACTCACCATCAGAATCACCGGACGTTGCATAATCAATCGTCCCAAAGCGGATTTTTATACCGATTGAGTAATCATTTTCGCTGGGGGGTGCCGACATGCCAGTGTGGTCACCTTGAAGAGGCGTTGTGCCATCTGACATCATAATGCCATCGGCATCTACTTGCACAATCTCAACGACTGCATCGGTATCCGGTGGATCAATTTGCGTCGTGGAACCGACAACCGCAATTTCCCGAACATTGTAGATGTTTGTATTTGCCGGATTGGTTGCATAGCATAACCAGTTGCGGCTTGTCCCCGAAACCGTACCAGCATTGTGCCAGACAATCTCTAAGTCTGGGTCACACAAACCATCCACGGTACCGCCACCAGAGCCATCCGTCCATACACCGGCATCTCGATCGATAAACGTACCGAAGCTGACGCCATGCGTCTCAATTAAGCCCCAAAAGCCACCATAGCCAGCATAACCAATATGGTCTAAATGAAGGTGACTTGCCACACCCACATCAATACTCATATCACCGTCCATAATCGCCTGGATACGGGAAGCAACCAGCGCAGCCCCTTTACCAGAGCTGTAAGAATGTTCAACGGCATCAATTAAAATGGTGTAACCAGATGGGAAGATGATGAGCTGACTATCGCCCTGCTCAACGTCAAAAATACGAATCTGAAACTCACCCGGCGTCCAGGGTTCAGCGCCCATGCTGTCGTTGCTGCTTCCCTTTGTAGGGGCATCAATTTCGGCCGGGCTCCAGGCCAGTCCGTCGCGATATCGATACCAGGAATAATCCGCTTCTGCATAGCTATAGCTGGTACTGTCTAGCACAGCTTGCGTTGGATCGAGAAAACGGACATCATCACCACTGTTGTTGAGGAGCCCGGTAAATTCCAGCACATAATAGCCACCCGCTGGAATAATGGTGCTGCCAGGAATGGGTTTAGGAGAACCGCCTCCAGCAATATCATCAATGTAGTGGTTAGAAATATCGAGGTCACTGGCAGTTGTGTTGTACAGTTCCACCCATTCGGTTGTCGCACTGTTGGCGGTATATTCATTAATGAGCACATCCCCAACGCCGGGCGTGGCAGTGCCACCACCTGGATTTGTCGTCCCCTTGGTGGGCGAGTCGCTTTCTGTCGCGCCCCAGGTTCCGCCGTCTGGGGTCCGGTACCAGGAGTATTCATCTGTTGCGGACGTATAGCTAGTGCTGTCCAACACGGCCTGAGACGAATCTAAGAAGCGAACGTCATCACCCCCATTGTTCAGAAAGCCGCTGAATTCCATCACATAATAACCGCCAGCAGGAATAATCGTTGAGGTTGGGATCAGCTTCGGCGATCCGCCACCGCTGGCAATATCGTCAATATAATGGCCCGATATATCCAGGTCTGTTGCGGTGGTGTTGTACAGCTCCACCCATTCCGTTACGCTGCTTCGAGCGACGTATTCATTGATGAGAACATCTCCAGCACCAGGGGGGCTGGCAGCCAAAAGTTGAGCAGGGGCAAATAGAATGATAAGAAGTGCAATGAGCGCTAACACGCGAGTCAGAGGGGGTTTCGTCATGGGATACTACTCCTTTTTTAAACAACGTGGTTAAAAGACGAAAATATAGCTTGATTGTTCAAGCCGTAAGGACTCGGATAAGAGAATGTCTGTTCTCCAAAAACTATGGCAATTGCGGAGGAGATGATGCACCCCTGGCAATCGTGTTGCACCTTGACTGACACCTCGAATTGAACGAGGAAATCCCTGAGGGGGAAACGGCCGTTTCTATCAATCCTTGCGTAAGTTAGCCGACTGTTGCTGTATGGGATATGTGAGTTATTGAGCTGCAAGTCAGTAAGTTGGCGTAAGTTTAGCACAATTTCTTGTTAAGAAATTATCTATTTTTCCTAATTTGCGGAAATTTGCGTTTCTTTGCAATTTTTTGCTTTGGCATAAGGTAAACAAAAAAAGCCTGAGCAATTTGAATGATTGCTCAGGCTATATTCATAAGCGGCGATTCCCCTAGCGAATGCTCACGGGAATCTCTTGAGAAAGTGTATGGAAGGTGCCTCCACCACTCAGGCAGTTCTGGTAACCATCAAAACAGACGACCAGTCGAATGGTAAAATCACCGGTCTCTGGAATCGCCATCCAGGACGGCCAACTAAGACCTTCCGGGGGCATGACGTCATTGTTGCCCCCCCAGTTGTTCTGATACCAGGCCACAACATCTTGTCCATTGCGGCGCGGCATCACGCCAATGGTGGAGTAGGGTACACCTCCCCCCGACGTGTTGCCAATTTTCCATTCATACCAAATTTGGCCACCAGGCGTCAGTGAACTACGCCAATCTTGTAAAACGAAGCTCTGCCCAACCAACCCGTTGGCATTGGTTGGCTGCGGACCTGACGGGACGGGCGTATTGGTGGGTGGCACTGGTGTACTTGTCGCAGGTACGGCCGTTGGCAGCGGTACATTTGTGGGCGGAACGGCCGTCGCCGTATTTGTTGGCAGCGCCGTTTCGGTAGGTATGGCGGTTTCCGTCGGCGTAGGTGACGGCAATGGCGTATTTGTAGGCAATATCTCAACCAACGCAGGCGGTAGCACCGTTGGGGTGGTGTTTACGGCCGTTTCCGTGGCTGGCACGGTTGTGGACGCATTAGCCACTGCATCTCCTGTAGCCTCGACGACCGTTTCCTGACCATCGCGCACCAGCAAAATCGCGCCAACAATCAGGAGCAGAATTAACAATCCAAACATGCCAATAAGAATTTTACGTAACGTTGTATTACTCATTCATTGTCCTCCGTCACCAAAAGGCAACGTTCTTTATCAGTTTGACTTTACAATCGGCTCAGGTTCAGTCGACTCCGCAAAAATATTGTTGCGGATGCCAAAAATATCTTGGGGATCGTTCGCCTTTTTAATATCCTTGATGAGGGCAGTCGCTGCAGGAGAAATCGTATGCTTCATGAAATCTTTGCGGATCTTGCCCACGCCATGATGATGAGAAATCGATCCGCCCGCCACCATAATTGTCTCCCGCAGTGAATGCTCAATTTCACTAAAAATCTCATCAGGATTCTCCACGCCCATTGTCGAGAAGCCATGGGTAAAGTAGATACAAACCCCAGTGTGGTAAAGCTGGGTGATACGTGGCGAAATATACGGCCGTCCCGGCAAACCATATGCCTTGTGCTTCTCCTCCACCTGGGCCGCGACTGCATCAATCACCGCTTGCACCTTATTCCAGGGCACCGTCGTTTCATACGTCTCCCCAATGATGTGAAAATCCGTCAGAAAATCCCGGATATAAGCAATGGCATAGGTCAGCATATAGCCTCGCCGGCCGTTTGTCTCGCCTCCAGCAATGCCGCCAAACTGCTTTGCCAGCCGGTTAATCAGCTTCGCCTGATAAGCCACTTCCTCTTGTGTGCCTTCCATCACAATAGTGGCGGCACACAGCTCATTCGGATCAAACTTCTTTATCTTCAGCAAGAAGAACTTCTGAATCTCGCCCATGATCGCTTCCATCCGCGTGGGCTCCCCCTTCAGCGCTGAGCCAAAGCGGAATTGGATATTGTCCAACAGGCGAATGCTGGCAGGCAGCGTGCCAGTTTGGGTTAAGGCATACAAAAATTGCGTTCCCTTCTGGAAATCTGGAAACACCAGCGAACCATATTTTTTGGCTTCTGGCACTTTATGAATCTTAATAACCGCACTGGTGATAATGCCAAAATTTCCCTCACTGCCAAAGGCCAAATCCTTAGGCTGTAGCCCCATTGATTGGCGCGGCATCGCGGGCCCTTGCTCAATGACGCCATTGGCCGTCACCATCGTCACAGACTCCACAATATCCTCGATGTTGCCATATTTGTTCTTTTTCATGCCGCTGGCATTGGTCGCAATCCAGCCACCCAAAGTGGAAAGCTCCAGACTATCTGGCT
>CBDUOF010000402.1:0-5316 GCA_965368765.1 uncultured Anaerolineae bacterium | reverse complement strand
CAATTAGCAATGCGTCTGAATAAAAGGGCTGATGCCGCTAAATAATGGTGACAAAGTCTGACAACGCCTTTTTTGTTAAGGCGTGTTCGGGAATCTGGGCATCTTCGGCTGGATAGCCCACAACCAGATTGATATAGGCCCGTTCATTTTTAGGACGATTCAGAAGTTTACTTAAAAAGCCCATTGGGCTGGGGGTGTGGGTCAGGCAAGCCAGGCCGGCATTGTGCAGAGCAGTAATTAAGAAACCAGTGGCTATGCCAACCGATTCTTGCACATAATAATGCTTTACCCGCGAGCCGTCTGCCTCTAAACCGTATGATTGGGCAAAAATTACAATAAGACACCCAGCCCGGTCGATAAAAGATTTATCCTCATCAGTTCCCAGCGGAGCCAATGCTTCTAGCCATTCGTCAGAGGCACGTCCAGCATAAAAAGAGCGCTCCTCCTCTTCTGCGGCAAGCCGAATTTGGTGCTTAATATCAGGATCAGTGACGACCACAAAGTGCCAGGGTTGCTGATTTGCACCGCTGGGGGCACTGCCTGCCGTGGCCAGGCAGTGCTGGATGACATCAAGTGGCACCGGCTTGTTGGCAAAGTCGCGGGTACTGTGCCGCTGTTGCATAAGGTGCAAAAATGCTTTCGATCGGGTCTGCATTTCCTGTTCTGGAAATGTTTGCATGTTCAAAGGCACAGATGGAACCTGTTTCATTATTTTCTCCTTCTTGCGGGGATGTTATTAGATTATTTTACACCTATATTGTTTGGGCAGGGAAAACGGATAAAATAGAAATCACCAATTTCGGATTTGATAAGCGCAAGCATCCCTGTCTATGAACTGTCCCACACTTTCAATTGCTTTTCAAACAGATAAACCGCTTAACCAATACGGCCGTCTGGCCCAAATCGCCGAATCCTACAACTTTGATGGCGTAACGGTGTACAACGACCTGCTGTACCAGCCGGCCTGGCTCCCGCTGCTGGAGATAGCCCGCGCCACCAGCCGGATCCGGCTAGGTCCTGCCGCGGTCAATCCATTTACCTGCCACCCAATTAACATTGCCGCCAACAGCGCTCTGATTAGCGAAGCCAGCGGCGGTCGTGCCTACCTTGGCTTTGCCCGGGGCGCCTGGCTGGATTTTATAGGGCTGCGGCCAGCAAATGGCCCACAGCAGCTTCGTGAAGCAATGGCCTGCGTGCGCCATCTGCTGCAAAAGCGAACGGAGCCACTGGCTGGTGACTACTTTCCGCTGGCTGGCGGTCAGGCATTCAGGTGGACGGCCGTTCATCCCGAAATTCCTTTTTTGCTGGGCAGCTGGGGACGCAAAACCATTGCCGCCTGCCGCCCGTTTATCGATGAAATCAAGCTGGGTGGTACGGTCAACCCCGAAATGGTGCAATGGCTGAAGCAAACCTTGAACGATGGGTTGCCGGCGCCCGGCATCGTTGTGGGGGCGGTCACGGTGGTGGCCGAGGATCGGGCGGAAGCAATGGCCCTGGCGCGACGGGAGGTGGTGCTTTATTTGCCTGTCGTTGCCCGGCTGGACCCCACCCTGGAACTCGATCCTGAGCAGATCGCCAGAATTGAAACGGCCGTCAAGCAGCAGGATATGGAAACGGCCGTGGCCCATGTTTCCGACGACCTGTTACGAAGATTTGCCTTTGCCGGCACGCCACAGGACATTACCCATCAAGCCCTGAACCTGTTTGCAGCGGGCGCAAGCCGCGTAGAATTTGGCACGCCGCACGGCATAACCACGCACGAGGGCTTGTGCCTGTTGGGGGATGTGGTGTTGCCTGCAGTGAAGCGGGCGTTTGCGTAACAAGTGCATGGCGGCGGCCGCTTTTTATCTCTTAGTCCACTTTTCACAGCGTACTAATTATGAATTCAGACGAGTTTCAACTCTACGATCTCACAGTTTTTGTCGAATCAATCGAAGGCAACTGCACCTGCAACATGGCTGAGGGTGACCGCTTCTTTTTGCAAGGTGGCACACTGTCCCTGCCCGCTGGCGAAGATTTTTGTCTATATGCCCTCCAGGCAGCCATTCCGCTGCTGCCAGCCAAACAGCGGCAAAATCATCCAGCCGACTGGATGGAAACCGATGCCCGGGTTATTTGCCCAGACCCAGCCTGCCGCCTCATTATGCGCATTGAGCGTGGTTCCCTGCGCACGCTGCGCCACGATGATGTGAGCCCGATTCCGCTCGATGATGTTTAGTACACGCAGCCTCAGGGCAACTAACAGAGTGACGAAAAGCGTTGTTTTAACTACGTAACTTCTTTGGCTGAAATTTGGAGCTAGTCATATGACAGGACGACAACAAGGCGATTTGCTCTGGCAACCTTCACCGCAGGTCATAGAGGATGCCAATCTCACTCGTTTTAGGCGATGGTTGGCGGTCGAACGAAATCTCAATTTCGCCAGCTATGCTGATCTATGGCATTGGTCGGTGACCGATCTAGACGCATTCTGGCAAGCAATCTGGGACTTTTGTGGCGTGAAGGCGTCCCGGCGGGGCGCTGTTGCCCTGGCAGATGCCCGTATGCCCGGCGCGGTGTGGTTCCCCCAAGCCCGGCTGAATTACGCTGAAAATATCTTTGCCCAGATGAATGACGAAGAACGTCCGGCTCTATTATATGAAGCGGAAGATGGGCCGTTGGTTGAGATGAGCTGGCGTGCAATTTATCGCGATACGGCCGTTCTGCAGCAAAAGTTTAAGCAGCTGGGCATTGGCAAAGGGGATCGCGTCGTTGCCTACCTGCCAAATATCCCTGAGGCGATTATCGCTTGTCTGGCTGCCGTCAGTTTAGGGGCCATCTGGTCTAGCGCCTCCCCCGATTTTGGTAGCAAAGCCGTGCTGGATCGCTTCGCCCAGATCGAACCGTCGCTGCTCATCACCGTCGACGGCTACCGTTACAACGGCAAGCCATTCGACCGCCGCGACATTGTCAACCAGCTTCAAGAGGGGCTGACCACGCTACAAAATACCATGGCCATCCCCTTGCTGGATGATGCCCCCTTGCCCAATACACTTTCCTGGCCCGCCTTGCTGGCCAGTGAAGACGAAGAGCCAGAACTCACGTTTGCTCAACTGCCGTTTGATCACCCACTCTGGATCTTGTACTCCTCCGGCACAACAGGCTTGCCCAAACCGATTGTTCATGGGCACGGTGGCAACCTGCTTGAGCATAAAAAAGCCACCGTCCTGCACAATGACCTTCGTCCTGGTGACCGCTTCTTTTGGTATACGAGCACCGGCTGGATGATGTGGAACTATCAGTTGGGTGCGATGCTGAGTGGTAGCACAATTATTTTGTACAACGGCAGTCCTGCATTCCCTACTTTAGATCGGCTGTGGGATTTGGCTGAGCGCAGTGGCATGACCTATTTTGGCCTTTCGCCTGCCTTTGTCGCTGCCTGTATAACTGCGGGAATTGTTCCTAGCCAGCAACATAATTTGACCCGGATACGCAGTATTGGCTCCACAGGCGCACCGCTGCCAGTAAGCGCGTTTGAATGGCTCTACAGCAGTGTACATGATAATTTTGCACTGGAATCGTTGAGCGGCGGTACTGATTTGTGCACAGCGTTTGTGGGCGGCTGCCGCCTGAAGCCGGTTTATGCAGGCGAGATTCAAGGCGCGTCATTGGGCGCAAAGGTAGAGGCGTGGAACAGCAAAGGTGAACCTGTCATAGGTGAGGTTGGGGAATTGGTGATTGCTGCCCCTATGCCCTCAATGCCCGTTAAGTTTTGGCGCGATTCCGATGGGGCACGCTACCGTGCCAGCTATTTTGAGCAATTTCCAGGAGCATGGCGGCATGGTGATTGGATACAATTTAATGAGGCGGGTGGCTGTGTGATTTACGGCCGTTCCGATGCCACCATCAATCGCAAAGGCATTCGCATGGGAACCAGCGAAATATACGCCTGTGTCGAAGCGATCCAGGGCATTGTCGATAGTTTGGTGGTTGATCTGGAGCTATTGGGACGAGATTCATTTATGCCGTTGTTTGTCATCCTGGCCGAAGGGTATGAACTGGATGACAGCCTGCGCCAGACGATTAACAAGCAGTTGCGCCACAGCTTGTCGCCACGCCATGTGCCAGATGCCATCTACCAGGTAGCAGAGCTACCTTACACTCTGAGCGGCAAGAAGCTGGAAATACCTGTGCGGCGTATCTTGTTGGGACATTCCTTGGAGCAGGCGGTTAACCTGGGAGCAATCCGCAACCCGGAATCAATTCGCTATTTCATCGAGTTGGCTAAAACGTTTGCTTTGTGACATGACTGTTATAAAAATGTAGAGCGTCATGCGTCAGATTTTGAAGACACACGACGCTCTACGTACAGGCTAATTCGTAATCGGCAAGCTGTTTAGTGTGGTTGCCGTGTCGATGTAGGCCGCGTTAATCCAGCCCACGACGCCGTTGGTTAAGCGTACTTTAACCCAACTGCTATCGGCATTGCGTCCTAGCAGCGCCACCCCTTGATTTTGATAGACAACGGCCGTTGCCGTATAGCTAATGCCTGGCCCGGTACGCACATTGAGAGCGGCCGTATTCACCAATCCAGATGCCGAAAGCGTTTGTTCAAATTGAATTGGCAAGCTGCTAATGCTGACGCTTGTTGTTATCAATGACGCGTTGACCCAACCTTGCGTGCCGTTGGCCAACTGCACCTTTACCCAGCTGTTAAGGTTATTTCGAGCCAGCAGCGTGACCGTTTGCCCTTGCCCGGCTGTGGCTACAATGCCATAGCCAATTCCAGGACCTGAACGCACATTGGCCGCGCCGGTAGAGATGGTAGCTGCATTAGCACTTGGCACAGGGGGCGTGCCGCCCGTTGTGGGTGTGCTGCCATCCATAACAGGGAGGTTACCAACAGGAATTGTGAGCTGCACGTACTGGGCACCTATCCAGCCTTGCTGACCATCACTTAGCTGCACCTTGAGCCAGGTGCTGTTGGCATTACGCCCAACGGCCGATACCTGCAAACCTTGATACACTGATCCCGTAACCGGATAACTAAAGCCAGGACCAGAGCGCAAACTCAAGACCGCCCCTGGTGCCACAGGTACTGGCGGTTGGGGTGCGGCTGGGCTGTCGGCCAGAGGCAGGCTGCTGATGCTAACGTTTGGCGTGAGCAATGAACTGTTGGCCCAGCCTTCTGTGCCGTTAGCCAACCGAATTTTGGCCCAGCTGCTGTTGGCGTTCCGACCCAAGAGCGTCACCGTCTGTCCATGTGACGCTACGGTAATAACGCTATAAGTCACGCCTGGGCCAGAGCGCACATTCATGGCGCCGGTAGAGACCAGT
>CBDUOF010000401.1:0-5331 GCA_965368765.1 uncultured Anaerolineae bacterium | reverse complement strand
GCAAAGTGTAGGCACCGGGAGCAACGGCCGTATTCTCATAAATCCGCACCCCTTCCCCCTGCCACACTTCTGTGTACTTGGGCAGCGCAATCGTCTCGCTGGTGATGACGTACTTCACGCCCAGCACGTCGAGCAGCGGCGCGTTGAGTGACTCCCAATTGACGATAGGCTGCACACGATTGAACGGCAGTTCATTCTGTGGTTCAATCACCGCCATGTACTCCGTGTACTGCCGCGGAATAATCGAATCGTAGCCACGTACGTCGGGCAAACCGAACAGCCAGCCGGAATTGGCGTTGAACGGTTTGTCGCCGTTGGGGGCAAAGCTGGTGATCCGCCACTGGCCAGGCTGGTCTCCCAGCCGCTGGGCCTCCAACCACTGCACCATATCCGGCTTAAAGTCGAGCAAGGCTGGGTCGTTGCTGGCGTTAAAGCCGCGATTGGCCAGGAATACATCCACAATGATGATGAGTGAGGCGGCGAGAATCCAATACGGCCGTTTCCCTCCCCGCTTACTTAACCAAAACACAATGCCCACACCCAGCAATACCAAACCCAGCGTTAGCAACTGCCAGAAGGAATAGCTATAAAATGCCGTCGCATCGGCAAAGGCAGACGGCGCGCCAGCCAGGCCAAGGAATAATCGCTCAATGGTGGATTGGATACGGCCATACGCCCACCACGATCCCGCCAAACCGACGAGTAGCAAAATCCCGCCAGCGCCGGCGATCAGGGAGATTAGAGATTGGAGATTGGAGATTCTCACAATCTCCAATCTCCAATCTCCATTTCCCAATCTCCAATTCTCCAAACTGTCCACCCCATATCCCGCCAGCACCGCCACCGCCAGCGATAGCGGGAACACCCAGCGGAAAGGCGTGTGCAGTTGGTTCACAAATGGCAGGCCGTAATACAAAATGGCATACAGCGGCGTGCCAAAAATAAAGGCCAGCGAGAAGAAGCTCAGCGCGGCAAAAAAGCCAACCTGCCCTTTATGCCTTCGCCAGCCGCCAACTACCCCAATTGCGGCCAAAAAGAGCGGCAAGATGCCCAGATAAATGGCCCCTTCCACGTAATTTTTAATGCCCCATTCGGTGTTGGTTTTGGCTTCGCCGTAATAATTTTGGCTTAACGATACTTCTTCGCCGCTAAACACATCGGTGTAGCTGTGGTGAGTGGGGTTGCCAAAAAAGTTGGGCAGCGCCAGCGTCAGCACCCGGCGCGGCTTGAAACCGTAATCCATTACCTCGTCAAAACTGGCCGACTCTTGCCGGAAGTTGACCTGCCCCAGTTCGTACAGCGGCAGCAGCTGCACCGCCCCCAGCATGAGTCCGAGAAGAACCATCGCCGCGAGGGAAGCGGCCTTTCTTGGTAACGGGAAACGGTGGTCAGTGGTGCGGGTTTTCCACCAGAGGCTGGCCAATCGCCAGGCGGCATAAACTGCCATGACAAGGAGCGTGTAGATGGTAAATTCAATATGCCCGGCCAAAATCTGGATGCCAAGCGCGATAGCGCCTACACCAATCCACAATGTTTTGTTTGCGGAGAGATTGGCGACTGGCAATTGGCGATTGACTGAATCGTTACTCTCCAATCTCCAATCGCCAATTACCTTTTCTATGCAGCCCAGCAGCAGCGGCAGCCACACCACCGCGCCGCTAATCATGGGGAAAACGGCTGCACTAATCACCAAATACGCCCCGCCCTGGAACACCAGCCCGGCTATGAAGGCAGAGGAGCGGCGCAGGGTGAGAATACGGCCGTATACATACATCAACGCCCCTGCCAGCCAGATTTGGCTAACGGTGTACCAGCCATATGCTTTGGCCAGCGGCAAAATGAGGAATAGTCCACTGAACGGATAGTAAGCCCCGTGCTGCCCTGCAGCTAAAAACGGTACCCCGGCAAACAGATTCGGATTCCACAGCGGGATGTCGCGGGCGAAAATAGTCTCTCGCACAAACTGCTTCCAGGCGTAATTTTGGATAATGAGGTCACTAATGAGGGGGTTATGTGGCTGGGTCAGGCCAAAGTCGCTGGCGTAGGCCGACCAGGGCGCCCACTGATACAGATTGTCCACGGGCAGCATCGTCTGCCCGCCTAGCGTCACGCTGCCAAACAGCAGCAAGGGCAGCAGCAAAAAGCCTAGCAAGAACAGAAAATCAGTGCGGAATCGCTTCATGGGTTAAACACAAACAAAATCAGGGCCACATAAGCCCTGATAAATTAAAAAATGAATTGTGCGATTGTATCAAATTGTAGGGGGGATAAAAAACGTGATGCCGACCTAAAGTCGATGATTCTCCAACGCGGCAAAAAGATCTTCCATACTGCTGCCCTGAAATTTGGCGGACGAAACGGCCGCAACATGCACTCTCAAGCGTTCAGACTCTGGCAGTTCATGCAGCCGCTGTCGCTCCAGTGCCGGATAAAAATATTGAATTGATGGATGCAGCCGCACCATGCACCGATCCGCCAGCTTTTGGCACTGCTCAGACGTTGTTAAAATGACAAAGTCCCCTGAGTCAGCGTGGCCAACAAAGTTCTCACCGCCGCTTTCCTGCACGGCGTTGGCAATCATTAGCGTTACGGCGCGCGACACATCGTCAGCCGCTACAAAGCCGTATTTGTCACGAAACTTATTCAGGCCACGAATTCCAGCCATGACCACTCCCCAATCCGCCTGATTCAGTAATTGGGTGAGCTGCTCACGGACGAGCGTGCCTTCTGGCAAACCGGTTACTGGATTTAGAAGTGTGCTCATTTGGGCCCGCCGCAGCGCATTCCGAACCCGGAGACGCAATTCCTGAATGTCAAAGGGTTTGGTGATGTAATCTACCGCGCCCAACTCCAGGCCAGCCAACTTGTCTTCACGTTCCCGTTTTTCTGTTAAGAAGATCACTGGAATGTTGTGGGTTCGCCGTGAACGGCGCAGTTGGCGACACACCTCATACCCATTAATATCGGGCAGACGAATGTCCAGCACAACCACATCTGGCACATTTTCGGCGATGCCCGCCACGGCATCCTGCCCACGCGAGGCAACGATAACTTCATAGCCCTGAACCCGAAAATAGGCTCGAAGCATTTCCGCTAAATCATTATCATCTTCAACAATGAAGATTACTTTGCTGTCTTTGTTTAATTCGCTCATAATTTCTACTTGATTGGTTCTTTATCAATCTTAAATACGCACGCTTCATCACCGGCGGCATGGCATTGAATCTCGTCAACTCTAAATTCTAGCCCGCCGCTTACCCAGCGTAACGTTTCCTGCAAAATACCAACCGCGATATAACAAATGGCTCTGTCCGAATGCAATCCCCAACACATAGAACAACGGTCAATGGTGTATAAAAAATGGTCATCTAGCTCTTCAACATGGCTGGTCTGGTCGCTAAACTGGGTGAAGATGCGAGCGACGGCCGGAATGCCAATTTTGAGCTTGGTTTTAAGCGGCAGCACTTTAAATGCTAAATCGCTGACGCCAGCGAGAGCACCAAACTGGCGTAAACCACGGGAAAAGATGGCGCGTCCACTGCGTAATGCCAATCCTCGCCCGCCACGCGGCCCGTAAATCTCTTCCAAACCACGATTGATGTTACTAATGTTGGCAAAGTTGAATTTTCGTTCCAGATTGTCTGGGGGGGCATTTTGAATGTATTCGCGCAGCTCGACAAGATTCAACAGGGCATTCAGGCCGTTGCGGCCCATAACTTCTTCGAGTGATGTTAACATGATGCGTCCCATCTTGTTGGGGTAGTAATAATCACTTAGTGGGACTAAGTCTCTCACAAATGCCTCCGAAGCTAAGTTTCTGCTTGGTAAGATGGTGCTTGCTGCACGGTTGTCAAGTATAGCAAGCTGGCAATTTTTACACAAAGTTTATCCATTGCGCAGGAATCAATTAGGAGTATTGTCTACGCTACCATTACAATTTTGCTTGCAGTGGCGGAATTTGGCAGAGCATTCAGCCCGTGCCATAATGACGATATTGGGAGGACTTAGGCAAACCTGACAGGTTTTTAGTGAATATTCCTGCTGTGACGGGAGTCACCTTGTCAGACCTTAACTTTACTTGCGTAAGCCTTGTTATGGTTAATATTTTGGGGGTTCAGGAGGCTCGCAGTGAAAGCGTAGGCAGTTTCAATTGTGTTCTGCGCCAAGGTGTTACCTCCTGTCACTGGCCCTAAGCGTTATTTTAAGTTGGAGCTTTACATGGCACAGGCAAAATTGTTATTTCCACAGGGCTTTTTGTGGGGAACGGCAACGGCCGCTTTTCAGGTAGAGGGTAATAATTCAAATAGTGACTGGTGGGCCTGGGAGCAGGAAGACGGCCGTATCTTGCATAACCATAAATCGGGTCTAGCCAGCAACTGGTGGGCCAATGCGGAAGCCGATCTGGACAGGGCCGCCGAGATGGGCAATAACGCCCATCGGCTCTCGCTGGAGTGGAGCCGCATCGAGCCAGAACCGAGCGTCTTCGACGAGACAGCGTTGGCTCGCTACCGTGAAATTTTGCTAGGGATGCATGCCCGAGGCATTGAGCCAATGGTGACGCTGCATCACTTCAGCAATCCGCTGTGGTTGGTAGAAAAAGGGGATTTTAGCAGCAAAATTGTCGTCGATTATTTCCAACGCTACACGGCCAAAGTGGTCGACGTGCTGGGCGATCTCGTTCCCAAATGGATTACCATCAATGAACCAATGGTGTATGTATTTATGCGCTATTTCGCAGGGGCGTTTCCGGTGGGCGCACAGCGTGGCTGGGCGGGTGCGTTACGAGCGATTCCTAACCTGCTGCGATGCCATGCGGCAGCGTACCACACTATCAAAGAAAAGCTTCCTCAGGCGCAGGTAGGAGTTGCTAAAAACATGGCGGTGCTGCAAGCGCGACCCGACAGCTCGGCGCTAAGTCGATGGTGGGCAAGGCGGTTAAGCTGGTTGTTTAACACCATGTGGCTGGATTCTGTGCAAGACGGCCGTCTCTATTTCCCTATCGGCCGTGGCAAAATTCCCGATCTGGCGGGCAGCTACGATTTTATCGGCCTAAACTACTACACGCGCTTTTATGTCAACTTTCCGCCGTTTGGCGAACTGCTTTCACAAGAATGGGAACCCGGCGCGGTGGTGAGCGATGGCAACTACGGCGAAATCTACCCCGTTGGGCTTTTTCAGATGATTGAGGCGCTGCTGCCGTACAATAAACCAATCTACATTACAGAAAACGGCCTGCCAGATAAGGAAGATCGGTACCGGCCGTCTTTCATCATGGCTCATTTGCGCGAGGTGTGGCGGGCCATTAGCTTCAACTACCCGGTGATGGGCTAC
>CBDUOF010000400.1:0-5335 GCA_965368765.1 uncultured Anaerolineae bacterium | reverse complement strand
AAAACAATTCTGCCGCAGAGCGTCATCGTAGAACCTTTTGCTCTGGTTGTGCGTAGTGAAGACGAACAGTTGCCAACCGTACTCAACCCAAGCCTGACGACCCTACAACAGAGTTGCCAGCTAGACCAAATTGAATCCCAATTGCTTGGGCACTAAATAATAACACTATGACTCTCGATGATGTGAAACTGCAAGTATCCGTTAAACAAAGATATAATTTTGCGGTACAACACCTGTTGGCCGCAGCAAGATTCAGCCGACAGTGTTTTAATGTGGAAACTGCGCATACTAATCATGCTTTTGGTCCATTTTTTGATGAAGTCTTATCATATGTTTCTGGAACGATATTGTGTTCAGTTGCGGCGCTCGAGGCTAACATTAATGAGCTTTTTGCAGATATTCAAGACGGAATTAAGGTAATTGACGGTTTCAACACCAAACTTCTGGAAAACTCATGGACAGATATCGAAAAGCTATCTATCCTAGAAAAATACGGAAAATTCTTTGAGTTGGCCAAATCGGAAAAGCTGGACAAGGGTGGCCGCGCTTATCAATTTGTTAAAATATTAATCAATGTCCGAAATGCCCTAATCCATTACAAACCAGAGTGGCATGCTGAAAAGAAAGAACATTACAAAATTAGCCAACAGCTAAAAGGCAAGTTTATACTGAGTGCTTTTGTTGACGAAAGCTCCCCGATATTCCCAATGCGTTGCATGACACACCATTTCGCTGAATGGGCAGTCTTGTCGGTCCTAGAGTTTTCTGATTGGTTTGCGACTTCTCTAAATATTCCAAATCGATTCGATAATCATATGCAGCATTTCAACACAAAACCATCTAATCACTAAGAAAGATTTAAGTCTCATGCAAAAACTCCAAAAAAATCTAGAAACCTTTAACTTACACACTATCAGATGGCTACTCGTTGCCATCATTTTCGGCATCCTCCTCTTGCCCGGCTCGGCGGCGGCGCAGACGAAGTCGTTTTACTGGGAGCGGTTTGATGTGGAGATCACGCTGCTGGAAAATGGCGACATGGTCATTGAAGAGACGCAGGTGCTGAACTTCTCTGGCGAGCCATTTACCTTTGGCTACGGCTCTATCCTCACCGGCAGCGTGGGCAACAACGACAACATCACCGACATCCAGCTGCGCGAAGGCGACCTCAACTACGTAGAGTCCAGCAGCAATGCCCCCGGCACGTTTGAGGTAGACAAATCCCGCGACTCCGTGCGAATCGACTGGTATTTTGAGCCAGCGCTGGGGCAGCGGACGTATACGTTTAGCTACGTCGTCCAGGGCGGGGTTATCGTGGGCAGCCTCGACGAAGGCAGCGGCGACCAAATTTTTTGGAAAGCGATCCCGTCGGATCACCCTGGCCGCATTCAAAACAGCACCGTCACCATACGCCTGCCAGAAGGCGTGGAGCCGCAGCGCTACCTCGACGATGGCACCTATTTGGTGGAAGGGCTGGCGGCTGGCGATTCCAATTTGGTAGAGACGCAGGTGAGTGATAACGGCCGTATTATTACCTACAAACTCACCCAACCACTGCTTACCGGCCAGGCATTAGAGGTTCGGGTGCAGTTCCCGCACGGCCTGCTCGATATTCCTACCCCAGACTGGCAACAGCGGCAGCAAAACAGCGATGTCTACGCCCTTATTGGTATTGTCCTGTCGGCCCTTGTCATGTTAGGGGGTCCGCTGGCCGTTCTGGCCCTGTGGTACGTGCGTGGTCGCGATCCGGAAACGGGGCTCATCGTGCCGGAATACATCACGGAACCCCCGTCCAGTCTGCCCCCTGCCGTTGTCGGTACGCTGGTTGATGAAAAAGCCGACATGCGCGACATCGTCTCCACCCTGGTGGATTTGGCGCAGCGTGGCTACATCAGCATCAGCGAAAACAGGGCCAAGAACCACACATTCACCCTGGAAAATGAATCAAGGGCAGGATTACGGCCGTATGAATCCCAATTCCTCAAAGATATATTTGGTCGCAAGAAGGAGCGGAAGCTGTCTGAACTGCGCTATAAATTTGCCAACAAGCTGCCCGCGCTGCGCAAAATGCTCTACGAAGAGCTAATTAGCGAGGGCCTCGTCGACCGCTCGCCCGAAAAAGTCCGCACCAGCTATGTTGTTTGGGCCAGCCTTATTTTTGTTGTCGCCGTCATTGCCTTCATTGCACTCGCTGCCATTTTGCCAGAAGAGACCGCATTTGTCTCTTGCTGCGCGACGGGGGCTTTGCTGGTAACGGCCGTATTCCTCGGCGTGGTGGGTCGGCATATGCCCAACAAAACAGCCAAAGGCACAGATGAAAAGGCCAAATGGGACGCCTTCCGCAAATATCTGCAAAATATTGAAGAATATCAAGAGATAGAAACGGCAGGTGACATCTTTGAAAAATATCTACCTTACGCCACCGCCTTTGGCCTGGATCGCAGCTGGATTCGCAAATTTTCTGGCGCACCGCGCACGCCCGTTCCGCTTTGGTACACCCCGTACGGATATACGCGACCCATGCAACATGGTTCAGACGGCCGTCCCTCATCTGGCAGCGGCACCGCACCGACATTGCCCAGCCTGGATTCGGCCGCAACTGGCATGGCAGGCGGTCTGGAATCGATGTCCACCGGACTCACCCGCATGCTGAACAGCACTGCTTCCACAATGCGTAGCGTTCGTTCTACCAGCAGTACCGGTGGCCGCAGTTCCGGTGGCTTCAGCGGCGGGTTTAGCGGCGGCAGCTCCGGCGGTGGTGGTAGTAGAGGCTTTGGTTAAAAGGAGGAGGATTGGCGAATTGAGAGTGGCAACTGTAAAATCTCAACTCTCCAATCACTAAACATATGGGTAAAACACTTGGATATATTCTCATTGCGGGCGGCATCATCGTCGGCATTATTATCACGGCCCTGATGCTGGTCTACCGCGGCGAAGGCCGACTGACACCAGGGGGCCTGGCGCTGGGCATTACCTTGGGCTTTCTGGTGCTGGTGCTGCCTCAGCTAGGCTTTGGGGCTTTCCTGCTCTGGAAAGGCGGACAAGATGCAGTAGTCACGGCGCGCGCCCAAGATCAGCGTCAGCTGCTAGATATGGTCAAAACGCGCGGCCAAATCGCCATCAGTGACCTGGTGATTGAGCTAGACAGCAGCCGAGACATTGTTCAGCAAAATCTTTATCAACTCGTCGGGATGGGGCTGTTTTCCGGCTATGTAAACTGGGATGAAGGTATGTTATACTCTCGCCAGGCAACAGAGCTGCATCAGCTCAACAAATGCGAACATTGTGGCGGCGAGTTAGAACTGGCCGGGAAGGGCGTCATTCGCTGTCCCTTCTGCGGTACGGAATATTTTTTGGAACGGTAAAAGTAAGGGCGACCCGGCAGGTCGCCGCTGAAACACTCAAAATCATATAAAGAGAGGCGACCCAATATGAAAGAACAAATATCCGATTTATTTAACAAAATCCAGGGCGAATCCTCTGGCCTGGGCAATTTGTTGAGCAAAATTCCAGGGCTGGATGGCTACATGGAGCGCAGCCGTCGGCGCGAGGCCGATCAGTTGTTGCGCAAAACGATTGCCGATCGGTTAGAAGGCAGCCGCCTTCAGCTGGGCGGCATCACAGAGGAATTGAGCCGCGACATCATCAAAGCCATTGACCACGCCGAGCCATTGGGTCGCGTGGATACGCGTCTGATGGGACTGATTGGCAAAGTCAAAGATGCACCGCAAGGCTACGCTGGGTTTTTCGACGCCATTAAGGTAAAAGAAGATGATCTGGCACGCATTTATGCCTTTGATGAAAACATGCTGGCACGGGCCGATCAGATTCAGGCAGATACGGCCGTTCTCGAAGCGGCCGTTCTCGATGACGGCGATATTAGCGGCTCTATTCGCGCCCTGGACAGTGCCCTCAAAGAAGCCAACACGACCTTCGACGGCCGCGATGAAGTCATCAAAGGCATCGGCGAACCCTCTGCAAAAGATAATCTAAAAGGTGAATATTAACTAAGATGAAAATCACAGATTTCGCAGATCAAAAAGATTTTCTCCTTTTCTCTGTGGTTCTCTGTGACTTCTCGGTGTAACTCTGTGTCGCACTATTTTTAAGGAGATTGACTCATGGCAAAAGTGTTTGATCGCGTAGCAATTGATTCCTGGCTCCGGGACGAAGTGGTACGGAAATTTCCACCCGGTGGACTAGGAGATATTAAATTAGGCTCGCCCTGTATTGTAAATCCTGGAGAAACGGCCGTCTTCGTCCGCAGTGGTGAAGCAATGGGCACCTTTGAACCCGGCACCCACCTTCTCACCACCGCCAACGTTCCCTTCCTCACCGATTGGCTGGAAAAAGGGCTGTTTGGTGGCAAAAACGTCTTTACCGCCGATGTTTATTACGTAAAAACAACCGACCTCACCATGAAATGGGGCACGACCCAGCCTATCATCATTGAACATATGAACCGATCGCCTGGAGCCAGCGCCATTGTCGGCAATGGCACCTATGTTGTGCGTGTTAAGGAGCCATGGCGCTTCTTGCAGGCAATGGACGCATTCCGTGAAAGCGTTCGCCAATCGCAAATGAAGGATCGCCTGGATCCCAAGCTGGCCATCATGATGCAGGACAAAATGAGTGAGCTGGCCATCGCCAAAAACCTCGGGCCGGCGCAGCTACAGTCCTTCTCGCAAGACCTCAATGAATTGCTCATTGGCCTGCTTCAAGCCGAATTTGACGCTTTAGGCATGGTTTTGGTGGACTTTAACATTCGGATGGGCTTACACCCCAAATCACTCGAAGTCGTTACCAACATGGGCTACGGCACCAGCTATGTGCAGAAGCAGCAGGCTGACGCCTTTGTAGATGCAGCAAATAACCCGTCAGGAGGTGGCATGGGCGAAATCGGTTTTGGCGCAATGGGTATGGCAGCCATGCAAAGTATGCAGCAGCAGCAACAGCAACAGCCGCAGCAAACACAGCAATCACAGGCGTCTCCCGCAGCCCCAGCCAGCGAAGGCGCCGGGATGCCAGACGTGATGACCCCGCAGCAAGCGGCTGAAATATTGCAGGTTTCTTACGAAGATGTGGTTGCAGCTATCGAAGCAGGTGACCTCAAAGCCCGCAAAATTGGCAAAGCGTACCGCATCAGCAAAGCCAATATGGAAGCATTCTTGGCTGGCTAACAGTGAGTTAGGGGAGGGCACAGAGTAAGGAGCGCTTTTGCTCGTTCGCTGTGCCCTCTCTAGTTATTGATGAATTGAGCTAGACAACAATCCTCAGAAAGAGCACTTCCCCAAATAGATTGCCGCGATCATCCCGCATTTTCCAATCGCCAAAG
>CBDUOF010000399.1:0-5347 GCA_965368765.1 uncultured Anaerolineae bacterium | reverse complement strand
TTCGTGAAGGTGGCCTGACCGTTGGCTCTGGCGTTATTACCAAAATCCTGAATTAACAATTTGATGTATAATTGGGGCGCCTGGCGTGTATCGCATGCCCCAATTAGCCCTAGGGGGTTAGCTCAATTGGCAGAGCGACGGTCTCCAAAACCGTAGGCTGCGGGTTCGATTCCTGCACCCCCTGCTCTATTAAAATCCTCCAGAGGCCTTTGCAGGTCTCTGGAGGTAGTTTTGTAAAAAGCAGCAACAATGCTGACTTCGTAACAGAAGGAATAAACGACGGTGACAGAAAAAACAGCCAATCAACCAAACCCAGTTTCCCGCTATTTGAAAGAAACCCGTGGTGAACTGCGTAAGGTAACATGGCCAACCCGAGAAGAATCCCAGCGTCTGACAGTGATTGTCGTTGGCGTGACGATATTGTTTGCCCTGTTCTTATGGGTATTTGACCTACTATTCTCAAATGTTATTCAGTTACTAATTGAACAGCTCATCGGCCTTGGGTAACTGGGCAATGTTGCTGGTAGTAGCAAGCGAGATTTTACATGAGTAATGAAATTGAAGATAAAGAAGCAGTAACAGGCGAGGTAATGACTGAAACGTCTTCTTTGTCACAGGGCAGCAAAACAAGCAGCTTCATCCCGGATGACGGCCGTTCCTGGTACGTCGTTCACTGCTATTCTGGCTACGAAAACAAAGTTCGCCACAGCATTGAACAGCGGATTGAAACCATGGGAATGCAAGACAAAATCTTCGACGTCGTGATTCCCACCGAAGAAGAAATCGAAATCAAGGATGGTAAACGTCGCACAGTTGAACGGCGCGTATTCCCTGGTTACATTTTGGTACAGATGCTGCTAGATGAAGATTCCTGGTACGTGGTGCGCAATACGCCAGGTGTAACCGGCTTTGTAGGCATGGGGAACGAACCAACCCCGCTCCGACCCGAAGAAGTTGCCAAAATCATGAACCGCATGGAAGCAGAAGCACCCAAGGTGAAATTTGACTTCCAGGTTGGTGAAAAAGTGCGTATTGGCACCGGGCCGTTTGCAGATTTTATCGGATCCGTCTCAGAAATTGATGCCGACCGGGCAAAAGTGCGCGTTATGGTCTCTTTCTTTGGACGTGAAACTCCCGTCGAACTCGATTTTATGCACGTCGAAAAAGTGTAATTGTTTAGTAGCGAAGGCAGCACAGTAGCTATTCCAGTTAAGTGCTGTCTTCGTCATTTGTTATTTGAATTTTGGAGGAGCCTAAATACAGGCGCTTGGACTCCACGGAGGAAATATGGCTAAAAAAGTCAAAGCAGTAGTTAAGATTCAAATCCAAGGCGGCAAAGCAAATCCAGCCCCCCCGGTTGGTACAGCGTTAGGGCCGCACGGCATCAATTTAATGCAATTTTGCAAAGAGTACAATGCCAAAACATCCAGCCAAGTCGGACAGGTTATACCAGTTGAGGTTACTGTTTTTCAGGATGGTAGCTTTAATTTTGTTCTAAAGACACCCCCAGCCACCGACCTGTTAAAGAAAGCCGCTGGAATCCGTAGCGGGTCGCCGATACCAAATCGGGACAAAGTTGGTTCAGTAACCACTTCGCAGCTACGCGAAATTGCCGAAATAAAAATGAAAGATCTAAATGCCCGCGACATGGATGCCGCTGTCAAGATTATATCTGGTACAGCACGCAGCATGGGCATTTCGGTATCTGACTAAGAAATCGTGGGAGAACCTTTACCGGTTCGCTAAGACCACAAGGAGTAATTATGGCAAAGCATGGACGTAAATATTTGGAAGCCGCAGCGAAAGTAGATCGGGATAAATTATATTCCCGGGCTGAGGCTGTGAAATTAATTAAGGAAACCGCATTTACTAAATTCGATCCGACGGTAGAAGTACACATGCGCTTGGGCGTCGATCCACGCCATGCAGAACAACAAGTGCGCGAAGTGGTAAACTTGCCCCATGGATTGGGTAAAACAGTACGCGTTCTCGTATTTGCAGAAGGTGAAGACGCGCGGCTAGCTGAAGAAGCGGGCGCTGACTACATTGCAGATGATGAACTGCTCAAGAAAATTCAGGGCGGCTGGACAGAATTTGATGTCGCAATCGCAGTACCCAGCATGATGGGCAAGGTTGGCCGATTGGGTCGTGTTTTAGGCCCGCGTGGTTTAATGCCAAATCCCCGTGCGGGAACAGTAGCGCCAGGCGCGGATCTCCCTCGCCTCATCGAAGAATCAAAAGCGGGTCGTGTTGAATTTCGCGTGGATAGAACAGCGAATATTCATGCCCCGGTTGGCAAAGCAAGTTTTAGTGAAGAGCAGCTTATGGACAACCTAAACCATTTGCTGGACGCCATCAAGCGAGCCCGCCCGGCTGCGGTGAAAGGCACCTACGTTCATCGCATTGTGATGGCCAATACAATGGGACCTGGAATTCGTCTTGACACAAGCGAAGCTTTGTCGTAAAAATGGTGGCTGATTAAAAACTAAATCATTAAGTTACTACTCTACTGTAGACAGCTGGTTACGAATCGATTCGTATTAAATTTTGCCAGCCGAGGTGGGGATTGGCAATATTTTTCTGGACAGAATACGCGTTGCGGGTCGTTCTCAACAACACCCGATCGTATTCTAAATTGAAAGAGTCTGTTAAATCCTCATGCTCACCGGCATGAGGATTTTTTTTGTACTTGTAAAGCCTGTACTAAATAGTACACAGATACAAACTTCACTGAAAGGAGGTGAATAAATTTGGCACTTACTAAAGCACGCAAAGAAGAGCTAGTCGCTCAATACGATGAATTAATCAAGAATAGCCGAGCTATCTTTATGGCAGAATACAGCGGCATGAACGTTAAGCAAATGAATGCCCTGCGTGAAAAAGTGTATGAAGCCAATGGTGCGTTTCATGTAACAAAAAACACTTTGTTTAAATTGGCTTTGGAAAAGGCAGAGATTGATTTGCCAGATGAGTTCCTGGAAGGCCAGCTGGCAACCGGGTTTGCCTTTGCAGAGGCACCATCGCTCGCCAAAGCATTGGTTGATTTTGCAAAGAGTGATGAGAAAGTAACTTTGCATGGCGGTTTTCTTGGCAACGAGTTTATGACTGTCGAGCAAATTGAAGCATTGGCGAAACTCCCAAGTTTGGATGAGCTACGTTCACAAATTATTGGGCTTGTCAGTGCACCAGCACGCAACATGGCTTCGGTCTTAGCCAGTGGTGTTCGCCAAGTTGTTAATGTTGTTGACGCTTATTCAAAACTTGAAGAAGGTGCAGCAGAAGCGGCCTAAGGTCGATTTCGTTGCATAAATTAGTTAATAAAATATAAATTTTCGGAGGATATGAAAAGTGGCCGATTTAGAAAAAATTGTTGAAGAATTGAGCAGCCTGACCTTGTTAGAAGCTGCTGACCTGACAAAAATGCTGGAAGAGAAGTGGGGCGTTAGTGCCGCAGCACCGATGGCGATGGCTGCCATGCCTGGCATGATGATGGGTGGCGCTGATGCGGAAGCTGCCGAAGAACAAACAGAGTTTGATGTTGTTCTAAAAGATGTTGGACCTAAGAAAATCAACGTGATTAAAGAGGTTCGTGCCTTGACGGCATTGGGTTTGAAGGAAGCGAAAGAAGTTGTGGATAACCTGGGCACCATTATGGAAGGTGCTGGCAAAGAAGCAGCCGAAGAAGCCAAGAAGAAATTGGAAGAAGCTGGCGCAGTTGTCGAACTGAAGTAAATCTCTTTTTTATGCAGTGCTTAAGAGGCTAGTGCCGCAGGGGACTAGCCTCTTTTTTGTATTATGAGCATTCAACTTATTTTGGCATCGCAATCACCGCGACGCCGCGAACTCCTCCAATTGTTAGGCCATCCTTTTCAAGTCATGGTGGCTAATGCAGATGAAGATAGCGTGACAGCGCCTGATCCAGCCACCAATGTCGTGCAAACGGCCGTCTTGAAATCCACCATCATTGCCTCAGAGCTTAGCCGTACGCCCATCTCCCGTGGCACCCTCATTTTGGCTGCTGACACAACCGTTGCGTTCGCCGGGGAAATGTTGAATAAGCCAGCCGATACAGCTGAGGCGCGGCATATGCTGCAGAGGCTGCGCGCCAGGCAACACGAGGTTCATACCGGCGTGGTGCTGCTGGAGCCTGCCAGCGGACGTGAATGGCGCGGTGTAAGTACGGCCGTCGTCACAATGCGTCACTACAGTGATGCCGAAATTGATGCCTATATTGCCACAGGCGATCCCTTCGACAAGGCAGGAGCCTATGCCATTCAGCATCCCCATTTTCAACCCGTGTCCCATCTGCAAGGTTGTTATTGCAATGTGATGGGGCTGCCCCTGTGTGATTTATCCCTTGCCCTGGCACAGTTTGGGGAACGAAAAAGTGACCCATTAGACAAGATGGCGTTAACGGCCGTTCAGCTAGCTCATCTTCACTACCCCTGCCCTACGCTGGCAAAGTTGCTGGGATAATTAACCAAACGCCCCAAATAAAAATAGCCCCTCGAAATTTTAGAGAAGCCATGCTACAATGTTTACATTCATAAGTATTGTTATGTAAATGATGCCAATTTCATCATGAGGACGGTTGAGAATGGACAAAAATCTCAAAGAGGCAATTGAAGCAGTACGCACGGGCGATACGCTTGCGGCACAACGTCAGCTGACAGCATTGCTAGATAAAGATCCGCAGCAGGTACAAGGTTGGTATCTACTTAGTTTACTGGTCGATTCGCCTCAACAGCAAGCGGCTTATCTAAGTAAAACGCTCGCCCTAAATCCGAATCATGAAAAGGCTCGCGAACAGTTGGCCGCCTTGCAGTCGGCCGCGGGTTTTGGCCCGAACACAACGGTTAAAGCCGGGGAAGGATCAACCCTTGACGTCGTTGCTCAATCCGAAACAGACAGTTTGCCCGACTGGCTCAAAGATGAGGCGGATGACGGCACCATTTTAGCCGTTCCAGCTGAACAAGCGGAGCAAACGGCCGTTCCCAATGAGTCGCTCCCAGATTGGCTCAAAATGCCCGCTTCCATCGATACCGAGCCGCAAACTAGCGACGTTGTGCATGAGGAAACAGACGTTGCTGGCGAGGCTGACCCAGCGTCTGCGTCGGATGACGTTGTCACTGAACTGAAGCAAACATTGACCACAACGCAAAAAGCGTCAAAGGTGTCTAGCCTACCGAAACAAAGCACCCGCACGCTGAACCTTGTCTTAGGGCTGCTTGTTACCCTGGCTCTTATTGTGATGGTGTTATTGGCCTATCTACTTCTAAGTTAGTATAATGCCGCAACACTTACTGGCTCGATCAAACAGACATTCTGACAAACATTGTTGCAATAG
>CBDUOF010000398.1:0-5348 GCA_965368765.1 uncultured Anaerolineae bacterium | reverse complement strand
TAATTATGCAGAAATGTGTTCCGTATCAGTCCCCACTTCCCGGCAAAAAGCTGATGTCCGTCAGTATAAAAGCGTCTTCTTGTTTTTCAAAGCTGAAAATGGCAGGTTGAGCTAAAAAAGACCGGTTTTTTGCTTGAGGGCCTGGGCGTATTGGCGGGAGAGGGGGATTTCGGTGTGGTTGGCGTCGGTGAGGCGTACCTGGTAGGTGCCGGAGAACCAGGGCACCACTTCGCCGATGTGGTTGAGGTTGACCAGATAGGCTTTGTGGATGCGGCTGAAGTCATGCGGTTCCAGGCGGGCTTCTAGCGCTTTGAGGGTGTGGCGCACCAGCAGCCGTTCGCCAGCGGTGTTGGTCAGGTACACTTTTTTGCTGTCGGCTTCCAGCCAAACGATGTCGGCGTAATCGACCAGAACGCGGCTGTCGTTTTCGCGGATGCCCCACAGCTTGGTGAGACGGGGTTGGGCGAGGCCAGATGTCGCGCTTGCCGCTGCCAAATACTCCCTCAACGCCGCCTGCCGCTCCTGAAATGGCTCCCGCTCCGCCAACGCCTGCCGAATGCGAATCATCGTTTGGGCCAGCCGCTGCTCGCTGAATGGCTTCACCACGTAATCCAGGGCGGCCAGCTCAAAGGCGCGCACGGCGTGGGCGTCGTAGGCGGTGGCAAAGACGATCAGCGGTGGGTCAGGCCGTTCGCTCATGGTGGCGGCGGCAGCCAAACCGTTCACCCCCGGCATGTTGATGTCCAGAAAAACGACGTCAATCGGCTCATTGGCAACCCGATCGAGCGCTTCTTGCCCGTTGGTGGCTTCATGGTAAACGGCCGTTCCCGCCAGCTGCCCCAACATATAGCGGAGTTCTCCCCGGGCTGGTTTTTCGTCATCGGCAATGAGTATGTGCATGGCAATTACCCAATTACCCAATTGCCCAATTACAATTTGTAATTGAGTAATTAGGTAAATTTTTCTCGCTCCAACGGAACTTTGAACACGATGCGCGTCCCTTTCCCCAGCTCTGATTCAATGTGCAGGCGGTATGCTTCGCCGTAGAGCATCCGCAGACGCTCATCGACGTTGCGCAGGCCGATGGACGGCCGTTCCGGTTCTAGCAGTGCCGGCGCGGCGGCATGGGTCTGGCTGCCATTTAGCACGCGGCTGACGTCAAAGCCGGTGCCGTCATCGTCGAGCTGGATGAGCAAATCATCGGCAACGCGGTTGAGCACAATATGAATCGTGCCGCCCTCCGGTTTTTGGCCGATGCCGTGGATGATGGCGTTCTCTACAAGGGGCTGCAAGACGAGGGTGGGAACGGCCGTATCTAAATAATCCTTCGCCAAATTGGTCCAAATGATATTGAGTCGTTCGTCCAGCCGCGCTTTTTCCAGCGCCAAATACGCCTCCACATAGCTAATCTCATCCCGCAGAGGCACAAATTCCCCGGCACTGAGCGCCCGCTGGAAAATCTCCGACAGCTTGATGAGCAGCTCCCGCGCCTCGTCTGGGTTGGTGCGCACAAAGTAGCGGATGGTGTTGAGCGTATTGAAAAAGAAGTGAGGATTGATTTGGGCGTGCAGGGCGCGCAGCTCTGCCTGGGTAAGCGCCAGCCTGGTTTGGGTCAGGTTCAAATTGGCCTGAGCCAGCTCCAGTTGGGCCGATTCGGCCAAGCGGCGTGATTCATCATCCTGCACGTTGCGCACCATCAGGGCCACGGTGGGCAGCGCCAGCCCAATGATGAGCAGGTTAGGCAGCAGCCGATTCAAATAGTAGGGTGGGTAGCTAGTCGGGTACAGCATCAGGCCAAAGGCGATGGCCACCAGACCCACGCCCAATCCTGCCGTGATGGGAGGGTGAAAGCGGCGCTTGCCCAGCAGCGGTAAGGTCAAACCAATGGTAGCGCCGACCCAAACGGCCGTTACCGCATCCAGGTTCTTCAGAACGGCAAACTCAAAATAGTTGGCCACTGAAAAGGATGTTTCCCCCCAGCTTAAATAGTCACTCAGACCACTGGTGAAGGTTGCCAGCAAGCCCACAGCCAGCCCGGCGCGCCAGCCCCCCAGTAGTCCGGCTACCAGGACGATCAGCAAATCAATCGTCACCTGATCATCGGTGGTGCGCACCAATCCCAGTCGCACCGCAAAAACCAGCAGCTGTATCCCCAGCAGGACGCCAATCAGCCGCCAATCATCATGAAGCACGGCCGTTTCCGTCACAATGCGTCGGAACAATGCCGTCCGGCTCAAGCCATAGATCAGCGCCAACGGAATTAAAATTTCTTGCAGCGCAAAGCCCAAAAAGTAGGGATTGAACAGGTCGAAATCGGTCCAGTTGGCAAAGGTGAACGCCTCGCCAATTCGGCTGGAGCGAACAAACAGCGCCCAAAAGAGAATGGCAGCGGCGGCAACGGCCGTAGCAATGAGCGAGTTGGTGCGGGTCTGGGTGAGGTGTTCCGTTCGATTCATGATTATTGAGTAAAAAGTGAAAAGTAATAAGTGACAAGAACGCCCCACAAATCACTTGTCACTTATTACCTGCTTCAGTCGCTTTCCAAAATGGTCCAGTTCTCAATATCCACCAATGCATAAAACAGTTCTTCATCGGCCGTGGCAAAGCTAACTGCCCATAGATTGTCGCCTTGCTGAGAGACGTAGGTTTGCCAATTATCGCTGCCAGCCAGTGCCTGGTCAATGCCGTCGGCCTGCCAGGCCAGCTCAATGGCTTGATTTTTGCTGTGTTCGGCTGCTTCTTCGGCCTCAAATGCGGCTGGATTATCAATGCCGTCCAGGTATGGAGCACCATCCCAAATGTTGACCGTTACGGCGAGCTCTTCCAGCCCGTACCAGAACCAGACCTGCCAGTTGGCGTCCCAACGGTTATACCACGTATCATAGTCCCAGTTTTCTACGTTGCCGAGCCGAGCCAGCACTTCTTCGTCGCTAAAGACAAATGCTTCCACCATTGCCAGCCCTTGCTGGAACTCCTCGGCCGACAGCTCGCGGGGCACAAAGTAATCATCCACCACACCGTCGACGACGTTGACGTAGCCCCAGCCCAGCCACTCTTCGGCGGATTCGCTGTACAGATCGACAGTGTAGAAACGGCCGTCTTCGCCATCCTGCCACGCATTCCCTGTCCAATCTGGGAAGCTGGCCAGCCAATCTGCCACTTCAGGAATGTCGGTCATGAGCTGCACCGCTAACGCTTCTGCTTCACTCAGGTCAGCTTCTTCGCCGCCGGAAACGGCCGTTTCCTCAATGGCTGCCTCAATTTGCGCCATTGCACCATTCACGACATTGCTAGCCATTGTGCCGGTAACGGCATCATTCATCATTTCTTCGGCCGTGTCCACTTCATCTGGTTCGCTGGCGATGCGTTCAGCCGGTTCTTCCTCTTTGTCTTGGATGATAGGTTGGGGAACGTCATATGCTGAGCTTGCCGGAGCGGCCGTTTCTGCCCCGCTTGTCTCATCCACATCCACCCAAACCAACTGTCTACCGCCACAGCCAATCAGAAACAGTATGCCAAAACTTAACATAACCAAATAAATACGCTTCATATTATCACCTTAAATACCTTTGCTTGTCATTCGGAACGCAATTCCTGACTCCCGTGAGGCAGAAGCTCTCTAAACCATATCGGGCAATATCCCTGCTCAACGGCAATTATTCTTCACTTCTTGCACCGCATGGATGCTTGGGAGGACCTCAGCATGACGCGTTTAGTTTTCAATCTCTAATCTACACTCTACAATCTCCGCACGACGCCCAATTCCTGCGGCAAATGCCCCGGAAAAATTTCATCCAGGGCGCTGTTGCCCAAACGGCCGTCTACCACCTCCGCCAGCACATCCCGATAATCTGTTGTGATGGCCAAATCGCCGTCATCCAACGCTTCGGGTGCCAGGGATGGCCAACGGCTAAAGACCTGTCCGCCGTTTACCCCGCCGCCCATGAGGAACATAAAATTGCCGTGCCCATGATCCGTCCCCTGACTGCCATTTTCGGCAATGCGACGACCAAATTCACTCATCGTCACCACGCTGACGCGGTTCATTTTTTCGCCCAGGTCAGCGTACAGCGCCGCCAGCCCGTCGGCCAAATTGCTTAGCATGGCATTAAACGTGCCGTTCAGCGTGCCCTGATTTTCGTGCGTGTCCCAGCCGCCCAGGTCGATGCAGGCCACTTCCAGCCCCACATCGGCCTTGATAAGCTGGGCCACTTGCTGCAAGCCCAGACCAAACTCATCGTTGGCATAAACCGCACCGTTGCTGGGGATGTAGCTTTCCGGGCGAATCGCTTGCAGCGTGTCGATGGTCTCAAAGACCAGCCCGGCTTGTCGGCTCAGCTGGTCGGCTGGAGCCTGCACGGTGTACAGGCTGGCCAGCGACTGCTGCATTCGGCGCAGCTCATCTTCCCGCCCCTTAAAGTGAAAATCGGCAATGGATTGGATGGACAGGGGCGAAATTGGCCCGCGCAGAGATTCCGGCACCATGGCGCCCATGCCGATGGCCCGAAATGGCGACTCATTTTGCCACGCCGCCGACTGCAAATGACGGCCGATCCAGCCCGTGCCGATGAGTTTTTCCCCCGGGGTGCCGTACTCCATAAAGCGCATCGCATCAAAATGGGAGCGGCTGGGGTCGATGGAACCGGTGGCGTGCACGATGGCTAAATCCCCTTCATCGTACACCTCTTTCAAGGCCGCCATGGCCGGATGCAGACCAAAATGACCGTCCAGATCAACCGCTGCGCCAACGCCGCTGCCTGGTTCTGGCACCGCCAGGGTAGGGCGGGCGTCGTAATAGTTACGGCCGTCGCCAAAAGGCACGACGGCGCTCAGGCCATCAATGCCGCCGCGCAAAAAAATGCAGATGAGCACGTCGCCGGGGGCGGCCTGAGTTTGGTCACGAAACGCCAGCCGAGGCATCCATTTTGGGAACAGTGATTTGCTCGCGCCAACCACGCCTACGGCGCTGCTGGCTTGGAGGAATTGTCGTCGATTGAGGGAGGTGTTTAACATGATCTTGTCCTTTTTGAACGGGAGATTTGAGATTGGGCTTGTTTTTAATCTCCAATCTCCGGATTAGCGCCATTGGAAGTAGGGTGAAGCAAGCATAAGGCCGTACAGAGTGGCCAGCTTGCGGGCAACCAGGTGAGCGGGGCTGATGGTCTCTTCATCAATGCCATCCAGCACGTACGCCACAAATTCTGCATGGGCAGTTGCCCCGGCATCCTTTTCTAAAGGCGCGCCAAAGATCTGGGTTGAAACGGCATCTACGAGCTGTACGGCCGCTTCAGCAGGCGTAACGGCCGTATCCAGGGGGCCAATCCGCTCAAACAAATTCGTAGAAAAGG
>CBDUOF010000397.1:0-5365 GCA_965368765.1 uncultured Anaerolineae bacterium | reverse complement strand
TTCTTCAGTGAGTAGAATGTAGTTGAAAAAAAGGTCAGGATCAAACCCTTTGCTGCTGTCTAGCTGACGATGGAAGGTCTGAAAGTCCGGTAAACGGCCGTTTTGCAGTTGGGTGAGCTGATGATCCACCGCCGGACGGCTGGGGGCTTGCTCGGCTAATGCTTTCTGGATGAGTTCGGTAACATGGTCTAGATCATCCGGGTTGGAGAGGTAGTCCAGTTGGTTGACGTTGATTGTCAGAACGGCCGTATCTCGCAAATTGCTCAACCACGCTTCATACGCCTTCGCCAATCTCAGAATGTAATCTGGATCCATGTCGCGCTCGTAAGGGCGATCTCGCAGGGCGATGCGGCGCATAATCACATCGTGATCGGCTTGCAGATAAACGATAAGGTCAGGTTTGGGGATTTTTTCACCGAGGGCAGCATGAACACGGCCGTACATCGCCAATTCATCATCCTTCAGGTTGAGCCAGGCAAACAGTTCATCTTTGGCAAAGGTGTAGTCCGATAGCAACATACCGTTGTGCAGCGCCTCTGGCACTGCCTCATGCTGCTGATGATAACGGCTCAGTAGAAAGAACAGCTGGGTTTGAAACGCCAATTGATCTCGATCTTTATAAAATCCAGCTAAAAACGGGTTCTCCTCAAACACCTCCAACAATACGGTGGCATTCTCGAATTTACTTTGTAACAAACGGGCCAGCGTGGTTTTCCCCACGCCAATGACTCCTTCAAAGGCAACAAATTTGTGATTCATTAGGTTTCCAGTATTTTAAGGATTCTTAGGGAAGCAAAACGTGCGAAGTATCAAGCGTTTGGTGGACGACGCCCTCTTCGCTTTTTTTACTTGCTCTGCGCTTCCCTTTTTTCTAGATCAGCCCGAAGCTGCCTCACCTGCTCCGGCTTATCCGCATCCATCGCAATTTCGGCGTGCGGATTGAGCAATATCTGACAATGCCGCCCCGTAATGCGTTGGGCGGCTGCTTCAATATCGGCAAAGCTGAGCTGGCGCAGCAAAAATTTGAGCATAAACCGGAGACCGACGATCCGAGCCAGCTGCCAGGCGTGCTTGCGGGCATTGGACAGGGCTTCCCAGATTTCCTGGTTTGAGTCGGACAAATCGGCCTGGATAAGAGTAATGTCACCCCCGGCAATAAGACCATCTTTTAGCTTGACGTAGGTGCGATTCGAGCCGGGGAAGCGGGCCTCTAGTGTCGCTTTATCGACAAAGTTATACACCATTCCCTTGTCGAATGGGCGGCACCTCTCAATAAAATCATCCACGATGGCTGGGGTGAGTGTGGGGATGTCGGCAGAGCTGAGCAGCACCAATTTGGTATCGGGGTGCAGTTCCCGGACTCTGGCAATGCCTGCCAGGGCATTTTTTAGCAGGCTTCCCTGGTCTGGTAAGTGGCTGACAGGCGCCTGAAAGGACATGCCCAGGTCGCTACCTAATCCCACGACTACAATTTCACCAACAGTTTGGCTATTTTGCAGGGCATCAACAACGCGCTCCAACATCGTACGGCCGTTCATATCCAGCAGCGCCTTGCTGCTGCCCTGGGTCATTTCATAGATCGGATCGTCGGGTTGGGGCAATCCCCCAGCCATGACGACACAGTTTATCGTTGTCACGCGGTTTTTAATTCCTCCAAATGATGTACGGTGGGTTTCAGCTTGAGTTCGGTAAGCATTTTGTTGAGTTCAGCATGGCTGAGTGGTCGGTTTTTGCCAGCAACGGCCGTTAGGGCTGCTTCCATCATGTTGGTGCCAAAGGAACGGCCGTCCAGCACGGGCGTGGTGGTCAGCACATGCGTCACGCCCCGCTGCTTGAACATCTGCATATCTTTTGGTGTCGTTGTGTTGGTTACGATCACCTTGCCCGCTAAATTATCCGGCATGTGTCGTTTAATGTAATGGCAATCTCCACCAATCACGGTCGCCCACTCATACCATTTCGTGAATTTAGGGACAATGTTGTCTTGCTTGTCACCCGTTGGGTAGAGTACGCTGATAGGCAGCTTGGTGGCGGGTGCTGCCAGCAGTCTGGCGACGACCTGGAAGGTGCTGAACTTGTGGATAGGAATGGGAATGCCCAAGGCAAACATCAAGTCGCCAAAGATTATTTCATACCCCTGGGCGACAAACGATTTTGTCATGCCGTATCGGTCAACGGCTGCAGTGAGCAGTATGCGCCCCTGGGCATAGCCTGCGCCCAATTCAGACACCAGCACTTGCGCCGTCTGACCTTCCAAGGTGTTTTTTAGACCACTGCCGTCTACGACAGGGGTTCGTTTCACGCCCTGGATTAGTTTGTGGGCCGCAGAAATATTCCAGGTCTTGTCATCCATCTTTACCCACAAATCAATGCCGCCGACGCCTAAACAATCAACCTGACCGTCAAGCTCCGTAAAGAGCGCCGTGGCTTTGGCAACGTCGCCGTCGGTGCCGCGCCGCTCTACGCTGACGCGCTCGCCAAGCAGCTCCACTTCTGCTTTTTTGTCTCGTTCAGAACTGCCCAAACTCACGCTCACCGCACGTTTCATCATCTCTCCTTAATAAAAGGACGCCCATTGCCAGGCACTTTCTGATCGGTTAGATCAGGGAGTGCTGTGGCCTACTTTTCATTTTCTTCCCGCCGGGATTTTACCGGATTATGGACGGGTGGTAAATGGCAGGTAGGATTTGATGGGGAGGAGCTGCACGATCGGTGCCAGGGCATCAATACGGCCGTAGCCAAATACATGATTCGGTACATCAGTAGCGCTATCGCCACCGCAGCCCTGAGTTGTTGTGAGGGGAACGGCCGTCTCCCGTAAAATGGCTTCAATCCCATCGACATCCCCCGCCAGGGCCGGATTCGCCGAGATTAGCAGCGCCACCAGCCCGGCTACATGCGGCCCGGCCATGCTTGTTCCAGAGTTGAGACCGTAGCCGCCCAGTTCAACCCGAATGGTAGATCTGATGCCAACGCCCGGAGCTGAAATATCGGGTTTTAAGCCGCCGTCAAAGGTAGATGGGCCGCGACTGCTAAAGCTGGCAATATTATCGTTGCTGTCTGTTGCGCCTACGGAAAACGACGCTGGGTAGGTGGCAGCGGGGTTTTGCACAGTCCCGCAACTAGAGCCCTCATTGCCAGCTGAATGCACCGTGACTATGCCAGCAGCCCGCACATTGTTGACTGTCTCTTCCAGAACATCGGCTGAACAGCCTTCGCTGGGTGGGCAGCCCCAGGAGTTGTTGATGACGTGTGGCGCTTTGCTGGGATCGCCGTCGGTCATTTTGTTGCCACCCAGCGGATAGGGCGCGATAAACCATTCGTAACATGCCATATAGCTGTCTGGGGTGCCGTTGCCAAGGTTCATGTTGCGGCAGCCAATCCACCGTGCGCCTGGGGCCACGCCGATGGCATTTTCCGCGTCGCCTGGCCAGCCCAGGGCGGCGGGATTTAATTCATTACCCACCATTGTTCCCATGGTGTGGGTGCCGTGGCTACTGCCAAAATCGTCGCAGGGTTCGGGGGAATTCCCGGGGCAGACGGCGTTGTTCACTTCAATGGCATCGTGCCAGTTGTAATCGTGGCTCGCGGTGCTGCCGTCCCAGCCGCGATATTGGTTAATGAGGGCGGGATGATCCCAATCGTAGCCGGTGTCTTGCCCGCCAATGACCACGCCTTGCCCTGTAATGCCTGCGGCCCAGGCCGCATCTGCCCCAATGTGGCTGATGTTCCATTCGACCGTGTTAGCAGCACCCACGGCCGTTTTGCTAAACCCAACCTCTGGCGTAGGCGGCAGCACATCCAATGCCACTTGCGGATTGGCGTAGAGGTATGCCACGTCACTGCGCTGGGCGATGGTGGCAATCGTGTCCAGGTCGCTGCGCACCCAAACCAGATTGGTAATCCAATACGGCCGTACCGCATTCACCCCCATTATTTGCAGTTGTGCTAAAAGCGGCGCCTGGGTTTCTTGAGCAACGGCCGTTAGCTGAGCATAAACAAATGCCCCCTTGGCTGTCTTGTCCGTAATCTCCGCTGCGCCAGACAGGTCAGCCTGTGTGTCCATCCGTACCAGGAATTCCGTTTGCGGCGCACTCTCACCTGTTGGCTTTGCCTGAACCGTGGCCAGCAGAAAAGGGTCAACTTTCCGCTGCCACTCTGGCTCGGCACCCGCCTGCTGGACCAACAAAAGCAGACACAGCGCCAGCCCAACGCTCTTTAGAAACCGCGCGACCCAATCGTTCACAATTAAAACTTCACTATTTATCATTCATCATGTTCCCCAATCTCGTAAATACCGAAAGTCGTGGGTAATGGAGCGGTCGCTAATTTTAGGGATAATGGGCATGGTGCGTTTATATTGGGAGCGCTGCACCATAGCGAGGACGCGATCGACAAACGGCCGTTCAAACCCCGCCGCCACCGCCTCGTCGCGCGAATAGCGCTCATCCAGCATCAGGTAGAGGAGCTGGTCCACGGTTTCGTAGCTAAAGCCAAAATCATCTTCGTCAGTCTGACCCGGAATGAGGTCGGCCGAGGGCGCCTTATCGA
This sequence comes from uncultured Anaerolineae bacterium, assembly GCA_965368765.1. Classification (GTDB taxonomy): domain Bacteria; phylum Chloroflexota; class Anaerolineae; order Promineifilales; family Promineifilaceae; genus Leptofilum. The sequence goes on along the minus strand of CBDUOF010000397.1, from coordinate 814 downwards.
TGATGACATCGGGCACGCCCAAACCGCGGGAGAGCTGCCGCACCTGCGTTTTGTACAGATCGCCAATAGGATTCACTGCCGAAGCCAAATCGCCAAAAATGGTACCGTATCCCAGCATCAGCTCTGTTTTGTTGCTGGTGCCAATGACCAACGCCCCTTCGGCCAGCGAGCGGTCAAAAATAACGGTCATGCGGGCGCGGGCCATGATGTTACCTTTGCGATGCGCGTTTATCCCTGGCGAAGCGGCCACCAGTGATTCCACCATGCCGGTGATCTCCACCGTTTCACTGCGAATGCCGAGCGCCTCGATGACCAAATCAGCATGGGCAAGACTTTCAGCAGAGGAAGCCTGATGTGGCAGGCGCAGGGCCAGGACGTTTTCTGCGCCCAATGCTTTGGCAACGAGATAACAGGACAGGGCGGAATCGATCCCGCCAGAAAGCCCCAGGACTGCCTTTTGGAAGCCTGCCTTGCCAATTTCGTTTTCCAGAAATTTGGTCAGCACCAGCTCAGCCACTTTGGTATCGATGTGGAGTTTTTTTAAGATTGTGGGGGAAACGGCCGTTATTGTCATACTCTCTCCAGGAAAATAAACTTATCACGTCAAAATTGTCATGCTGAACGAAGTGAAGCCTCCCTAATGCGCAATAATCACAACTACCTTGCTCGACGAGACCATGTTTCAGGTCGGCAAGGCTCCGAGGGATTTTTCGCGGCGCTCAAAATGACATGCTTAATTGTTTTTCATCTTTATTGTTCACTTAATGCCAAGCGGACGGCTAGCCCGGCAAAAACGAGGGCAAATGATTTCTGT
>CBDUOF010000396.1:0-5378 GCA_965368765.1 uncultured Anaerolineae bacterium | reverse complement strand
GGCTGGCGCTGCGGGCTGGCGACCACTATTTGGCCATCTCAGCCGCCACGCGCCAGGAATTCCTGACACGTTATTCGCTAGATCCAGCCACGATAACGGCCGTTCCCCTCGCCGCTGACGCACAGTTCAGGCCCCAGCCGGCAACGGCCGTTGCCGCCCGGCGCCAAAGGCTAAAGCTGCCCGAAAACTATGTGCTGTATTTGGGCATTAACAAACCTCACAAGAATCTGGAGCGACTGGTGGCGGCCTGGCGGCTGGTGGTAGACCAGGTGCCAGATGCACCACCGCTGCTCATTGCCGGGGCCTGGGATGCGCGGTACGCAGGGGTGAAAACGGCCGTAGCCCAACACAATTTGCAGCAGCAGGTACGCTTTTTAGGGCCGGTGCTGGATGCCGATCTGCCCGCGCTGTACAGTGGGGCAACGCTGTTTGTCTTTCCCAGTTTGGTGGAGGGATTTGGCTTACCCGTCCTGGAGGCGATGGCTTGCGGAACGGCCGTTGCCTGTGCCAACAGCTCCAGCCTGCCGGAAGTTGGGGGCGATGCGGTGGCCTATTTTGATCCAAGCGACAGCCAGCAAATGGCGGCAGTTTTGCGTGACCTGTTGCAAAATAAAGCAAACCGTGAGGAAATGACAAAAAAAGGACGGGCTCAGGCGGCGAAGTTTTCCTGGATGGAAACGGCCGTTGCCACCCTCAGCCACTACCGAAAACTCAACAAACGAGGCTAACAGAAATAAAATGTGGAACACGGCGTTACGCTGAGGAGACGCAGAGCTTCACAGAGAAAGGCGAAAAATTTGCATCTACGCTTCACAAAATTTGCCCTCGCTACTCAATTTAGTCCACGAAGCTGGACTTCGCTACCGTTGCCGCAGGGCGAAGCGTCGCGTTAGCGACCATTTATTCGCCCAAACTTATTCGCCTTCTGGCAACAACGCCCGCAGCTGAGACACCACCATCTCCATCGCCACTCGATTGAGCCCGCCGTCGGGCAGAATCACATCAGCGAAGCGCTTGCTTGGCTCCACAAATTTCAGGTGCATGGGGCGGACTGTCTCCAAATATTGGGCCACCACCGAGGGCAACGAACGACCACGCTCTTGCATATCGCGCTGCAAGCGGCGAATGAAGCGCACGTCGGGGTCGGTATCCACATACACCTTAATATCCATCAGCTCGCGCAGGCGCCGCTTGGTAAAAATGAGGATACCATCCACCAAAATGATCGGCGACGGCTCTACCAGGACCGTTTCGGCCGTACGGCGATGTTGGGTAAAGTCATACACCGGCACGTTAACCGCCTGTCCGTTTAATAGCTGCTTGATTTGCTTGACCAACAATTTGCTTTCCAGCGAATTGGGATGATCATAGTTGAGTTGGCTGCGCTCCTCAAGAGAGAGTTGGGGCTGGTCGCGGTAATAGGCATCGTGGGGCATGTAAGCAATTTGGGACGCGCCCACGGCATCTAAAATAGCGCGGGCCACCGTGGTTTTACCCGAGGCTGTCCCGCCCGCTACCCCGAATACAATGGGTTTATTGGGATCATGGCTGGTCAATTCTTTCATGGACGCAAATCATACCTCGCCAATCCCTCTGCGACAATGCCAAGACCCTAGAAATCAGACACAATTCCCCTGGTCTTAGCAATGCCAAATCGGTACAATGTTTTTGTTGTTTTTCTTTCTTATCCAGGGAAAATAAGGAGATATGGGTTGTCTAAATGTACCTGGAAAAGAAGTCCTATTTGAAATAATTTGGTTACTTCAGTCAGCGGCCAAAAGTACGGAAACTAGATGAAAAGAGACGCATATTCTAAAAACGAGGGGGGAGAGTCATGAAGCGTTCATTGATTATATTAGCTATTTTGTTCCCTATATTAGCGTTGGCTACTCTTATGCACACAGTGCGCATTCAAGCAAGCCCAACTGCTCCCAACGCCACGTTCACCGTTAACAGTCCCCTGGATGCTACCGACGCCAACCCAGGTGATGGTGTTTGCGAAACTGGCTCTGGCAATGGCATTTGTACACTTCGAGCAGCTATACAAGAGGCCAATAAAAGGCTAGGCGCTGATACGATTACCCTCCCCGCCATGACACTCAATCTAACGATTACGGGTACCTATGATGATGATGTTGCTGCTTGGGGCGATTTTGATATCACTGACGATCTCACTATTAATGGACTAGATACTTTAACCAGTATTGTTGATGGCAGTAATTTGGATCGTATCTTTGAAATTCATAACAACAGCCAAGTTCATTTCAATAAATTGACTATTCAAAATGGGCTTGCGACAGATCTTGGTACGGATATTGCTCAGGGTGCCGCCATTTATAATGAATCTGGCACTTTGACAGTTACCAACGCTATTTTTCGTGATAATTTTGCTTGGCGCGGTGGAGCTATCGCAAATGTGGGCAGCACAGCAACACTGATTATTTCTAATACCCGTTTTATAAGCAATACTGCCACTCAAGGTGGGGCTATCTATCTTCATTTTAGTTACGCGACTATTTCAGAAAGTGAGATTCAAAATAATATTGCTAGTAGTGGAAATGGAGGAGGGACATATAGCTGGGGGGGAGTATTCACGGTTACGGATAGTCTCATCGAAAACAATCAGGCTGAGCTGGGAATTGGTGGGGGAATTGCTCATCAAAGTGGCACCAGTATGGGCGAATTATTCATTATAAATACCATTGTCTCCGGCAATGTCGCCTATGGCGGAGGTGGTATCCAGAGCTCAAAACCTATCCTCATACAAGGCAGCCAAATTCGTAACAATATCGCATTGGATGGGGGAGGGGGGATTCTTTCTGTTGATACTGCCTTAATCACCAATACCATTATCGCTGATAATAAAGCGGGTACAGATGGTGGGGGCATGTCAGTTGCTTACGACGGTGAAGTCTCTCTTTCCCAATCGACTTTGCAAAACAATTTTGCGGGTGATGAAGGGGGCGGCATTTATGCTCTAAACAGTCAAACGTGGCTGACGGCAACGACGGTCATCAGCAATGTCGCCACCACCCTTGGTGGTGGCATCTTTAGTGGTGAAAATCTGAATATTATCAATGCAACGATAAGTGGCAATCAGGCTGGTACCCAGGGAGGGGCTATTTTTCAATCAAGTTCAACTGGCAATGGGATCCTCAATTTAATCAATAGTACACTCGTGAATAATACAGCTCCGGATACAGGGGGTCTCTTTCACAATGATCGTGGTGAAGTTCACATCCGGAACAGCCTCATTGCAGGTAATAGCCGTTATAATTGTCGCGGCACTCAAGCCTTTTTCTCTGAAGGACACAATATTGCTGATAGATTAGATTGTCCATTCAGCCAGCCAACGGATTGGCAGCAAACAGATCCCCGTCTTGGCCCACTTCAAAATAATGGCGGGAATGTATTAACTCACGCATTGTTACCATTTAGCCCGGCAGTAGATACAGCCTATAATAATGACTGTCCCAGTACGGACCAGCGTGGCATTCTCCGTCCCATAGATGCAACTGATATCGGTAACCCTCGCTGTGATATCGGGGCTTATGAATACGACGGCACAAATGATTGGTTGAAAATCGCCGATGCCACTGTTTGGGAAAGTCTTGATGGCACTCCAGTAACCGTCACCTTACCTATCCAACTTTGGGTTCCTCAAACGCAAACTGTGACAGTTTCCTACACGAGTGCCTCTGGCACAGCCACTGTACCAGATGATTATCAACCTGTTGCTGGCATCTTGACTTTCCCCCCTGGCAATACTATACAAACAATTGATATCGTCATTTATAGCACGTTACCCTTAGAAGATATGGAATTTTTCTATATCAACTTAATTACACCTACAAATGCTGCCATTGCAGATAACCAAGCTGTCATTACTATCCATGACACCTATAAAAATTATTTACCATTAATAGATAATGAATCTTAACCTCGGGCTAGAGTGGAGAACTTTGAGGATAATAGGATTATCTTTTGCATATGATCAACGGAGAATCTACAAAGTAGCAACAATGACTCAAGGCGGATATGTCTAACAAAGGATTAACCTAATTTGCGAGTGTGGCACCTCTTTGCCATTATCGTACATGATTAGTGAAGATATCTTGCTCGCACACGTTATTCGTTTTCTTGCGAACGGGTCACGCAGGTGTTAGGCTGCCATCCGCCACACAAACAAAAAGCACACGGCCGTTTCCCCGTGTGCTTTTCATGCAGCTTTAGAGTTGTGGCACTTACGGCCGTATGTGCCCATCGCCAATGCACACCCACTTGTAGGTGGTTAGCTCTTCCAGCCCCATCGGGCCACGGGCGTGCAGCTTTTGCGTGCTCACCGCCACCTCCGCCCCCAGACCAAACTGTCCGCCGTCGTTAAAGCGGGTGCTCGCATTGACAAAAACGGCCGAACTGTTTACCTCATTCACAAACCTGGTCGCGTTGTGCCAATTGTTGGTCAGGATGCTGTCGCTGTGGTCCATGCTGTGCGCGTCAATGTGGTCAATGGCGTCGTCTAGCACCATCACCTGCACGCCTAAAATCAGGCCCATCCACTCCGTGCTGAAGTCGTCTGGTCCGGCAGGCACCACGGTGGCCCCGTGGCCATTTTGGCTCAAAATCTCTAAGGCGCGACCCGCTGGGCGCAGTTCTACCTTGTTTTGGGCCATCCGCTCGGCCATTTGCGGCAAAAAGTCTGCGGCGACGTTGGGATGCACCAAAACCGTGTCCAGCGCATTGCACACGCTGGGCCGCTGCACCTTGGCATTCTCAATGATGTCAATGGCGCTGGCAAAATCAGCACTTTCGTCCACGTAAATGTGGCAGATGCCAATGCCGCCGGTAATCACAGGGATGGTGGCCTGCTCACGGCAGAGGCGGTGCAGGCCAGCCCCTCCGCGCGGAATGAGCATGTCGATATATTTGTCCAGGCGCATCATTTCAGCCACCAGGGCGCGGTCGGGATTGTCGATGTACTGAACGGCCGTACTGGGCAGTCCCACTCGCTCCAAGGCGCCCTGAATCACCGTCACCAGCGCCAAATTACTGCGCAACGTCTCGCTGCCGCCGCGCATGATGGCCGCGTTGCCCGTTTTCAGGCACAGCGTGGCAATGTCGATGGTAACGTTGGGGCGGGCCTCGTAAATAACGCCCAGCACGCCCACCGGTATGCGGCGACGGCTGAGGCGCAGGCCGTTGGGCAGCACCCGGCTGTCAAACTCGCTCCCCACAGGATCGGGCAAATCGACCACTTTGCGGGTATCGGCGGCCAACCCGGCAATCCGCGCCTTCGTCAGCAGCAGGCGGTCCAGCAACCCATCGCTGAGTCCTTTTTTACGGCCATCTGCAATATCCAACGCATTTTGCGCCAGCAC
>CBDUOF010000395.1:0-5418 GCA_965368765.1 uncultured Anaerolineae bacterium | reverse complement strand
TTCACCACGCTGTAGCTTCAAATCGACATCAATCAAGGCCTGTAACGTGACATCCTCGCCGTATTGGCGCCCGACTTTCTTCAACTGAAGCACATTCTGCGTTTGGTTCATCTGGGCGCTCACTGTTGCGTTTCAAACCCTATCACGACGAGCTGCCCGGCCGCGAGCGTGTCATCAAGCGCGACCACTTCGACATAGCCATCGGCGGATAGACCTGGCTCAACCGTTACAAAACGCAGCCCGCCATCAGCCTCCACCTGCACCCGGGAGCTGCCGTCTGCCGCCAGAAAAAGGGCGCTGATGGGAACGGCCGTTACCACGCCCCCGGTTGATTCCACAGCGATTGTCAGTCGCAGAGAGGCACCTTCCAGCGTTGCGGGCGTATCATCAACGAGCGTTTCAAAATAGATGTGGAAGCCATCTGCGCCATTCGTGCCCGGAGAAGCGGCTACCCAGGATACGGTGCCTGTGGCCGCAACACCGAGGTCTGGCTCATCAATGACCACAACCATCCCCGGCTGTACCAAAGGCGCCTCATCCAGCGGGAGAGAAGCATCAATTGCCAGCTGATTGTTGGTTACAATGGCAATGGCGCCACTCGCAGTATCTCCAACTCCGACCTCGACTGCCTCGACGCGCACCGGCAAAAGGGGCAAAAACACGACTTCGTCGAGCGGCAACTTTACCCCAGCATTGTTCTGGGCTATTTCTAGTTCGGCCGTAAGCTGTTGGATAAAAGCGATTGCACTTTGCACCTCACGTTCAGCCGCAGTTTTGGCATCCACTGCTGCTTGGACCGTGGCCTGGCCCGATGTCCATGCCGCCCCGGCAGCCGCCTTTGCCGCTGCCAGATTAGCATCGGCAATGGCCCTGTCCTGGTCCAACGCCCAATCGCGCCAAAGCTCATCCCGAATAATGGTCAGTTCATCAACTGCTGCCTGGGCAGCACTGCTGGCAGCCCAGAGATCGGCCTGAGCCGCATCTATTGCCAGTGGCGCGGTCGCGGCGGCATCTTCAGCGGCCAGTTTCTGGTTGTGGGCTTCGCTGAGGGCCTTTTCCAACTCTCGGATGGTTGCCAACTGTTCGGCTGTTGCGCCAAAGGGTTCAAATCCAGCCGCTGTATACCAGTCCGATACGGCCGTACTGGTTTGGGCATCAAAACGGCCGTCTACGGTGCCGGGATCATAGCCCAGCCGCTGAAGGGCCGCTTCCAGCTGTAAGACATCATCGCCAGCAATGCCTGGTACAAAATCCCGGTAAATCGGGATGTCTCCCTGCAGTATAAACAGAGGTCGGCCAGAGGCGGTTAGAAAAATGTCTCCTTCGTTAAGCTGTGTCCCCCGAATGGGAATTGTTGTGACAACGCCGGCTTCAGACTTTAAGACCGATGGTGCCAGCGTGATGGACTGCGGCAATCCAAATCGGGCGGTGCCGCGCGTCACGACGTCAGCGGTAAGGACCCGCTCCTCCACTGGAACAAGAATTGGGGAGGGCGCTGGCGGGGCTGTCCGTGCCGCCGCCTCTGCGGGCGATTGAATGGTGGAACCCAGGAGCCAGCTGCCTGTGGCCGCCACAATGACAAAAGCCAGAACCAGTGCAAGTGTTAAGATGCGTTTTTTGCTCATAAAACCCTTTTGGAATTATCCGCCAAACAGCTCTTTGTCGACCTGATCCTCGACGGGTTCAATAATCGAAATTTCGCAATCATAGGCGACGATGGCAAGGGAGCGTTCGTAGCCTTGAAGCTCGGTGAGCGCCGCCCTGGCATCAGCCGAAAGCGCATCAATGGGCGCTCCGTTGGTAATTTCAAAAAGCCGATCCCGTAGATCGGGCTCGATCTCCTTTTCATGGTTGTAATCAAAGCCTGCGGCCCGCACGCAGTTGGCAAAATCGGCCATGGCTGCGATCATGCGTGGGTCTTGTTCAATGAGCGCATCTTTGGGATTGTAGTAGCTGATGCTTAGCTGATCCGGGGTGAATACCTGCTCAACGGCCATTTTGGTGCAGCCGCCAATGCGTGTGAACTCTTCTGTTTCAATGGCAACCGCGAAGGTTGCTTCGCTATTTTCACCGAAGAGGGTGCGATTGTAGGCAACCTGATCCGCCGTGGATAAATTCTGGAAGATTTGAGCATTGCGTTCACCGAGACCAATCCGAGTTGGCGTGTTTGCATCGGCAAGCTGGGGGGGAAGGCCCGTGTACAAGGTAGAGATGCCATAGCCGAATTGGTCAATGTACTGCTTTTCCGACAATCCGGGCAGCGATTTGTCGGAAGTCATTCCCCGACGAACTGTGTTGTAATCGGCGGCAATGTATTCAAATCCAGCGTCATTCATACATTGAGAAATCTTGGTCTCCACTTCTTCAATGGTTGTCACCAGCTCTTCTTTGCTCAGACCAAACTCTTCAGTCCCTGGCAGGTTGTCCTGGTTGGCTGACAGGGTTTTTTCAGAAGCGGATGAGCAGCCCGCCAGCGCCAGGAAAGCAACAATCGTAATCGCCAGGAGCTTTGCTGTTGCCAGTATTTTAGGACTTCGTATCATGATTGTTCCACCTCGCTTTCAGACCTCTTTTGAGTTGAATGACGAACGGCCGTACCTGTTACCGGGAGGTCAACATTTTGTCGGAATACTTCCTAAAATATCAGGCAAGATTAAGAAATCGATGAAATAGGACCGCGCCTTCTGTGGTATGAGAGGGAGCCAGATGGACGCTTTAAGCAACAAAAAGCCGTCGCTGTGCCCACAGAGACGACTTTTCTTCAGGAAAACATTGTTTAAGAATATATTTAACGACAGGGGTGGGGATAAAGTGCCCGTTTATTCAAAGTGGGCGCCTTAGATGAGCCTTTTTGATTGCGCTGTTTGCACTGTTAACAAGGTTTTGTAGTGGATATGAGTAAGGTGCGCGGGATTTTTTGAATCCATTGCGTTTCAAACGCGGTGGCGTCAACTGACATGGGCAAAGTTGGTTCTGTAACTTCTTCAATTATGAAGCCCGCCTGAATGAGCCCGTTCAGGTACGTTGATAATTTTCTGTGGTAGGCACCGACTTTACTCCGGATACCTTGTCCGCCAGATTGCCAGTGGCCTTCTTGCGTGTAGTGCAAGACGCGGCAGGCTATGAAATTACCAGCTTCATCAACTTCTGCAGCTGCCTCCGGAACGGTAAAAGGGGACTCAAAGCAGGGATGTAGTAAGGCAACAATAAATCGGCCGTTTGGCTTTAACGTACGATAAGCGGTTTGAAAAACGGGCAAAATTGTTGGCATGTCCATGAGGGCCATATTGCAAACCACCAAATCAAATGCGCTGTCAGTGACGTTGCTCAACGTTTGTGCGTCATCCAGTAAGTATGTGATGTTCAAATTTCCCGACAATTTTTTGGCTTGTACCAATAAAGAGCCGGAAATGTCAACGGCCGTTACCCTGGCGCCCCTTTTCGCCATTAAGCGAGATAAATACCCCTCACCACAGGCTAAATCACATATTTGCATGCCATCCAAGGTCCCCAAAATTCGTAAAAGCTCATTTGTGCGCAGGGTGAAGTGTGAATCCGGTTTTTGTAATTCCCTATGAACGAATGCTGAATAGTAGTGCTCAATCGAGTCATAAATCGCGTCTGTCATACAGCCTCCTTTTGTTGCTCTCTAGAGCCAAACGGGACGCGGAAAGTGACAAATTGATCAAAAAAGCCGCCACTCTGGGCAAGTGGCGGCTTTTAAACCGGGTTTAGAAACTGCGGAAATTTTTATTGCTCTGTTTCATTCTCCCGCGTTGCCAGCCGTTCCAGCTTCGATTTTGTTTCTCGCCAGGTGATTTTAGACAGCCCCAGCTTTTGCCGGATGTCGTCTGGTTCTACATTGGCTTGCCAATCACGCATGGTGGAGGCCCAGCGTAAATTTTCAAACGAGAGCAAGCCTCGTGCCAGCCCGGCCTCGTCACCAATGTCTCTTAAAATATATTCAAGATTACGAGGCGTACAGGTGAACAACGTGTCTGGTGGTTTATATTGCGCCAAATACTCATCTAGCACCTCTAGCCAAGCGGGTTCCAGGGGCAGCTTGCGTTCCTTGTAGCGGAGGCGTGGATTTGGATAGCGAATGAACAGCATGGGCTCCGTCTCATCTTGGCGATTAATGTGGTTCGGCACAATTGACATAGCCTCCCCCTTCTTGATGCCAGTTTGCAGCAGCAATGTTAGAAGCAGGTGCGGCCGGGCATCTGGCCTTTGCCCGTTGCCCCCTTGGCGCATCTGCTCTGCGACGATGAGGGCCTTGGCCAAATCATCTTCAGTGGGAATGACGGGCAGTGGGCTTTTGACACTGCGCTGGATAACGGCTGAAGCCGGATTGTTGGGCAATACACCTACCTCATGCAGCCAACCAAAAAATACCTTCAGGGTAGTAACGCGCCGCGCATAGGATTTGGGGCTACAAGGGACGCCTCGTTCTTCTGCCAGCCATTTTAGAAAATCGTTCAGGTTGTTGGTGCCAATTTCGCCAATGGGTTGACCGATACCCAAATATTTGCCTAACAAGCGGACGTCGCTGGCAAAAGCTTTCATGGTATTAATAGCAAAACCTTCATCGCGCATGTGGGTTTCAAATTGGCCCAACGCCGCCTGGATAGAAGCTGTCGCTGGCAAGGGCGGTGGGGCTGGATTTTTTTCTGGTGGCAAGTTTTCTGAAGAAATTAAGGGTTGTTGTTCGCTCATAATTGGCTGCTCCTTTACACAAGATAATTTTTCGTGTAGACGGCAAGATTAGAACATTTGACCGATATTGTCAAGATTGAGCGAACGGCGCTTTATTAAATCTTTGAACGATCTTCACAATGTCTAAACATTCATAATATAAACTCCTATTTGAATATTTTATGAACAGGAGTTGGATACATGCTAAGAAATAAGAGGTTATGGCTTGGGTTAATTGCGGTGCTTGTTTTCGGCGGATCTGGATATTACTTTTATGCCCAGAATCTGACGACGGTAACTGCCCAAGAGGAAGAAGAGAGTGCGGTGCAAACGGCCGTTGCGCGCGTTGGTGATATCGTCGTGTCCGCGACCGGGGCAGGGAGCATTATTGCGGCTGATGAGTTGTCATTGGGCTTTAGCACCGGCGGCACCCTGACGGAATTGCTTGTGGGCGTGGGCAGTGAAGTCGCTGCTGGCGACGTGCTGGCTATCATTGATGATACCGATGCACAGCAGGCACTTGTCAATGCGCAGTTGCAGTATCAGCAGGCTGCCATGCAAACAGACGCATCGGTGACGGCAACCGGCGTGAGCTACGATGAGATTAGTGTGGCCCAGGCACAAATTGGCCTAGATCAGGCGCAAGCTGACCTGGATGATTTGCTAAACTGGGAAGCCGATTCGGATGAGATTGCACTGGCCGAAGCAAACCTGACAGCTGCT
>CBDUOF010000394.1:0-5421 GCA_965368765.1 uncultured Anaerolineae bacterium | reverse complement strand
GTTTGGCATCTTCAAAATGTGGCCCAAGCGCCGCCAGGTGCAGGCTCTGCGACGGGTTTCCGACGATTCCCTTACGGCCCTCCTCACGTCGGTTGACGATCAACCAGCGGACAGGTAACATTGCTCCCCTGATGAATAAGAAGCAACAGGAAGAGACCATGAAACCATACCTTTCCGTGATTATCCCCGCCTACAACGAGGAAAACCGCATCGGCCAAACGCTAACGGCCGTTTACAGCTATCTTGCTGCACAACTTTACACTTGGGAACTGCTCATTGTGCTGGACGGGGTGACGGACAATACCCTTGGCGTTGTCGAATCGTTTGCCGAGGGCAAAGAGCATATCCGCTGGATTGACCGCAAGCAAAATATGGGAAAAGGAGCGACTGTACGCCAGGGGATGTTGGCTGCACGAGGGGAGATTCGCTTATTCAGCGACGCCGACAATTCCACCGACATGCACCACTTCGACCAAATGAAGCCGCTGTTTGATCAGGGGGCCGACGTTGTCATTTGTTCCCGCGACGGCAAGGATGCCGCCGGAGCGCAACAGGCAACGCCACAGCCGTTTCACAAGCGATTTCTGGGCAATGCCGGCAATCTTCTCATTCAGCTACTAGTGGTACCCGGCATTTGGGACACACGCTGTGGCTTCAAGGCATTTTCGGCTCAGGCGGCAGCCAAAATATTTTCGGTGGCTCAAATGAACGGCTGGAGCTACGACGATGAGGCACTGGCGCTGGCGCGACGTCTTGGCTATAAAATCAATATAATTCCGGCCGATTGGCAAGACGCGGCCGGAACCCACGTAACCAAGCTGGATTACCTCAAGAACGTTTGGGAAGCGGTGCGAATTCGCTGGAATCTGCTCACCGGCGTTTATGTGCGGCAAGCAAAATTACAGGCCGCCGGCAAACCGCACCCCACCCCAAAATAATTTACGATTTGTCAGTGGCGGTCACCAGCCCATCGTAAACTGTAAACGACAAATTCAATGGTTTCACTCTCGCTGGAAACGGCCGTCTCTCAAAAACACCAGGTCAGCCTCATCGCCGGAATTGATGAAGCCGGACGGGGTGCACTGGCTGGCCCTGTTGTCGCCGCCGCTGTTATCTTACCCCTAAACGACCAAATCGAGGCACTCCTCAAGGGCGTTAACGACTCCAAGAAACTTTCTCCAAGCACCCGCGAAACCCTTTTCTTACGCATTAAGCAATACGCAACCTCTTTTGCTATCGCGCACCAGCCTGCCGCCACCATAGATGAAATTGGTATTATGCCCGCCAACAAATTAGCCATGCAAACGGCCGTTTCTCACCTAACCCCCAGGCCGCAATTTTTGCTGATAGACGGCCGTATTCACCTGCCTAACCTAAACATTCCGCAAGAAGCGATTGTGCGCGGTGATGGCAAAAGCCTTAGCATCGCCGCCGCTTCCATCCTGGCCAAAGTCACCCGCGATCGGCTGATGGTTGCATTAGATAGCCAGTTTCCCCTCTACGGATTCGCTCAACACAAAGGGTACGGAACCGCCCAGCACCGTGATGCCATTGCCCGACACGGCCCCTGCCATGAGCATCGCCACTCCTTCGCTCCCATCCGCCAACCCCTGATTTAGCCACCCTCCATACCAACCTAGCACCCAGGTCATAGGACTAACGCGATCCACCTAGACCCCGTGGATGGTACTGTCTGGTGACTGAAACATTCCACCACCTATTTTATAATATTTTTATTAAAAGGCCTGCCCAGGAAAACTGTATGCTTGTAAATACAAGAGGAAAATGATGGTTAGAGTTCTGGTAATTGACGACGATAGATTAATCCGCAAAGTAGTCAAAAAAGCACTGACTGATCTAAATTATGAAGTGATAGAAACCGAGGATGGTCTGGAAGCCCTGGAGCGAATCAAATCCATTCGCCCGGATGCGGTTATTGTAGACAAAATGATGCCAGGCATTGATGGCTTTGAGGTAACACGTCGCTTGCGGCGGGAACCGGAGCTAACCCATATTCCTATTCTGGTTTTGACAGGTGAATCAGATCTCCAAGAAAAATTGGCCGCTTTTGAGGCTGGCGCTGACGATTATTTATGTAAACCTTTCGCCGCCGCTGAGTTAGCCGCCCGGCTTACCGTCTTGCTGCGCCGCGCCAAGGCACTGGAAGCGGCCCAATCACAAATGCTGCAAAAGAGCGACCAGGCCCGGGTTATTGCTGTTCACAGCCTGCGCGGGGGTATTGGCACCTCCACCGTGACCACGAATCTGGCCGTTGGGCTGAACGCCCTATGGAAAAACCCGACGCTGCTATTGGACATGGTTCCTAACGCCGGTCAGCAAGCCCTCATGCTCAATATGTCGCTTAAGCGCACCTGGGCAGACTTGGGCAATATACCATCCGAAGAATTAGACCTTAACACATTGGCAGCCATTACCCGGCAGCATGACAGCGGATTGCACATCATTGCCTCCCCCAAAATGCCCACCGATGCTGAGGGCGTTACCTCTGAGCATTTTGAGGTAGCGTTGAAGTTGCTGAAAAGTCGTTATGAATATATTGTGGCCGACTTACCGCACGATTTTAGTTCCTTTACGCTGGAAGCGCTGGAAGCTGCAGATATCATTTTGCTGGTCATTTCCCCCGAGATAGCCTCAATTCGGGCCGCTTCTATCGCCTTGGAGACGTATAAGCAGCTTAACTATCCGGAAGAAAAAATAAAAATCGTGTTGAACTGGACATTTGAACGGGATGGTCTGGCGCATTCAGCAATTGAAAGTGCGCTACACGCACCGATTCAGCTTGTCATTCCGTATGCTGACAAGCGCTTTGTCAATGCCATCAATCGGGGGATTCCGCTGTTGCACGAACATCCTGAAGACCCAATATCAGAACTGCTGGAAGATTTTTCTTTTCGGCTTAGCAAAGAGACAAACCAAAACATCGCCCCGGCGTCGCCTAGTAGCGCATGGCATCGCTTAAATGATCGTTTACAGCTATTTGCCGCAGCGCAGCGTAAGCAGAAGTCTCGCTTCTCTTTGGTGCGAGGGTAATTTAAATGACAATAAATAAACCGACGGTTTCAGATGAAAATGGGCAGGGTTTGGCAGAATATGGCTTGCTCATAACGGCCGTTTCCCTGACGGCCGTTGCCATCCTTTCGCTGCTTGGCGTGCAGATTGGGGATGTGGTTTGCCAGGTGGCCGAAGGGGTCGGTGCCGAAGCGGCTTGTAACAACACACTCTTTTCTGACAACTTCTCCAGTGGGCCTGGCAAATGGCGCTCCTTTTATGGCCATGATGATAACTGGACCTTTACTGATGATGAAGATCCGCAAATGTGCCACACCGGCCGAGGCGGGGATCTCATTTTGGCCGAGGGCAGCCAGGGGTCAGACTACACAATCTCAACTGATGCCAATCTATCATCGGGCAACGGGTACGGCGTCTTTTTCCGGGCCAGCGAAAACGAAAACGGCCGTTTAGAAGGATACACGTTTCAATATGATCCCGGCTATCGCGGCGGACAGTTCATCATGCGCAAATGGGTCAATGGCTATGAGCTTTGGCCCCCATTTGCCACAGCTACGCCGCCAGCAGGGTTCAATTGGCACAACTCAGACCGCCAGATCCAGGTGGATGTCAAGGGTGATACCTTTACCACATCGATTGACGGCGAAGAGATTCTGGTAGCTCAAGACAACTCATATACGGAAGGGAGCGCGGGGCTTCGCACCTGGAGCAGCAGCCAGGCGTGCTTTGATAACTTTACAGTGCAATCTCACTAGGTTTGCTAACAGGAGCCGAGAACCCTTTATCGGCCTCTTTGCCAAACGGTTTCTGGTTATTGACCTAGCCGCTGCGGCCATTCTGCAAAGAAATTTTGCGCCAAGAAAATTTGAAGGATAGCTAATGAAATTTGTAAACAGTCCCAAAGTTGAATATCGACCAGACGGCCTACCACGCGCCCAGGAGAGCAAACGGCCGTTCATCTTCCGGATTCTCATTGGCATCACGCTCTTTTTAGCAGTGGGGCTAAATCTGTATGTCTTTATACGGGCCGATGTGGCAACCGTTCTCTTAAAAAACAACAGCGCTGCCGAAGGAATCGTCATCGACGGAGAGAACCGCCCTCTGGCACATGCGCTCATTTTTTCCGCAGAGGCGCCAACCATCAGCACCACCACGGATGAAAACGGCCGTTTTCTGCTCAACAATCTGCCCGAAGGTGTCAATCGCCTTGTCGTTGTGCGCAACAACGTTGGCCAGGAATTTTTTGTCTCACTGGTCGCCGACAGAGTCACACGCCTTGATTATCTCAGCTTCACGGCCCCCTTGGAAGACATTGAATAAAGCGTATTGCGTATTTCGTATTCGGCTTGAGTTGACATGCGTCACGGCATACGAAATACGCAATCGATAATCAAAGCGAAAACTTCAAGATACGAGCATTTACGCCATACTTCAAAACTCACAAAATTATTCCCGTACTAAATCAATCTCAAATAAATTCCACAGTTCAGAACGCTGCGTCGCATCGACACCAAAGTTTGCTACGTCCGGTCGTGCCACACCGATCTTGAGCCGTGGGAACAACGGCATGGCGGGTAGCTCCTGGACAAAAATGCGCCACGCCTCTTGATGGCCCGCTACGTCTACGTACTCTGGCGATCCCCAAACCGCTTGCTGCACCTGCTGGCAAGCCGCGTCAAATGCTTCGTTCGACCAACCAGTGGCATTGGCATTGCCTCTCAGATCAAGGGGAACTGCATCGAGTCCAAAAATGTTGTTGGTTGACCATTGTTGGCAAGGGGGTTCTGTGCCGCTAATCCAGGCAAATAGAGCCACGTCAAATTGGCGACCAAACAAGGGAGCGTCTGGCCCATCGGCAAAAAGTTCAAAGGCAGGCAAATCGACTCGGTTGACCTGTACACCACAATCGAGCCAATTTTGGGCGATGCTGTCTGCAATCTCCTGCCTAAACGTCCCGACAGAGCTGGTAATCAGATCAATAGCGAACGGCGTGCCAGTGGTCGGGTCTTCACGAATACCGTCGCCGTCACTGTCCAGAAAATTTACCTCGTCCAGCAGCGCATTCGCGGCGGTTACATCGTAGGGCCATTGGGCGGCATCTGGTGGATGCAGCGGATGATTGGGCGAGGCGTACGCATCCCAAACCTCTGACTGGCCAGCAAGGGTTTGTTCCATTTGGGCTCAGGGGGTGAGGGAGTTTCTAGCGGTATGATTTGAACTTCGGTAACGATCCGCATCACCTCCGTTGCTCTTAAAAATAGATCCATCGGGACAACGGCCGTTACTCTCTCATTTTCTGGTGCGGGGCTGGCGGTAACCTGCACAACCCGCGTGACAGCAACAGCTTCACCCTGTCGGCTACAGGCGACAAATGCGAGAATGAGCATAAAA
>CBDUOF010000393.1:0-5467 GCA_965368765.1 uncultured Anaerolineae bacterium | reverse complement strand
TTGTCGCCGCGTAGTGGCTTAATGGCGATGACCAGCAGCCATATCGTGGCGGCCGTGTGCAAAATCGCGCCGGGGACGGCCAACGTTTGGCTGGCAAGCCAGGGGCTCAATACCAGGAACAACGCACCAGCGGACATCATCCAGAAAACAGGCGTGATGGCTTTTTGGTTTGCTAACGACCGTTTCGCCCAAATTGGATACAAATCGACAAAGAACCCGGCAAACACCAGCGACATAAAGCCCCAGTTATTGGCATGGATATGCACCTCGCCCATATCGCCTGCGATTCCCAACGGCCCCGACCAGCCCGTGAACAAGCCTGTGCCCACCAGAATGCCAATCAGGAAGAAGAATAAACCGGCGATATAAAAGTTACGGCCGTTTGAGATGGTCACTACTTTTTCAGACTGCCCCCGAATGCCAGCCAACTGTAATAGCAGCAGGGTCGTGGCTAGGAAAGCCAGCGTACCACCAGCAATAATCGGCACCCTGCTGACCATCGGAATGCCAATCAGCAGCAGCACAATGCCGGCATTTAGCGCTGCCCAAATATCCCAACGCATTTTGGGTTGGGGAACGCCATAAAATTTAGCCGATAGCAGTGGCATTACGCCAAAAACTACCTGGGATAACACCCCCAACGTAATAAAATGTACCCGTAGCCACACCATCCCATTAAACCAAGGGAAAATTTGCCAGCTGATAAAAGAGGCTTCCAGGGCAAATACAATGGCAATCAGAAAGTAGAAAAAAGTCATAATCATGTAGGGAATCATATCGTCCACTCCGTAACCGTTATTTCGCTGGCAATCGCATCTGCACATTTATTAGGTTACAACTGCCTAAATCGCGCCAGGATGCGGCTAAATAATCAATGATCCCATCATATACATTTTGGCACAGCATGCCGACGACTTTTGTCGGCTTTCTCAATGGATTGGCTAAACGCTGAGAGCCTGAAAGCAAAAAACGGCTGTTCCTGGGTGGGAACGGCCGTTTCTCATTGAAATCAATTTTGTTACTTGATCGGCATATAAATCGCCATCCCCTCGCCACTTACTGGATCAAAGTTTTCACTGTAAAACTCAAAATCGGTGCCATTCCCTTTTTCATAAGCTGAATTGGGGAACCACGTTTCAAAAATGTGCTGGTACGTTTGGCGGATGGTCTTTAGGGTGCAGGGAAACACCGCGTATTTTTGTTCTGGCACGTCCCAACGTTCCATGCCGGGTGGCAGGCTGGTGACTTTTTTGACTCCGTAGCCAGCCAAATAAGGAAAACGGCCGTTTTCTTCTACCTCACCGCATAAACCATAGGCCACACCAGATTTTTGTTCAATTTCCGCACTGCGCGAGTTGAGCACGTTCCAAAGTTGGGGGATCTCGTTGGGTTCCATCGTCCCTTGATACATCAGCCCAACGGCCGTAAAGGCGGGGAATGTTTTAATTTCAGGTTCCATTTCTAATTTCTCCTTGGGTTGGGTGACAAGGCTTAACAAGGCGTCATCTGCCTGCTCAATGCGGTGCAGCCGATCTTCGATGCGGTTTAATCTCGCCTGCTCCTCACGGATGTGCTGGGCCAGCTCAGCATGCTTTAACCGCAACATGCCACGCAGTTCATCCACGGTCAACGCTTGCTGCAAGATTTGGCCGATTTGCTCCAGCGTAAAGCCTAAATCCTTGAGTGCCAATATCCGGTTGAGCCGAGACAACTGCTCTCGCGAATAGTAACGATACGCCGTAAACCGATCGATCCAGACCGGCTTCAACAAGCCAATCTTGGCATAGTGCCGCAACGTTTTGACTGTGACCTGGGCTTCTTTGGCAAAATCCCCGATCTTAAGCATCTATCACTCCTAACTAAAACTTTGGTAAATGGTTCTGGCCAGAACTGATAGGATAATACACCCTGCCCCAAGGGGAGAGTCAAGTGGAAAAGTTAAAGATTTTCGACCAGCAGGTAAATGAAAATGATAAGCCCAAATAGCACGGCCGTTGCCAACACGCCCAGATGCAGCCAATATCCCTTGCGCAGGCTAATGGTGCCGACCAGCGCCTTATCTTGATTGCGCAGGCTGATTTGCAAAACAGGCAAGGCGTTCAAGATAAAGGCCATGGCCAATCCGCCTAGAATTACCGCCGGATGAACAATCCAGGCGAGCAGTGGGCTGCTGTACAAAAAGTCGAACATCCTGTTCATCGGCGCAGAAAAGCCAAATAGCGAATGCAAGCTGCCGGTCACGCCGACTAAAAATGCTGGAATCAGTGAAAGTAACCCCAATAAGAATAGTTGTTTGTCTCGTTTGGTTAAGGTTTTCATAATGGTTTGCCATCTCCTTTGGCACAAGGCAGGTGCCGAGAGAATAATTTGCTGCCAATACCAGATGTTGGCTGAGAAACGGCCGTTTCTCAACGCCACTTGTTCGAACCCTTCCGCAAAATCCCCAATGATGAATTCTGGCACGCCCAACCAGTGCAGCACGCTTTCTGCCAGAGTAGGCGGCACTGAGTTCCGACTCATGCGCCACCTTCCAGACCCAAATTGCCCAGGCCAGACCACAGCTTTTCGTGAAGCTGCCTGGCGGCCAGCAGTGCCTTGATACCTGCCGGGGTGAGCTCATAAAATCGCTTGGCGCGCCCGCCGCGAACGGCCGTTGGCGATCCGGTGCTTGTCATCAGCCAGCCTCGTTCAGCCATGCGGTCCAGCGGCCCGTAAATCGCCCCGACTGAATATGATTTTCCTATAAGCTGTTCAAGTTCCTCGCGAATCGTCACCCCATAAGCCTGATCGCCCAGCCGGTGCACTGCGAGTAATATCATTTCTTCTGTTCGTGTCAAAATATTCATTCGCTTGTCCACTTTCATATATCTTTTATATTTTAGAAGATATCCTTTTGCTGTCAAGTGGCAATACAAATGGTTAGCAAAAGTGGCCGGATATGACCATTGCACCATTACATATATCACCTACCTCAGCCCGACCAAAAGGTACACAATTCACCTTCAAGACACTCTTTTGAATGGACAATTAGCCGTCCCCCAAAAACCCAAACCGTCAGGAGATTTTCCCCATGATTTCAAAACGCTTCTTTCTTGTTGCCTCACTCGTCATTTTTCTCATCTCGTTTGTTACATTTACGGCTCTGGGACAAGACAACGATCCGCAACCAAATGCGCCGGCTGCCCCGGCGGATCAGGTCATCAATGATGACTTAATTGTTGCCTACAGCCAGTGCGTCGGCAACGACTGTGTGAACGGCGAGAATTTTAGCTATGACACCGTACGTCTGAAGGAAAACAATGTAAGAATCCACTTTTGGGATACTTCGTCATCAGCTTCGTTTCCTTCAAATGACTGGCGCATTTCCATCAACGATTACACCAACGGGGGCCAAAACTATTTCAGCATAGATGATTTGACAGCAGGAAATAGTCCGTTCCGCATCATGGCGGGCGGCAATGTGGGTATTGGGACCATAAATCCCACCGAACGCCTGCACGTGAATGGCAATGTGACCGTTGAAGGCGTGGTGAATCAGGTATCTGACGTGAACATGAAGGAGAATTTTACGGCCGTTTCTCCACAGGAAATCCTCACCCGCCTCATGGAGCTAGACATTACTGCCTGGAACTATATTTCTGACCCCAATTCGCCCCACATTGGCCCAACCGCTCAGGATTTTTATGCAGCCTTTGGCGTCGGCGTAGATGACCAGCACATCTCATCGATCGATAGCGGCGGCGTGGCCCTGGTTGCCATTCAGGCGCTGAACCAGCAAATAGAGGCCCAAAATGACTCAATCGCTCAGCTAACAACCGAAAACCAGCGGCTTCAGCGACAAAATAGTGAGATATTGAGTCGGCTGGAAGCGCTGGAAACGTTGTTAAGCAATCAAAGCCTGAACCAATAACTTGGAGAAGACATACATGATTTCCCAAAAACCAAGAAAGCTGGCCTGGCTTATGATCCCTGTGCTGCTGGGTGGCATTGCCCTGCTCTACTTGCTATTCCTCTTCCCCCAACACATCAAGGCACAGTCAGCACTCGAGTTTACCGTGACCCCGGCTGAACAAGCCATCTTTCCCGGTGGCAGCGCGTCTTTAACAATCGGCATTACAAACACAGGGCCTATTTCTTTAACCAACTTTGTTATTGGCGCAGATGTTATGCCATGTCGGCAAAGTCCCATTTATGATCCGTTCGCTTTCCCTGGCACACCGCTTGTGCTGGGCATTGGTGAATCATACAGTTTTACCTGCACTGAATACGCTTTAAATATTGAAATCGATGAGGCGATCACCATCAACGCACAGGCTACCGATGGCAACAGCAGCATATCGGACGCCGTGCCTGTTTTGATTCATGTCGAGCATCTGTCGGCAAACTTTGGCACTGAATTGATGGCCATACCCTTCGAAGATTCTGCTCTGCTAACCCTCTACATCGCCAATCGCGGCACGTATGATTTATCAGATATCTCTGTTTCACCACGTGATGCCTCCTTTTCTGACTGTTTTCGCACCGCTGGTCAGCTAGCCGATCTCGCGGGCGGCACAAGCACCTCATTTACGTGCTGGACGCCCAATATTTCCGAGAATACGGAGGTTGTCTTTGATGTTGCAGCAACGCTAGATGGCAGCACGGCCGTTTCCGAGGTCGCCTACATGGTGCTCGATAGCGTCAATGGGCTGACGCTGGAAATTTCACCAGACAGTCAGCAGATAGCAGCCAATACCACTGCCGACCTCACAGTGACACTCACCAATACAGATAGTGAACCGGTTAGCGGCATTTCCGTCACGTCGCCCGACTTTCTATTCTGTAACAAAACAACAGGCACGCTCCCAGACCTGATGGGTTACGAAAGCTATCAATATCAATGTCAATCGACGGCGCTTGCCATAGACAAAACCTACACAATGACCGCGTCGGCAACGATCAACAGTTTGGCTGTAACGGCCGTCGACAGCACTACCATCAACGCCAAAAGCTTGGTCGAGATTCAAGTTCAGCCAAATTATGTCATCGTGCCAGAGACCACGCCCGTCACCTTTACCTTAACGGTCACAAATCATCTTATCAGCGACACCCTCACCAATCTCTCGGTCAATACAACCCCGGTGACCATCGGCCGGGACGGCGACAAGCCGTCTGGAATACCCACGTCCTGCTCCAGAGCCCTCGCCGACCTGTCGCCTGGTGCCGCTACCACCTACACCTGCGAAAGAATTGCTTTCCCCGGCGAGCCGGAGCAAACATTTACGGTCAGCGGCTTTTCACCGTCTGCTCTGGAGGATGCCGACGCCGACTACCATATCGGAACGGCCGATGCGTATATCGGGTTGGCACAGCTCTTCTTGCCGGTTGGAATGAATGATTATTTACGGCCGTTTACCTACCCGGACCTCATTATTGATGACCTCACAGTTAGCCAAATTAGCAACAGCCTGTACAGCCTACGCATCGT
>CBDUOF010000392.1:0-5494 GCA_965368765.1 uncultured Anaerolineae bacterium | reverse complement strand
ATGAAAAACGGCCGTAATGGTTTATTGTTATTACTCATCAAGAGTTCCTTCAACAATTGAGAAATTGATTGATTGCTTAAGAATCCTTATGCGGACACGAAGAATAATAATGAAACAGATCAATATTGTCAACAATTTTATTGATTATTGTTAGATCACCCACAATAAAATTGATCATTTCAGAAATTTTGTAGATTTTTGGACGATTAGTGAGAAACGGCCGTTAACAAAAAAAGCCACCTGTGCAAACGCACAGGTGGCTACATAATTAATATTCGCAACGACGGTTAAACTACTGCCACTTTTCTACCGCCTGCTTGATACTGCTGACAAAATCATCGGCCGTTTTGCCATCCAGAATGCGGTGATCGAAGGTGAAGCTGACGTAGGCCAACGGCCGTATGGCAATGGCATCATCGATCACCTTGACACGCTTCTCAATTTTGCCCACGCCCAAAATGCCGCACTGCGGCTGATTGATGATGGGCGTGGCAAACAGGCTGCCTGAAGTGCCATGATTCGTGATGGAGAACGTGCCGCCCTGTACCTCGCTCGGTTGGAGCTGCTTGCGACGGGCGCGTTCAGCCAGATCGTTGATGGTGCGGGCCAGGCCGAGCAAATTCAGGCCATCGGCCCCTTTGATGACGGGCACAATCAGCCCGTCGTCAATGGCAGTGGCCATGCCCACGTTGATTTCCCGCTTGAGTTCAACCCCTGCTTCTGTCCAGGTGCTGTTGACCATGGGATGTTGCTTAAGCGCCTCCACGGTCGCTGCGACAAGGTAGGCAGTGAAGGTAAGATTAACGCCATCGCGGGCGAATTGGGCTTTGTGCGCCGCGCGGTGGCGGGCAACGGCCGTAAAGTCGAACTCAAACACGGTGGTGACGTGCGGGCTGGTTTGCACGCTGCGCACCATGTGTTCGGCAATGGCGCGGCGCATGTTGCTGAGCGGGACAATTTCGCCCGCTGTCGGCGGGGGAGTGGCGGTTTGCGGCGTGGTGACTTGTGGGGCAGGCGTGGTATCCAAATGCGGGGCAGGGTGGGTCTCACGCTGTTCGATATAGGCCAGGATGTCGTTTTTGGTGATACGGCCGTCTCGCCCCGTACCCACCACCAAGCTCAAATCGACCTCATGCTCACCGGCAATGCGGCCTACAACCGGGCTAATGCGTCCCGTGTAGGGCTGAGGCTTGCGACCGGTCTGTGAGGGTGATGACGGTGCAGGGCGCGCCGTGACCGTTGGCGTATCTTGAAGCGGTTCAGGGGCCGTCTGAGCCGCTGGCTTGGCCGCAGGGGCTTGTCCGTTTTGGGGTGGTGCTTCGCCCGGTTGGCCAATGTAAGCCAAAACCGTGCCGACATCGACCGTTTCCCCTTCAGGAATCAAGATTTCCAGCAGCGTCCCGGCTTCTTCGGCCGTGGCTTCTGTCGTCACCTTGTCGGTTTCAATTTCCAGCAGGGGTTCATACTGATCCACCGCCTCGCCGACCTGCTTGAGCCAGCGGGAAACGGTTCCTTCCATAACGCCTTCGCCCATTTCAGGCATGATTACTGTTGTTGCCATTGACTCCTCATCGGTAATTACCCAATTACCAATTACTGAATTACTAATTACAAAAAGCAATTGGGTAATTGGTAATTTTTATCGGTAAAAAATCGGATAAGTGGCCGGATCGACCTCGTTCATGAGCTCGTACACTGCTTCAAACACATCTTCCGCATTGGGCTTTGAAAAATAATTGCCGTCAGACCCATAGGCCGGACGATGTTCCTGCGCTGCAAGCGTACGGGGTTCACTATCTAGCCAATGAAAGCCACCCTGCTTTTCGATGACTTCTTGCATCATGTAGGCGGTGGCGCCGCCAGGGACATCTTCATCCAGGAAGAGAATGCGGCTGGTTTTCTGCAAGGATTGCAGAATACGGCCGTTTACGTCAAATGGCAGCAGAGAGCGTACGTCGATCAACTCAACCGAGATGCCTACCTTTGCCAGCAGGTCGGCCGCACGTGCAGCCACGGAGACCGTTGCCCCGTAGGTCACAATTGTAATATCTTCCCCTTCGCGCAGTAGTTCGGGCACGCCCAACGGAATCGTAAATTCGGTAAGGTTATCCGGCACTATTTCTTTCAATCTGTAGCCGCTGAGGACTTCAATGACCAGGGCTGGCTCATCGGTTTTCATTAGCGTGTTGTAAAACCCCGCCGCCTGCACCATGTTGCGTGGTACCAGCACATGAATGCCGCGCAGCATATGCACCACCGCCCCCATCGGTGACCCGCCATGCCAAACCCCTTCCAGCCTGTGGCCGCGGGTGCGCACGATCACGGGCGCTTTTTGGCCGCCACGGGTGCGCCACTGCGTTGTCGCCAAATCATCAGACATAATTTGCAGGGCGTAGGGTAAATAATCGAGGTACTGAATTTCGGCAAACGGCCGTAGGCCCCTTAGCGCCAACCCAATCGCCTGCCCCAGGATGGTCGCTTCGCGAATGCCTGTATCCGACACGCGCAGTTCACCATATTTTGCCTGCATCCCGGCCATTGACTGATTCACGCCACCAAGCTGACCAACATCTTCACCAAAGGCAACGACCCGCGGATCACGCCCCAAAATGGCGTCAAAGGTGCGGTTAAGTACCTCATATCCCTTGAGCTTTATAGAATCGGCCGTGTAAATTGGCGCAATCTCTGGCACGCGGGCATACGCTTTGGCCGATTGGCTGTACAGGTGAGAGCCGTACCGCTCCCTGCTTATGGCAATTTGATTGGTGCGCCACTGCACCAGCTTCTGAATTGCCGGTAACTTTTCGTCTCGAACCAGCAGCAGCACATCTCGAATCGCTTCCATGTTGTCGCGACGGAAGGGGGATTTCTTTTCCATGAGCTTGTGGCGCAATCTGGCCAGCTCAGCCTGTTTGGCAGAGTGTGCTTCTATTTCTTCGATGATGTTTGCGACTTCCTGTCGTTCCTTGTAGATGGGCAGCGAAAAGGATTTCCACAATTTTGTGCGGATGTTTTCAACCGATTTGCGTGTATTTCGCTCAATTTGATCCAGTTCGCCTGGTTTGGCAATGCGCTGCTCAATGATCCATTGGCGCATTCTGAGAATGCAGTCGAATTCTTCTTCAAACGTTAAACGCTCTGAAGATTTATAGCGCTCGTGGCTGCCGGAAGTCGAATGCCCTTGCGGTTGGGTCATCTCGATAACGTGAATAATGGCGGGAACGTGATGGCGGCGAGCATTATTGGCCGCTTTTTGATACGTTTCCACCAGTGTCATGTAATCCCATCCCTTTACAGTGTAAATATCAAAGCCCTGATCGCTATCTGGCTCCCGCTGGAATCCTTTTAGCAGTTCAGACAGATTGGATTTTGTGATTTGGTACTCGTTGGGGACAGAAATGCCGTAGCCATCATCCCAAATGGAGAGGACAACGGGGGCTTTTAAAACGCCAATGGCGTTGATAGATTCCCAAAACAGCCCTTCGGCACAGCTGGCGTTGCCAATTGTACCAAAGGCAACTTCGTTGCCATTGTCTGAAAATTGTTTGAGGTGCTGTAGCTCTGCAAGTTCACGATAGAGCCTGGAAGCATACCCGAGACCAACCAGCCGAGGCATTTGGCTGCCGGTGGGAGAAATATCGGCCGATGAGTTGAACTGTTTGGTGAGATCACGCCAACGGCCGTCTGGGTGGAGGCTGCGGGTGGCAAAATGGGCATTCATCTGCCGACCGGCGGAACTTGGCTCTAATGAGACGTCGGCGATGGCATACAGTTGGGCAAAGAATTGTTTGATGGTGCTGGCCCCGGTGGCAAACATAAAGGTTTGATCGCGGTAATAGCCGGATCGGAAGTCACCTTTTTTGAACGCTTTGGCCATTGCCAGCTGGGCGACTTCTTTACCATCCCCAAATATGCCGAATTTTCCTTTACCGCTGAGGACTTCGCGCCGACCTATGAGGCTGGCGTTGCGGCTTTCATTGGCGAGGGTGTAATCTCTTAGGATTTCGGCGGTGCTTATATAAATATTTTGGTTTTCACCGCCACTGGTTAACTCTGATTCGATCTCCTGTTTTGTATCTAGCATGGGTTTGTGGGAACTCCTTGTGCTACTGATGACGGAAGGAAACGGCCGTTTCCCAACGCTATCGACTCATTATATTCGTGGGTATAGATAGCGTAAGGCAACTAGGTTTCTTTGATTGTTAAGATACGGTCGCCGCCATTGTGGGAGGGATGGAAACGGCCGTATGTTGCTGATCCATCTCGTATTATAGCGAATGACACCGTGATCGCGCATACAGTAGACATAAAGGGGCTGTTTTGCCCTTATTCAGCACTATTTTTTTGTTGGTACGTCAGGTTAACAGTTAGCTGTCTGGCAATGGTGTAACCATCACATTGTCAAAATGAACTTGAACGCCACCGATGCCCAACGTACGGACCATCAGGCCAATGTCGCCGCTGCTGAAGGCATCATCTGTCACGCGCCCTACTTCTTGGTCGTTCACGAAAAAGATGAGATTTTGCCCTTCGGCCTGCACGGATAGCTTGTTCGTGGCATTACCCTGATTGATAACCGGTGATTCAAACCACCAATCATTCACAATCGGCTCTGCCTCGGCTGCCCCACCGTCTCGATAGCGGCCAATCCAGATGAACCCATCACCTGAAATCTGGAAGGAGTAAAAGTTGTCATTTTCATCATCCACGCGGAACAGCAGCCCGTAGGCATTGTTATCTGGCCCGGTGACTTGGGTGGCTTCCACCGAGAAGATGCCGTCGCTAAACTCCTGTCCTGCCGTCGTCCAGCTGGTGAGGTCATCGGCGGTGATGGTGAAGTCAAAAACGCCATCGCGCACTTCGCCCACCACGTCGCCGCTGCTTTCTACGCGCCAGGCGCCAGGCTCATCGAAGGTTTCTGTGTAGGTTTCCGCACCACCACAGGCCGCAAGAAGGGCTAAAAGTAGAATGGTGTAAATGATTTTCGTACTAATTTTCTGCATATCTGCCTGATGTCTCCGAAAACTTCCATATTAGTTTAGTGCGTCGATGATACTCTGGCTAGACTTTTTTGGCGAGTATGAGAAACGGCCGTATCACCTGGTTTCATGATACGGCCGTTTTGCCCAGCATAGCCAATTGTGGAAGGATGAATCCTTACTGCATCGCTTCCATAACCACCTGAGCCACATCTTTAACCTGCATCGGTTCGCCCTTTTCGCGGTTGGCATCCACCATCATGGTGGCGCAGAAGGGACAGCCAACGGCGAGGGTGGTGGCGCCGGTGCTTTGCGCTTCTTCAAACCGATTCATATTCACGGCTTCCGTGCCGTGTTCCTCTTCTTTCCAGTATTGAGCGCCGCCTGCACCGCAGCAGAACGAATCTGAGCCACTTCGGTCCATTTCCAGCAGCGTGGCTCCCGCTTTGGCAAGCGCGTCACGCGGTTCCGCGATGATGCCGTTATGCCGCCCGAGGTAGCAGGGATCGTGGTAG
>CBDUOF010000391.1:0-5505 GCA_965368765.1 uncultured Anaerolineae bacterium | reverse complement strand
TGAGCGTGCCAGAGACGGCCGTATAATCGATCCCAACTTTCGCATTGCCATCATCTGTTGCGTAATTTACCTGCACGATTCTGCCGCTTGGCGCAGCCAATGTCACGGTAAAGCTGGCCAAATTGCTGCCGCTGTCCCCTTCTATTACCTCTACATCGTCAAGTGACAGGCTTGGCACCGGATCATTATCTATAATTGTGCCGGTTCCCTGACCATCCGTCACAGTAGCAAATGTGGAATTGCTGAGGATAACCAAATAGGTTTCATTCTCCTCGTCCAAAAGATCGCCCAGCACTGGCACGGCTATGGTCTTGTTGACTTCTCCTGGGCTGAAGGTAAGCGTTCCGGATACGGCCGTATAATCCAACCCGGCAAATGCACTTTGATTGCTGCTGGCATAAGCCACGGTAACGGTAACGGGGACGGCAAATTCTAACGTCACGGGGAAATTTGCCAGGGTAGATCCACTATTCCCCTCCATAACAGAAACATCACCGATGTGCAGCGGAATGCCATATTCAAATGCGCCAATGTCGCAAATGATCGTGCCATCCAACTTGCCATCCAGAGGTCGCGTTTGCCCATGCTGATCGGTGGCCGGGCAATCCAGTGGATCCCCTGTATCAATAGCCGGGCTGGCGACATTTAATGGATAGATAAAGGTTGTGCCATAATTCAGTGAAAGAGGTTCCAGCAACGGATTCTGCCCCAAAATATTGCCAGTCAGGGTGCCCGACAGCGTGCAAGATGCCCCATTTTGAATCAGATTGTAGCCATTGCTGGTAAAACTGCCGCTGCAGTTTGGCCCTGTGCTGGCAACATTTCCTGCCAGCAAACTGTTGTGCAGGCTCATTGGGGACTCACCATTTTTGAAGAGACCCCCTCCATTTACGGCCGAATTTTGACTAAGGGTGATATTTTCTAACGTGGCATTACCAGCAGTTGACCAAATACCGCCGCCGTTATTTTGGGCCTGGTTGCTGCTGATTGTGGCGTTGGTTAGCTGTGCATTGCCGTTCAGCACCAGGCCACCACCGTTCAGGGTAGCCGTATTGGAATAAACGGCCGTTTGTGTCATTGTCAAGGTCGCCGACGATCTCAAATACAGGCCTCCCCCTGTAAGAGCCAAATTTTCCCCCAACTGCAGATTGCCGATGGAGAGCATGGATTGATCAGCATAGATACCGCCGCCCTGGTTGCCAGCCTGATTATTTACAATACTGCCTCCAGTTACCGTTAGGTTACCAAACCGAATATTGATGCCACCACCATCGAAAACGGCCGTGTTTTGACGAATCAAGCCCCCGGTCAACATCATGTTGCCCTGAAATCCGTAAACGCCGCCACCGCCAAAATCACTGCTTATCGAGCTGTTTTGGCTAATTTCCCCACCGCTTTGTGTGAGCAACGCTCCTGGAAATGTCAGGTAGACACCGCCGCCAAATTGCGCCTGATTTTGGCTGATCAGGCCACCATTCAGGAAAATCTTGCCATTGGCCGATTGGATGCCCCCGCCACGTACCCCATCATTGTTCAAGATTTGTCCACCGTTTATGGTGACTGTTCCCTGCGCTACATAAACCCCACCGCCCCCAAACTCCAGCGCAGTGCTGCTGTTTTGCTGCACTAAGCCCCCGTTCAGGATAAAGCTCGCCGCTGGTAAGTTTACATAAACACCTCCACCAGCACCAGCAACATTATCCTTAATAACGCCACCAGTCTGAATGAGCGTGCCCTCTATATTGTAAATACCGCCGCCGCCGCCCACAGCCGTGTTCTGATCAACTGTTCCGCCGTCCAGTACGATCGTGCTGGAAGAACCAAGATAAATCCCACCGCCATTATTGCTGGCACTGTTCCCAGTTATCTGGCTATTTACCAGGTTGAGAGTGCTGCCAAAAGTAGCAATCCCCCCACCATCCACACCTTGGCCATTTGTCACAATAAGGTTGTTGAGGGTTAATGCGACGTTGTTCGTTGCTCGCAGCACTCGGGAAGCGGCATTGCCATCTAAACGGGGTGCAGGCCCAGCACCGAAGAGGGTGAGATTTTTGGAAATCACCAATTCACCCAGTGTCAGCACGTAAGTGCCAGATGGAATTGAAATCGTATCGCCGGGAAAGGCCGTAAAGATCGCATCCCGCAAAGAACAATCGCCATCACTACAGCTGCCATCGTTCTCATCCACCGTGCTGGACACGTTAATTGTCGCGGCCAATAAATAAGGTGTTGATCCGGAAACGAAAAATAATCCACTTAACAAGAGGATTATCTCAACCAAAAGCCGAGAATTCTTCAATTTTAGGTTCATCTTTAAGGAACTCCACTCAACCTATGTAAAAATTATGCCTTGTCTAGCATAATCTTCGCCCCGATTGAGGGCCAATCTTGAAATTGAGGCACAAAAAACGCGAATGGAACAGTACTATTTTCCTATCTTTTGCTTACGAAAATTATTACGACGGCACTAAAAACGTGAAGAATATTGTGCTGGTGAAAACGGGAAAGTTCTCTGAATTAACAAAGAGCGATTCTCCCGTTTTCCCTGAGTAAACCACAAAGAAATCAGGTGCCACTGCCTCAACCCGCCGGTTGCCAGCCAGCGGCCAGCAGCACATATAAATCCTGCAACGAGGTACCGCGGTACGTGGCTAAATTGCTGGGTCGTGGGGTATCAGCCGGGGCCAGCCAAAAGGTGTGGATTCCCAGGCTCGCCGCGGGCGCAATGTCGTTCTCCCAATCGTCTCCTACCATCAATACCTCTTCGGGCACGCCATTAATCGCAGCCAGGATTTCAGCATAATACGCGGCCTGCGGCTTGGCAGCGTGCATATTCTCATAGGCCGTTATCAGAGCAAAGTTGACCTGATCGACGGGCAGCCCAGCCCAGGCAAGCCGCGCCTCAATGGCGACGCGGGGGAATAATGGATTGGTCGCAATCACAACTTCCACACCAGCATTTTGGCAATAGTGGATCAATTTGGCGGCGAACGGCCGTTTCTCTGTTTTCGCCTCTAACTGATGAAACTGATTGACGTAAAACTGATTAAGGTACGGCTCCACTTCTCTCGTATCCAGTCCGGTACACTGCTCAAAATGGTGCCAAAACACCTCTCGGTTACTACAGGTCGGATCAACATTGTTAACCACCGCATCAGTCGCGGTCTGCAGCGCTGCCATAAATTGATCGCGTGGCAAGTACCGTGAGGCATGCTCGCCGAGCAAAGCAAAATAAGCGGGCAAGAAGCTGTCCATGTTATTGCCTAGAAGGGTGTCGTCGAGATCAAACAGTATTGTATTTATCATTGGTCTTTTAATAGATTAGGACAAAACGTGATATTTTCGCATCGCTTCATTACGTCCCTCATATTATTCATGCAAAGCAAAGTTTAGTAATTCGTCAAGCTGACATGTTGCCAAGCCAATCACATGATCACCGCCACCGTAGTAGACATAAACTTTGTTATTGACGATGGGGTTGGCGTTAGAAAAAACACAATGGGCACATCGCCACGCAATTCCCACGATTCTTCCGGTTCAAAAATGGCTTCTTTGGGGCGGGCAATCACCTGCGTCGGATCAGCCAAGTCGACCAAACAGACGCCAAACTTATAAATATGGTCATCATTGTAACCGTGATTGAGCAGCAGCCAGCCATGCTCTGTCTCGATGGGAACGCCGTTGCTGCCGACGC
This sequence comes from uncultured Anaerolineae bacterium, assembly GCA_965368765.1. Classification (GTDB taxonomy): domain Bacteria; phylum Chloroflexota; class Anaerolineae; order Promineifilales; family Promineifilaceae; genus Leptofilum. Next base: position 1,811 of record CBDUOF010000391.1, on the reverse strand, counting down.
TCTTACTGTCCCAGGCATCCGGCTCGTCCGGGCGAGGGCCGTAAATAGACGACATATCCGCCTCGTTCCAGGTAAGGAGGTCGTCGGAATAGGCGATCCAGACATTGGGCCAGCGACGGTGCAGGGCGGCGTAACGGCCGTTTATTTTCCGGGGAAACAGGACATGATCCTTATTATCTTCACCACGTACAATTGGCCCCAGACGCTCCCAGGTGATCAAATTGTCGCTAACAGCAATCATGGGTAAAACGCCACCCCCTGCGTGAGTGGGTTCACCGTCGCCGGTAAACTCACGTCCATAAGCTGTGTAGCACATGTAGAAACGGCCGTCCAGCCACACCACCCTGGGGTCTTCAACACCTCTTGAATCAGTACCGTCTATGGGGGACAGCACTGGCTGGCGCAGCCGATTCCAATGGACGCCATCCTCACTCACGGCATAGCCAATCCGGCTCACCCAATCTAGTCCTTGAGCACGGTAATGCATGTGGAACAGGCCGTTGTGATAAATCACAGCCGGATTAAAAACATTGGTACATTCCCAATCTGAACTCAGATCGGGCAATAAGATGGGATTTTGGGGGTGTCGCTGCAGCTTCATCGAACAGATTCTCCTCATTCTATCCGGATAGAACTTCGCACTACTTATCCAGGTCAGAGAAGAGATCGTGGAGGCCCGGTTTTTCGCGGGCACAGTGGGGACAACCCACTTGCGGTTTGGGCACGTCAACAAGGTGCTTGCTGCAAAACGCCTTCACTTCCACACGCCGATTAAACCCGAGAATACCTTTGGCAATCGTCGCTTCCAGTACCAGATTAGGATTGTTGTTAGCCAGCAAAATTTCTGGCACGGGGCAGTTACTGCAGTCTGCAGGTCGCCACTCTTCTGAGCGAGGATTAGCCATGATGAGGCGGCATTCCTGATCTGAATGGCCGCGATGAAAGTTTTGGTAGTAAAATCGGCACTCTTTTCCAGCTGGTGTCTTCATAAATCAATCCATTTCGTTATTTTTGTCGTAGCTAATTATCGTTGTTTCCCTGTTTTGTTCAACCACCGGACCAAAAAAGTCATTAATGCCTCATTGAAGGTAAACCACAAGAACTCTTTTTCTGTTTCAATCTCCTATTTGTGCCTTGCCTATTACTTTCATCCATAAGAATTCCTTACTAATGTCAATATGGATTTCTTATACATGACTCTATGCTAGCGCAGTAAGTTATTAAGGCTTCTTCAAAAGCCTAAAAACATCGCAAGATTAACAATTATGGAGGATCACCATGAAACGTGGTTTGTTTATCATTTTGCTACTTGCCTTAGGATTGGTCTCTTGTGGCCAATCCAGCACTGAAGATCCATTGGCAGTTTCCAGCGAGGCTGGCGTTGTCACGGTATTCAAATCGCCCACCTGAGGCTGCTGTGGCGATTGGAGCGCCCACCTGGAAGAGAACGGTTTTACCGTGGTGGAAAAAGGGGTCCAAAATCTGGTTGAGGTAAAAAACCAATATCAGGTTCCAACAGCGCTCTACTCATGCCATACGGCCGTCGTGGATGGCTATATCATCGAAGGACATGTTCCCGCAGCGGAGATCAGCCGCTTATTAAGCGAAAAACCTGATGTACTGGGCATTGGGGTGCCAGGGATGCCAGCCGGATCACCCGGTATGGAAACACCAGGCGTCGCGCCAGAGCCCTACAACGTCTTGACCTTTAACGAAACGGGAGAAACGGCCGTATACGCCAGTTATCCCTAACAAATTTAAAATCTTCACACTCAAAAAGGCGGCCCAAGCAGCGAGCCGCCTTTTTTGTT
>CBDUOF010000390.1:0-5521 GCA_965368765.1 uncultured Anaerolineae bacterium | reverse complement strand
GTAACACCGGGACCTCGTCGCTTTAATTTGCTTTTTGTCTTCATTATATCATCCTACAGAGAAGACATCGCAAACATCTCGTTTGGCCCTGCCCACACAGCTGCTCATATTGCACCTAGGGACGCACAGGTGCTGTACGGCCGTTTTCTTCACTAGATACGGTGACCGGCAAGCTGCCGAGCAGCAGAGTAGGGCTAATGCCGTGTTCCGTAATGACAATCTTGGCATTGTCACGCAAAGAAGTTTCGATCATTTCCAACTGTTTGAGAGCTTGGGCGTTGCCGACGAAATATTTCTCGGCGGCTTCATTGACCAGGCGGATGGCTTCAGCCTTGCCTTGGGCTACTTGAATGACAGCTTCGCGCTCCCCTTCAGCACGCTGGATAATGGCCAGCTTTTGTTGTTCAGCCGCCTCGAAGTCACCGGTTGCCAGCAGGCGCATTGAGCGACGTTCTTGCTCAGCCGTTTTCTGTTTATGCATTGCCTTTTTGATATCTTCAGGTGGGTCAATCAGGCGAATTTCAATCTTACCTACGGTCAACCCCCATTCCACTGCGAATGTGTTCAAGATTTGCTGCAAGTTGGATGCGATTGTTTCACGAGCCACCAGGCTCTCATCTAAAGTTAGATCGCCAAATTCCTGACGCAGGTTGGTCATGGCCAACTGAATGATCGCCCGTTTCCAATCGTCGATGTTATAGAATGTGCGTTTAATGGAGACTTCATCTGCGGTGGGACGCACCCACATAATCCCATCTACAGTGATTTCTACGTTGTCTTTGGTAATGACTGATTGCGGTTGGATATCCATTGTGTGTTCGCGAATATCCCGAATACGGGTAATGTGTACAAACGGAATTTGAACGCCCGGCCCTGGCAATACAAAGCGGGTGTACTTGCCCAGAGTCTCCTGAATCCCTAGTTCAAAAGGTCTTAGGATATAGATGGGACCATAAATTGTTCTCATATAACTTTCCTTTCCAGATCAGATCGCTCGCCGATTCACGTCTTTGGCTTGGGTTGCTTTGGCAGGGCACAGAACTTACTCACCGATTAACATGAGCTGCTGAGCACATTCGATGGCAACGCGATTGTCAGGATCTGCCTCACCCAGCATGGTGGCCCATCCCTGATCTTTGACATAGCTGGCACGCCGAGTGGAAGTGGTTAAAGCCTTCATCTCGCTTAGCTTCTCGTTGCTGAGGGGATCCTGATTAAACTGGGCCACACAAATTGGAGCCAGCCGCTCTACAACAGCGTCTTGTGCCGATCTGTCAGCCAACGTCTGGGCGCTCGATCCCAGCATCCAACCACCCCGGGAAAAGCCTAGAAACAAGGTAAGGATAATTGCCCCGACGGCAATCCAGAAGGTCGTCGACTTCGTCTGTTTGGCTGTATCCCATCTTTGCCGAATATTTGCTAGCTTGGTTTGCATTATATTTTTCCTTTGAGAATCGCTATGGAAATTATCGATTTTCTCTGCAATTTTCCTTTATGCTAAGGTGTAAATGCCCTATCTTGAGAATTATTCGTTTTGTGATGTATAAGATCATGGCTGAATAATGTGCGCGGCAGCAGTCTGCAGGCGCTCTGCTATCCGCTCCGGCGTGTCGCCCTTGCTAATAAAGCTGTCGGCTCCAGCAGAAAGGGCCGCCTGCTTTCGCGCATCCAGCTGGCTGATGAGGACAATAACAACAGCAGCCGGGCAAGTCGCCCGCAGTTCCTTGAGAGAGGTATGGTCCGGGATCAAGTCCCAATCCACGACCAACATATCAGGTTGTGTGCCGAAAGCTTCCGACAACGCAGTAGGCCAGTCGGCCGCATCCCCTACAATCTGCATGTTTAGATCCTGCAACAACAGGCGCATAGCTGAACGGACTTCCGGCTGACTATCGGCTAAAAATACACGGGTCATTCAATAACGCTCCAGGTATCATGATTATTCTTGGGGGCTTTTGGTCGCTTGTTTTGCCAGCAGAAATTCTTGCCAGGCTTCATTGAAGACATCAATAATTCCTGGGCCAGCAGCGATGTTTACGATGATCGTGGCCCAGCTTTTATGCTCGTCATGCTTGCGGCGGGTGGCTTTGATTTCAGGATTTTGCAGGTCTGGCACGCGGGCCAGTTCGCCAATGGGGTCTTTACGGTATTGCTGGTTAATGAGCCAATCTTTGAATGTTAGAATCATTTTTTCCTTGTTTAGGTGAGGATGTAACGGCCGTTTTGCTGGCTTAATGTCAGACTATCGGCCTCATTGTTGAGCTTACGAGCAAGTTCCCGACCGGTGGCTCCGTTTTTGAAAAAGATGTCATAGCGGGCGGTCTCTGCTGTCAAGACACATACTTCACCAGGACTGGCTAAACAAGTGCTGATGAGGGTGCGCCCCAAAAATATTTGAGCCTGCACCCGCAGTTTTATTCTGTTGTGGAAGGTAAGTTCTGTTGCCGCCATTTTCTCCCCATTCATTACGCACCAAACCTATCTTGTAACATAGTGGACCATCACTTGCCGCTGTTTGTAATTGATATTAGGGCGTACCGTAATCATACAACGGATGTGTTGTGGTCACATCGGCTGACCAGTGGAGATTTATCTCCCCCAGTTGGGGGAGATAACAGCAAAGTATACGGTTTGCTATATTGGTTTCACGTGCCCTTCCCCCAATCTAATTGGACATCAAGGGAAGGTTGACGCACGTTTTAGCAAATTACGGTAGCAAACAACAAATTCTGTCTAATTGGCAGGAACCCAGTTGAAATTGGCGATTTTGAACCCCAGCCAGGACAGCAGTGAAAAATCTGGTGAGCCATCGGTACTGATAAAACGCACATCAGGAAAGCCAGATTCCTGATCCACCATATCTCTTAATATCCCGCTACCGTCTGGCGTAAATAATGTCTCGTCAATGGCTTCAACAGGGAACAATTCAACTGTTTGCAGCGCGGGCGCATCGCCTGCTGACAGACGATACAGGCCATTTAAAGCGGCTTCTTGCGTCCAAACGACCACTAGCAAGCCATCGTTGCCCGTTTGATAAGCCGGTGCTTCAAAACGGATAATCACACTGTTTTCAGCGATACCTGGAATGGTTAACGACCTTTCTGATTGCAAACTCAGGGTTAAGCCATTATCAACGACTTCAGGTTTATAAACAGAAACCCCTGGCGTAGAGCCATCTCCTATCGCTGGTGACAATACCAACAAGCTGCCGTCTTGTCGCCAGGTAAGCGAGGGTTGAATCAGGTAAGAAACAGCGTTTGGGACTTCAATTATCTGACCCGTTTCATTGTCCAATACAAAGTGCGGGATGCCTCGTCCGCCACCAGCGTTCTGCCCAGGGTTCTGAACAAATGTCCTGGCTTGCGTTAATAGGAAACGCCCTTGTGGAGACCATGCCAGGGGAAACAGCACTGGCAGGTCTGAGGGAAGTGCTTCAGAAACCGTATTGGCATGCAGCAATCTTTCGCCCCCTTCCAAGGTGTAGGCAAAGCGATACGTACCGCTGCTGTCACTCCAAATGAAGTTGTCGTTGGTATCCCCTTTGAAAATCATCGTCTCATTTTTCATAACCACATCCCGCGTAATTTCAAGCACATTGCGCGCCTGGGGATTGTCGGTTCTAAATGTGACGAGGCGGAATCCGATTTCATTGGGTGAGAAGTAAGCACCCCACTCGCCGTTATCGCTGAGCAACATGGCATTGGTTAGCGGTTGACTGTCTGTTTCTATGGCCAAAGTGGCCAGATTGCTCTCTAAAAGGGAGATGGTCCTAGCCTCGCGGTCAATGAGCACCAGCTGTAAGGAATCCGTTTCCACAGAATATTGACGCGCCAGGATTTTTTGGCCGCTGCCGTCTACCACAAATCCACTTAAGTAATTGGGCGTGGGGAGTATTTCCAAACGGCCGTTTTCAGCCTTCCAAATCGCCAGGTTCCCATCATAATTGAACATCAAGTCCTGGTTAAATTTAGGCACGGACGCCGATATTGGTTGGTGATTAGGCACAAAGATACGCTTGCCTGCCACGAGCGAACCAGGATTAATATTGCGCAAGATGTCTGCTTGGCTGCCAAATTGTTGGGCTAATCCAGGCCAGGTGTCACCCGGCTGTACGGTATAACTATTGGTACAAGGCGCACCCATCACAGCGCCTTCACTGCCGATGTTGGGCACAGTGATTGTTTGCTGGATCAAGATTCGATTGGCATTCACAATGTGGCTGTTTTGCCTCCGAACGGCCGAATATGACGCTCCATAGCAGCGGGCAATCTGCATCAACCAATCTCCATCTGAGACCTCATGCTGAACGGTACTACCAACCGCCAAATTTGACCCCACCGGTGGGTCAATAAAAAATGTTTCAGCCAGCGGCTCGACAATGATTGGAATGGGTGATTCTTGCGGGGTATCGGGCGGGATTATAATGGGGGCGGGCTCTACATTGACCGGCTCAACAACTGGAACATTTGCGACGGGAACCGGCGGTGGAACGGCCGTATCTTCCTCTCCAAATAAACCGCAGCCAGCCAACATTAAACCAGCCAGCATTCCCAGAATCAATAGATTAGGGTACTTCTTCATGATTTTTCTCCTGGTATGAAGCAAATCACAGAAAGTTCTTTGAAAAACGAAGCGCAATTTCTCTGAGATTTGCTCAACTAATAACCAATTTTTCCGCTCATTCTTACCCAAAAAAATTTTGGTTTTTACAGAAATATAGACACGTTGAAAACAAAAATGGATCCCTTAGCAGCTAAGGCAAACAATCAGGAGAACGCGTGCGTCATCCTGGTTGCCTTCGTCGGAATGATTTAAACTTAAAGTGTCCGCCACCGAGCTTGTTGGGAACTGCTCGCCTGTTTCGTGTTCAGGTCTGCCTTGGCCCGGCAAGCAGGCCAATTTCACGCTTACGGCTGGTCAAGTTCTTATTGTGAAGTAATGTAGTTGGTGAGAATATGCGATTCTGAGGTTGCTGCATTCAATTAATACAATGATTTGGCTTTAGTTACATCGGCTGATTGGTGGAGATTTTACTCCCCCAGTTGGGGGAGATATGAGGGGAAAGGGAGTGATTGAGAGGATTTGGGGGAAACGGCCGTTAATTTAGGCTACCAGATGATGGCGCACAGCCAGGGCTGCGGCTTCCGTACGGCTGGTGACATCCAGTTTTGCCAGAATATTGCTAACATGAGATTTAATCGTTGAAGGACTGACCACAAGCTTTTCGGCGATCTCAGTATTGTTCAACCCCTCGACCAGCAAGATCAGCACAGTGCGTTCACGATCCGTCAAGTCCGCACCCGGCGCAGCGGGCCGCGTGGCCGCCTGGATGAGCCCTTGCGTCACTTCCGAAGCCAGCGTTCCTTGCCCCTCGTGTGCAGAACGAATGGCCTGAGCCAGCTCCCTAGCCGACACATCCTTCAGTAAATAGCCAATAGCCCCTGCCTGCAGCGCGCTCTGCACCAACTTGGCCTCCTTAAAACTGGTCAGGGCAATAACCTGCACAGTGGGAAACTGCTGG
>CBDUOF010000389.1:0-5523 GCA_965368765.1 uncultured Anaerolineae bacterium | reverse complement strand
GTGCGCTCATAGATAGCCATCATCATGGTGTTGGCCACGCCGAGGGCAGCGACCAGCAGCGCGAGCCCGCCTACGGAGCCAAGCAGCGCTTGCATCAGCGCCAACACCTGGTTGGCGACACCCAGAATCGCTTCTAGCGATTGGGTTTCCAGGCCAAGCTCTTCAATTTGGACGGAAACGGCCGTTATCGCCCCCAAATCTGTCGTTCGCACCGTTAAGCCATCATACCCTTCGCTCTGCAAAATATCTGGTTCATCAAACCACCAGGCCAGAATCGCCTCCCGTTCCGCCAGCCCTAGATCAATGGTGCTGCTGCCAAATCCATCGCGCACGCCAATAATCTGGCTGGGAAACGTTTGCGTCTCGCCGCGTGGCAGCTGAGCCATTAGCGATATTGGTTGGCCAACAAGATCATCGTAAGTTTGATTCTCAGTCAGCAGCGAATCGGCTAAATCCTGCACCAGGACGACGCCATCGATGCTGCGTGCATCCAACCGAGAGCCCGCCAGCGGCTCGGACTCCCCACCAAAGCTGAACTGGCTCTCACCACCATCCGAAACGCGGATGGGCAGCGAGGTATCACTCACGGTTAGGACAATATCAATGCCGAACGGCAGCCCCAGCTCTGGCATAACGCTGATGACGTCAGGGATCTGCTCAATTTGGGCCACCAGTGCGGGCGTAATGGGTGTTTCTGGCGACGGCGCAGCAAAAGGATCGAAGGCGTCTGGCTCGTCGTAGACGGGGCGGACAAACAGGTTTTCCAGGCCGATGCTGGCGAAGTTGCGCTGCACCTCTTTTTGTACGCCCACGCCAAAGGAAACCATCGCTACCAGGGTGACAATGCCGATGAGCACGCCCCCCGCGGTGAGCACATTGCGCACCGGGCGGCGGCGCAGGTTGCTCAGCGCCTGGCGGATGATGTCGCTTAACTGCAAGCCGCCGACCCCCACCTTAGTCCTCCCCCTCCCAGGGGGAGGAGATAACACCCTCGCCCTTGAGGGAGAGGGCTGGGATGAGGGTGGTTTGCTGGCATTAATCACTTCTTCCACAATGTCGCCATCTCGCAGCTTGACGATGCGGTCGGCGTAGGTGGCTACTTCTTCGTCGTGGGTGACAACGATGAGGGTGATGCCCTGCTCCCGATTGAGCTCTTTGAGCAGCGCCATGACTTCTTCGCCGGTTTTGGAGTCGAGGTTGCCGGTGGGCTCATCGGCCAGAATGAGGCTGGGATTGTGAATGAGGGCGCGAGCAACGGCCGTTCGCTGCTGCTCCCCCCCAGATAATTCTGTCGGGTAATGGGTCAGTCGATGACCCAGGCCTACCTTTTCTAATAATTCTTTGGCACGCGCTTCCCGCTCAGCCACGCTGACGCCCGAAAGCATGAGGGGAATGGCCACATTTTCCAGCGCGGTGAGGCGAGGCAGCAGGTTGAAGCTCTGGAAGATAAAGCCGACGCGCTGACGGCGGTGCAGGGTACGGTCGGCTTCGCTGGCGGTGTGCAGGGCAGTGCCGTTGAGCCATAGCTCGCCCGATGAGGCACGATCCAGCCCGCCCAGCAAGTTGAGAAGGGTCGATTTGCCGGAGCCAGAAGGGCCAACCAGGGCAACAAATTCGCCTGGCTCGATGGTAAGGTCAACGCCGCGCAGCGCCTGTACATCCATGCTGCCGCGCTGGAACTGGCGAGCAAGGTTGGTTAGTTTAATTGGGTCAGTCATGGGGGAATTTCGGTGATCGGCAATCAGTAATTGGTAATCGGTAACAAGGGTGCTTGTGAGGCAAACCAGTTACCGATTACCGTTTACAGATTACGAAATTATTGGAGGGATTCCGCGATGGCTAAGGCTTCATCGCTTGTCAGGTCGCCGCCGATCCAATATTGGATGTCGCCGTCAGTCCAGTTGAGAAGCGTACGGCCGTTTTCCGCATCTTCATAAAGTGTCCCAGCTACATTGCGCACGGTCACGCTCTCGCCAACTTCTTCTGGGGCAAGATTAACGGCCGTTCGCCCTTGGGCAATGGTGAAGGAACGGCCGTTGGGCAAGCCATACCGCTCCACGATGGCGCCACGCACGTTGGTCGTCTCACGTAGCGTGGCCTCAGCGGGCAAGTGGGTTGGCGCCAGCAGCGCAAAATCTGGTTCGGCTGCTGCGGCCTCCTCGAACGCATTTTTGTCTGGCAATTCTAGTTCAGCGGCATCGATTACCAGGGCACCTTCTGGAATGGTAAAGGTAAAGACCGCGTCGTCCACGCCCTGGTTGAGTTCCAGGAAGGTGGCTCGGGCTGTGCCAGCGCCAAGCGCGCTGCCGACATACTCAATGCCTACGGGTGCACTATCGCCATCACGCAGCCAAATGTTGAGCAGGCCACCTGCGGCACGCACCTCTTCCGGCATCTGTTCGGAGATGGGAATAAGGCGCACGGTGTTAACGGCCGTATCGCCCACCACATCAGACCCGGCGCGCTCTGCCGTGAAATATTCCATCAGCTTGGCTACTGCTTCTTCAGGCGTTTCTGGAACGGCCGCTTCGTCAAAATTGTGTTCGCCTTCAAAATTGCGATCAAATTCCTGTCCCGCAAATTCCTCTGCGCCGACCATCTCTGCAGCCAGTCGAGCATAAAGCGCTTCAAACTGGCCCGTCAGCACCGTGTTTTCAGTCGGATTCCACAGCCAAAATTGGCTACCGTCACTCACGGCGACGGTGCCAATCAAATCAGCTTCATCGGCCGTTAGCACCTCCACACGGAAAGCGGGTTCTCCGTTAGGGCCGACGTTTAGGCGTCCCCAGGCTTCGACGGTGCCGCTCATGCTTTGCTCTGGCACATCGAGCGCCACTTCTACGATGGCGTGTCCATCGGTGATGGTTTGGCTGGTTTCCAGGGCTTGCACCAGCAAATCTTCTGCAGTTGGAATCACAAAAGCGCCAATGGCAACGGCCGTACCGGCCAATACCACCAAGGCTAAAAATATGCTTAAAAATCGTCTACGTGTTTGCATCATTCACTCCCGAAGGTCATGGTTTGTGTAAGTAATCCTCTAAACACCACGCCTGCCTTGATTGTGACATGGAATACGGCCGTTGTAACTCAGCCCCTCTTCGCTCTCATCTGCCATTCAGAAATATGATCCACAGATTACCCGGATTTCGCAGATTAATTTTCCGGTTCTTGGTAAACCACAAAAAGTCTTTAGACGTAAAAATCACCCTTTCTTTGTGGTTTGCTCAGGGAGAACGGGAGAATCACTATTCTAAATTCAAAGAACTTTCCCGTTTTCACCTTGGAAAATCTGTGTGAGCTGTAGCTGATTCTTTGCCTCTCGTTTGCACCTGCGTCACAATAACCACATCAACGATTGGGAGAATTCTCTATATGGACATTTTAGACAGTATTCAGCAGCACCGCTCCATCCGCAATTACAAGCCAGACCCGGTACCTGACGACTTACTCAACGAGATTTTGGCAGCGGGTATCCGCGCTTCCTCATCGGGCAATATGCAAACGTACTCAATCATCGTCACCCGCGACCGGGCGCTGCGCGAACGTCTGTACGTGCCCCACATGGAACAAAATATGGTGCTGGACGCGCCCGTCTTGCTCACCTTTTGTGCTGATTTTCACCGGATGCGCCGCTGGCTGCGGCTTAGCAACGCACCCGATAATTTTGACAACTTCATGAGCTTCATGATTGCCACGATTGATGCCGTGTTGGTCTCGCAAAACGTGGCGCTGGCGGCCGAAGCGCGCGGCCTGGGCATTTGTTACATGGGCAGCACCCTGGCCAACTGCGACCAAATCGGCGAGATTTTGCAGGTGCCGCCTAACGTGGTGCCCGTCGCGGGCTTTTCGCTGGGCTATCCGGCCGAAGACCCGGCGCCGCGTGATCGCCTGCCGCTGAATGGGTTGGTGCATCACGAAACATACATGGACCTTAGCGACGATGAAATTGCCCAGATTTATGCGGAACGCAACGTCAAAGGATGGGAACGGTACATGAGTTTCCCGCGTCTGCGCCAGATGGTTGAAGCGTCGGGCGTAGAAAATCTGGCGCAGCTTTATACGACGGTGAAGTACACACGAGAATCGCACCAGGCGTTTGCTCGGAAAGTGTTAGCCTACCTGCAAGACCAATCGTTTATGAATAATGGGGTCACTGAAAAAACCGCAGATTACGCTGATTAAGGCAGTTCTTTCTCTGGCTTTGCGCCTGCTTTCGCTTCTTTTAGTAGCCATATTTCTTAGCAAACAAGGCGAGGCTGGGAATCCTCGGCTACTGTTTGGCCAAGCAATGAGACCTGACAACGGAGCAATGACCTGATTGTGCATGATTTAGAAACTATTTGGCAGGAAGTTGAGGCAACGGCCGTTTCTGCCGGACTTGATCCCCAGAAATTCAGTGATACCCATCGGGAGATCGTGGCCCACATCGTCTCCTTTTTGCAGCAGCCGCCCACGCCTGTATCCCCTGCGGTGGAAAAGAATGGCTGGAGCAAATGGCTGCCGCTGCTGGCAATCGGGAAAAATGGGGCAGCAGAACGGCCGTCTTCCCCTCCTCCACCCGCCCCTATCATTATTTGCGGCAAGCCGGGGACGGGGAAAACCACTTTCCTCAATGTGCTGGACGTGGTGCTGCGCCGCGTCTTTGCCCTGCCGGACAACATACAGCCTGTCATGCCCAAAGGCAACGACACCTACAGCGTCAGCAAGCGGTTCATGAGCGGGCAGCCTGTTAGCTTGCTTTCTGTACGCAAATGGGCCGATCTACTCCATTTTTACACCTGGGATCGCGTGCAGCACGGGCTTAGCCGTCCGGATCGGGACAGCTTCATCCAGACGGTACTCCAGCCGATGCGGCTCATCTTTGCCGACGAGGTGGAGATGACAGGCTACGCGCCCACGCTGCCCGATTTGGCGCGGCATGGACTGCTCATCATTGGCACTTCCAATCAGCACCGTTTTGTTCAGCTGGAAGAGATGCTCGTCCCGCCCCGGGTTTACACCTTCGGCGGCGTCGATTTGCGGGCTGGTAGCCCCGCCGATGCTGTCGTGCAGCCCGGTGATCCAGCCTGGGGCATTTTTGACCGGCTGCAACAAATGCCCCAGCAACAGCAAGAGCGCCTGGTATACCAGCAGCACACCATTGATGATGTCTTATTTGTGCGTTTTGATTTTGCAACGGCCGTTCGTGCCCCGCTGCTGGAAAATGAATGGGCGAGATTCCTGCAAACATTACCGCGATCCGCAAACGCGCCGCTCATTTTTCTGCTAGATAATTTTTCGCTGGAAATTTTGCGCACAGACTACAACGCTATCATCCGCTTTGTCTCGCTGTTTGATTTGATTGAGCAGCAGGGCATTGGCGTGCTGGTGCGCAACCAGGGGCGTGCGGCTGAGCTGTCTCGTGAGGCGCTGGCTCATATGAAAATTACAATTCATGCGGCGCGCGGCGTCCCCGAGTCGAGTAAGGTGAAAACGGCCGGGGGCATCGACCGCGCCCCTTCCAGAATTGGCCAAGCGGGCCAC
>CBDUOF010000388.1:0-5550 GCA_965368765.1 uncultured Anaerolineae bacterium | reverse complement strand
ACACCACTGGCTGACGTGCACGAAGTCCGGGCGCGCGGCGGCGACGTAGCGGTCCTCAGGGAATGTGGTGAGGATGCGTGAAGTCGAGTACAAGATCGAGGCGCCGGCCAGCCCAACCATTGCCACTGAGAAAAATGTTCCCAGGTTGAAGCCAAAGAGGATACTGGCGACGATCAGTACGATCGCTAGGATGCCGCCATACATCACGACACCGCGCAGGAACGAGAAGTCCATCCGCGTGGTAAACGCCACCGCGGTTAAGCCGGCAAAGGCCATCAGCGTAACCAACCCGGCGCTCTGGATGACGCCCGGCGCCGTCGACTCGGCGACAAAGAGCAAGGGCAGAAAGATGATCGCCTCAAAGAAGACATAGAGCCCCAGCCCAAGGTAGTGCAGTGCAACCGAACTCGAATGATGGGCCAGGCGCGAGGCCAACATCCCGACGATCATGAATGCGCCCAGGATCAAGAGCCAGGAGACGCCCATCATGCTCGAGGCCAGCGTGGCGGCCAGATTGCTTGAGAAGAAATAGAACTCGAGCAGCACAAAGCCGACGATGGCGACGGCCAGATGCAGGTAGGTCTGCACAATAAAATTGGCCCGACGCTCGACGTCGAATTGGGCCGCCGGGCGCATTGGGTTGATTGAGTTGTTAAAGCCCATAGTCGATCTCCGCTAGAGAAGTGGCAGTCGATAGACTGCGCCGATAAAGAGAACACATTCGTGTAGTGCTCGTGCTATTCTACCACATTGGTGCGCGTCGGGTGCTGACGTTTAGCCGCCAATTGCGGGTGCGCCTGCCGCAGGCTGACATTCAGCGGCCAAGCGCTGCGTCGGAGCTGGTGGATTGGGTGCCTACGCGGTCAAGTGGAGGGTAACGTCCCCGGCACGCCCTGTGGCCGACTCTGGAGAGCCATCTGTCGCCGGGGCGTGCCGGGGACGTGGCTGCGCATCTATCGCCGCGCAAGGCTAGTACGAGGGTGCGCAGCTTGTGAACAACCGCGTCGGCGCGGTCGAGTAGGGCGGCGAGGGTAACGTCCCCGGCACGCCCTACGGCCAATTATGGAGAGCCATCTGTCGCCGGGGCGTGCCGGGGACGCTGCTGTGCGTATCCATCGCCGCGCGCGGCGTCTGGCTGTACGGCGGATCTACTCGGTGGCGGGATCCGACCAGATGGCAAAGTAGCGACGTGTCTGATCGCCCGTACGCTGGAAGTCACCCGCGACCAGCAGCTGGCCATCGTGCTCGACAAGCGCACGCACAAAGCCGTAATCGGTCTGGGTTGCGCCGGTCACGCCTTCCTCGAGACCCTTCCAACTGCCGTTGTCCCAGAGGACGATATTCGCGTTGCTCTCCGATCCCGTGCGAATAAATGTTCCGCCGACGTAGAGCCCGTGCTCACCTTCTGCGAATGCCAGTACGCGACCGATCGTGCCGGTGACACCGTTGCGCGAGATCCCGCCAAAGTAGATTCCAGAGATCGGCTCCCAGGCTGCCTCTGCTTCATCCCAACGCACCATGCGATCGGTGTTCACGGGCTCACCGCCGACGCTCACCCGTTCAAAGTCGCCGCCGACGATGACCTGGTCGTTGTAGACGTCCAATGCCAGAACCAGATCACAGGCGTTGGATCCGATGCTGCCGAGCGGCTCCCACGCGCCGCTTTCGATGCGCCAGCGGGCAATGTTACGCGTGTCGGGAAATTCGCCATCATTGCGATCCACGATGTGCTGGAATTGGCCGCCGACATAGACAAACCCATTGTGAATCCGCAGCGCTGCGACGTGGTTTGCATCACTGCAATCGTGCCCGGTAAAGCGATAGATGCCTGCACCGTCCCAATCGCCAAGACCACGCCACTCAACGCCGTTCCAGCGCGCCACCCCATTGACCTCAAGTACGCTGCCGTCACTTTGGGTGACTGAATCGAAGCGACCACCGATGTAGACGGTTCCATCCGTGTCAACAGCCAGGGCCGTCACATCGCGATTGGGACCGCCACCCAGCGCACGCCAGCCTGCGCCGCCACGATGCGGTAAGCACCCGCTTTCATTTGAAAGGGGCCATCGGCTAAATCGAGCAGGTAGGCGACGCGAAAGTCCGGCTCGGCATTGAAGGTGAAGTCATAGCGGGTTGGCGGGTGCCAAGTGGTGATTTCCTGCGTGAAGGTACGGCCGTTGTCAAAATACGCCACGCGCCTGCCGCCTACGCCTGGCTGGGTCACCTCTGCCCGCAGCGGTTTCGGAATGCTCAGCAGGGATAAGTAGGCCGGATGCTGAAAGGAAGCAATATCAACTTCCGTAACGTGCTGCCACACTATTTCGGCGGGTGCCTGAATGGCCGTTTTGTGCACAATCCGGTGTGGCTGCTTATTCATTAGCAATGTAGCCTCAATGGCAAACCCCAAGAACTCACAGTGACAGCCACTATTTGGAAGTGACTGTCACTGGAATAAATCGGTTTACTGAAAATCCATTGGGGCTGGCTTGTTATCTAGAACAGCCTCAATTTTTTCCATGACATCATCGGTGAGTTGTGGAATAACGTCCAACGCCTTCATGTTTTCTTCCACCTGAGCCACTTTGGACGCACCTGTGATGACCGTGCTAACGTTGGGATTTTTGAGGCACCAGGCGAGCGCCAGATGGGGCATGGTGACGCCTAATTCTTCAGCAATCGGCACCAGTTCGCGGACCGATTGAACCCGTTTTTTACCTTCCTCGCTTTCCAACATGCTGCGCAGCCATTCGTAGCCGGGCAGGTTCATGCGCGAATCTTCGGGGATGCCGTTGTTGTATTTGCCCGTGAGCAAGCCAGACGCCAGCGGCGACCAGATGGTGGTGCCCAGGCCGATGGTTTCGTAGAGACGGCCGTATTCCACTTCAAAGCGCTGACGATGGAACATATGGTACTGGGGCTGCTCCATTGTGGGCGGAATCAGGTTGTACTGCCGCGCCACGCTGTGGGCTTCCATCAACTGCTGTGCCGACCATTCCGATGTGCCCCAATAAAATACCTTGCCCTGCTCAATTAACGTGTTCATGCTGCGCACTACTTCTTCCATGGGAACTTCCGGGTCTGGGCGGTGGCAAAAATAAAGGTCCAGATACTCAACCTGCAGCCGCTCCATTGCCTGATGGCACGCTTCCATAATATGCTTGCGGCTCAGGCCATGCTGCGTCGGTACCGGGTTGGGGATGGCGCCCCACATTACCTTACTGGAAACAATATAGCTGTCCCGACGCCAGCCAAGCTTCTTGAGAGCAGCACCCATGATCTCTTCCGACTTACCGTGGGCATAAATTTCTGCATTGTCAAAAAAGTTGACGCCTGCATCGTAAGCGGCCGCCATCATCTCGGCAGCCAAATCCACATCCGCCTGGGTGCTAAACGTCACCCAGGAACCAAATGACAACGCGCTGACCTTCAGGCCAGATTTTCCTAATCGACGATATTCCATATCAAACTCCTATTTGTTGGACAATTTCATAAAATTGCCCTACGTTTTAACGAAGTGTACCGGACGCAGTAGAAAAAATCACTACGAATGGCACAAGTAAACAAATAGCACGAATTTAAGCTCTTCTGGATTTGAAGGAGACAACCCTCAATGTAGAGCAACAGCGTGCGATTGCCCTGCCACAGGAAATAACAAAGAACTAGATTTTCTCGCATTCGAGCTATTTGTCCATTCGTGATTTGCATTTAGATTGGTTCTCTTCCAGAGATTGAACCAATCTAAAAAAGTGATAAAATCGCGCCACAAAGTTGCCTCGCACAGTCGCGGGGCTTTTTTTGTCGGAAGTGACCCATGCTGCAAAAACTTAACCTGCCCATCAACCCCTATTGGAATTTGCTGGCCAACTACCTGAAACCGCAAAAGAGATCGGTGCTGTGGCTGGCGCTGCTGCTGGTTCTCAGCATCGGTTTGCAGCTGGCAAATCCCCAGATTGTTAAATATTTCATTGACGTTGCGAGTGAACCGGTTGCCAACGGAACGGCCGCTTTCCACCAAGGCCTCAATAAGCTCCTCGGGGCGGCGGCTCTGTTCATGAGCATCGCTGTCGTGCGGCAGGCCATTACGCTGACGGCCGTTTACGTCGGTGAAAATGTGGCCTGGACCGCTACCAACGCCCTGCGCGCCGACCTCGCCCTGCACTGCCTGCGGCTGGACATGGCTTTTCACAAGCAGCACAAGCCGGGCGAACTGATTGAGCGCGTCGACGGGGACGTAAACAAGCTGGCCAACTTCTTCTCTCAGCTCTTTATCCAGCTCACCAGCAACGTGCTGCTGATCATCGGGGTGATTGTGCTGCTCTGGCTGGTGGATTGGCGCGTGGGTTTGTCGATAACGGCCGTTTCCATTCTGGGCGTGTTGACCCTAAACTATTTACGTACCCTCACCGTCCCCCGCTGGGAAGCGCTGCGCCAAACCGAAGCCACGCTGTTTGGCTTTCTAGAGGAGTGGCTCACCGGGGCCGAAACCATTCGCACCACCGGCGCCGAGCCCTACATTTTACAGAAGATGCTGCGGCTGGGGCGCGAGCGCTGGCTCAAAATGCGCCACGCTATCAGGGTTAATCTCTATGTCTGGAACCTGCCGCTGGGGGTTTTTACCCTGGCCTACATCGCCGCCCATATCTTTGGCACCACCCTCTTTCGTGACGGCGCATTAACCATTGGCGGCATCTACCTTATTTTTTATTACATTGATGTGATTAAAGAGCCGCTCTGGCGTATCAATCGCCAAATCGAGGATTTGCAGCGTGCGGCGGCGAGCATCAATCGCATCATGGCCCTGCAGGCAGAACAGCCCACCATGCACGATGGCCCCGGCGTGCAGATTGCCAGCGGCCCGCTTGGCGTCGCCTTTGACCACGTTTCCTTTTTTTATGCCGACGATCCGGAAACGGTCATCCTGCAGGATGTCGATTTCCATTTGGCTCCTGGCACGGTGCTGGGGCTTCTGGGCCGCACCGGCAGTGGCAAATCGACCCTGACCAAGCTGCTGTTTCGCTTTTACGACCCCACTGATGGCGCCATTTTGCTGGGCAGCGGTGAAAGCTTGTTCGATTTGCGCCAGGCAACGCTGGCCGAACTGCGCCGTCACATTGGGTTGGTCACGCAGGAGGTGCAGCTGTTCCACGCCACCGTGCGCGACAATCTTACCTTGTTCGATGCCAGCATAGGCGACGGGCAAATTCTGGCCGTCCTGGACGATTTAGGGCTGACCACCTGGCTCGACAAGCTGCCCAGCGGCCTCGACTCACTGCTGCAGGGCGATGCCAGCCTTTCAGCCGGGGAGGCGCAGCTCCTGGCTTTTGTGCGGGTCTTTCTGGCCGATCCGGGTTTGGTGATTATGGATGAGGCGTCCTCAAGGCTGGACCCGGTGACGGAGCAGAAAATCGAGCAAGCCATCGATAAGCTGCTGGCCAACCGAACCGCCATCATTGTGGCGCACCGGCTGGCTACGGTGCAGCGAGCAGACGAAATTATGATTTTGGGAAACGGCCGTGTCATAGAACACGCCCCCCGAACCCAACTCGCCGC
>CBDUOF010000387.1:0-5603 GCA_965368765.1 uncultured Anaerolineae bacterium | reverse complement strand
CAGCCAAAAGCGGCGCAGCATAGTTGATGGCGCGCATCCGATTAATAGCCCCGCCAATCGCCTCCTGACCAAATGAAGGCACGCCAACAATCTGCCCCGCAGCATTCACGCCCAGCCCCCCGGAATTTCCCGGGGAAATCGTGGCGTCGGTCTTGATCCAGGCGCGGTCGCCAACCCGATTTTGGCTTTCAAAGCCTGCCACGTTGCCTCTGGTAAAGGTGATGGTTTCGCCGCCTGCGCCCGGGTAACCCAAAATGCGAATTTCATCCCCCAGATTTATCGTATCGGAGTCGCCCACTTCCACAAAAGGCAGGTTGAGCGATGCCGGGTTGAGCGCATTGCCGTCTAAATCGGCCGTAATTTTAATGACAGCCAGGTCAAGGGCGCCGTCAGCAGCGGCCAGCTCTGCAATGTATGCTTCGGTCGGGGGGCGATCGGCTGAGTCGCTGAGGGCGACGACAAGTTGGTCTGGCTCTTCGCCAAAGAGCAGTTCCGGGTCGTTGTAGAGGGTAGCCAAGCCAGGTGAAGTTGGTGCAGCCACATGGGCATTGGTCAAAATAACGCCATCAGCAGAAACAATTGTGCCGGAACCTGTCCAAATGGTTTGGAGACGGCCGTTTGTTACCTGCTTGGCAAAAATCTGTACCGTGGCAGCCTGCAGCTGTTCGATCGGCGTAACGGCGCTGCTGCTGTCTGGTGTTGGTGCCGCGGCCAACGGCGTGGGATCTGGCACATCGGTTGCTCCGGGCGCTACCGCCTCTTCCCGTTCTCGGGCGCGAGGCGTGGGTGTCGCTTCCAAGGCAGCCCCAAGCTGGCAAGCCAGTGAGGTAAAGGAAAAGAGCAAAAGTAGTAAAAAGAGCCACTTGAAGGGGGAGTTTTGGAATTGCTTCATGGCTTACTCTCCTCCTTGATATGAAACCGATTGGACAAATTTCTGAAAATAGGGCAGCGCTTGCGCAAACGTTTCGCTACGCGATTCCAAGGACAGGATGATCACTTCATCACCGTTGGCAAAGTAATAGTCGATCCCTTCAACAATATGCGGCATTCCCGGCGAATCGGCATCTGCGCGGGCAAAGCTCACTTTATAGCCATCACGCCTATCAAATACGATAGCGGATGCGTCTAGCACGCGGTACGTGTCGTCCAGCCGAAGCCGAGCCAGGTTGCGATTGTCGGCCAACTGGGCCAGGTCTGTCACGCCGGGCAGCCGACTGATGCGGTAGAGTTGGTCAAACGCTTGCGGATTGCGAGCTACCAAGACGAGATCGCCGGAGCCATCTTGCACCAGCCAGCCATCAGGCACGGCAACGGAAATGCCACTGCGTTCGATGGGTCGAGTGGCATTTTGTACGGCCGTTTTCACCTGCCAACCCAATAAGAGCGACAGCAGCAGCAGGCCAATCATCACGGCAGCGGAGCGGCGTTCATGGGCTAACTGGTTTGCAGAAAGTTGTGAAGTTGTCATGTTAGCCACCTCCATGCACGGCCAAATCGTGCTGAATGGAGCGGGAGAGGAACCAGGTGATGGCTCCGGCCAACACAGCAGCCAACAGCAGCCCAACCCAGCTATTGCTGTTGCCCAAATTGCCCTGGCTCAAGGTTCCGCGTAAAAAATAGAAGAGGCTGTTGAGGGCAGCGGCAATGGTTAAACCGAGGGGCATCCACCAAAGCGGCCGTTTCTCAAACTTCATCCGTCCTAAAAAGTAACCGACAATGCCAGCAAAGCTGGCCTGGGCCAACGTGGTAAGGACTATTCGAATGGCCCCTGACCCTAAATTGACGCCGCCGGAGCCAACCACAAAGCTGATATTGAGCACAACGGCAAAACCGATAGCAACGGCCGTTGTGTAAATAATGCCGTCAATCGCCTCGTCAAAATCGGAGGCGTAATAAATGGTGAAGCGAACGGCCGCATACTTTAAAAATTCCTGCACCATGCCTACAATAAAGAAGCCACCTAGCAACTGCGCCCATGCCGAACTGCTGCTGAGCCAGCCTGGCACGTCAAATAGTCCCTCGACCACTGGAATGCCAATAGCAGCGGCCAGCAGGCCGCCCAGGATCACCATCTGCAACACCAGATGCTTTGGTTCCGGTTCCAATCGGTCTCGGCGGTAGAAGAAGGTGAGCCACACTGCCGCAGGCACCAGGGCCATAAGAATGCCCGTGACGATTAATGAGGTTGGAGTAAATTGAGGCTGAAGCCATGCTTCCAGGCCAAAAATTGCCAACACAAAAATGATGAGCAGTACGATGGAAGCACTATCGGCTTGCCAAAGACTGCTGCGCTGTTGCCAGGGTCCACTCATAAAGCTACCTCCTGAAATTCGGTAATGATGTCGCTAACGGCCGTTTTCAGCCACAGTTTATAGCATAGCTAGGCACCGATCCAAAAGCGATCTCGAAATGTGACATTCGTCAATGGTGATAATAGTTTCTGCCCACCTGTTGACCAGCGAGGAGCCCTTCATCCCAATTATGGAGATAGCGATGGCCAAAGCGTTTGTGACATCGGTGCTTACGAGTTTTATATCAGCGAAACAAGATCTGTTTACCTACCATTTATGATTAGACCGTAACAGAAAACGCGCCTAGGCCAGGCGCGTTCTAAACTAACTTTTTGTGAGGTGGAAGCGGCTAAACGGCCGTTTCCACCCCCATATCCTCTTTCATCCGTGTCAAATCAAGCCCAATCTCAGACTCCGTGCCTTCAATTGTGCGCTGCATCGGGTACGGTAGCTGCTCAAACAGATGCCACATGGGCTCGTTCTCATTCTGAACCGTACCAACGACTCGCTTCACCCCCATCATTTGGGCCAGCTCCAGCACCATTGCCAGCAGCCGCTTGCCAATACCCTGCCCCTGGCGATCATCGCGCACCGACATGGCTACCTCGGCCGAATCATCCGTAAGCCAGACGATGCGCACTGCCCCAACGGGAACATCCCCTTCAACCGGCACAGAAGAAAACGCAATCAATCCCAGTTGTTCGCCCGGAACGGCCGTTAC
The DNA here is from genome assembly GCA_965368765.1 of uncultured Anaerolineae bacterium. Lineage (GTDB taxonomy): Bacteria > Chloroflexota > Anaerolineae > Promineifilales > Promineifilaceae > Leptofilum. The sequence continues at coordinate 2,591 of CBDUOF010000387.1, read as the reverse complement.
AATTCGCTCCGCCTCCGCCCACACCTGCTCCATGGGCACATCATCCGCCGAGCGGTGAAAGCGACGATAGCGGCTTTCTGACCCCATATGTTCAAATATATCCACCAGATGGCCAGCATCTTTGGGGCGCAGCAAACGCACCCATACCCAACGGCCGTCTTTCGTGGTAAATCTTTTCGCTAATTGCAAATCTTCCATTACCATCATTTACCTCCAAAATATAACGCACTGCGTTATAAGCTAGTAGATTAGCATAGAAGTGCAGCAAGAGCAATAAGCAGAGCATAAGAGTTTAGAGCCACACGCCCTGGAAAAACGCCGTTTTCTGAACGCACACGCCCTCAAATCTTGCGCTACCCGGACAGCAATACGGCCGTTTCTGCTAATCGTGCAACCTTTCCTCATTCCCCTGCGTATAACAGGATACAGCCACACATTTTGATGGTTCTCCACCTGTGGCAATCAACTTTATGAATATGAACCAGACCTGAACCGTTTATCACGACCGACAGGTCTCTTTGCAAGGAAGGTAACCCAAATAATGAGCCCGAAAAAGCAAACCGACAAATATCAGGAAATTAAAACATCCCTGGAAACACTGCCCCACATTAGCCCCACCCAGGTTGAACATTGGGTACACATGCAAAAAGTCATCGACCAAACGCGTGACTACCTTATTCGCGCCGTGCCACAGGCACAGCAAAGCGTCGATGAAGCCCAAAAAATTCTTGCCCAGCGCACCTACACCCTCGTCTTCTTTGGCGGCACAGGCGTAGGGAAGAGCACCCTCATTAACGGGCTGCTGGGGCGCAATTTACTGCCCTCTGGAGCGGTAACGGCCGTTACTGGCACCATCGTCTACATCGAACAGGCCGAAGAAGGCGAAGCGGAATCGCTTGTCCTCACTTACTGGACACAAGATGAATTCGCCCAACGCGTCCGCCGCCTTTGCCAACTGGCCGAAATTGACGGCTTCGACATCATCAACGACGGCGAGCGCGAGCAAGCGCAGGAAGCCATCCAGCAAATCATGACCGACGGCGCAGACAACGCTAAAACCGAGCGGGATGAATACCTGGAAATCCTCATCGACTGCATTGACTCCTATGAGAACAACAGCGCACTGTATACCGACGGCTCTCCTGCACCTCGCAGCCTCGCCCTCGACAACGCCGACTCCCTACGCCACCTGCGCGAGGATGGCTTCAAAGGAAGTCAGCAGCGTCAAATTCGGCTGATCAAATCCGCCACCTTCAAAATTCAACCCAAAGCTGGGCAGGAAAATCTGCTCATGAACGGCTACCTGCGCATTGTCGATGTGCCCGGTTTGGGCGCAGGCATGAAGCTGCATGAAGCCATCACGCTGGAAGAAATGAAGCGCGAAGATGCCATGATCGTCCTTGTCACCGATGCCGGACGCCAGCGCGTCGATGAGCTGAAATCCCTTTCGGCCGTCAACTGGATTAAAGAAAATCGCCTCTTTGGCCTTAGCGGTGGCGATTTAGATGAAGCGGCCAGCAAAATCTTCCTGGCCGTGAATGGCGGCAATATCCGCCAGGCATTCGACCGCCTCAATTCTGGTCTTCCTGAAGCTGAGCTGGAAGTAAAAGAAGTCACCCGCTACATCGCTCCCAATTACTGGGAACGGTATCGGGATCGGGGGCATAATCGGCCCTATTTCTTGGTGATGGCTCCGTCTGCCCTCTATGTACAAGACCCGGATAACGCGCCAGAAGAGTTCTCCAGCGAAACAGAGCGCATCCTGAAAGTGTTCCGCGACCAGCTGGGTCCGGTCAATGCGAAGGATCCGCTTGACCCAGAAACGGCCGAAGCGCTGCTCAAGCTCAGTGAAGTTCCGTTACTACGCGAAAAGCTCATCGCTTTCATTAAAACAGAGCGCGTTCGCAGCCAATTGCGTGAAGCGGCAACCCGTATTCGCAACAGTCTACAAGCCCTGCGCTTTTATTATGAAAAACAGCTGGCCCACCGGGGCGTGCACCCACCCTTTGCCAATAGTTGGGAACAACTGCAGGAGCGTCGTTTTGAAAATGTGGTTCTTCGTCAGCAAAAAGAGCTGCCGCGTGCCTTCCACAACGCTTTGCTTGAGCTAAATAACCGCACCAACAGCGACGGCCGTTTCCGCAACGTCTTGCGGCCGACGCTCAACGGCATCAAAGGCATGGTCCAGGACGCCATCCAGCGCGAAGTGGAAACGTTATTAGAAAACTACGGTACAGAATATTGGGACGACCGGGACGTGACCTACGACAATCTCATATGGGGCAGCAGCGGCATCGAAATTCCCATCAAGCGCATCCTGTTCCAGGTTGAGCTCATCATGCAAGATTCCGTCTCCAAATTCATGCCCGAAGCGGCCGAAATCATCGCCTCAGAGCTGGAACGTACGCTGGAGGCCCACGAAATTCAGAGTCGCTTGCGCCGTGCCGCCTATAACCAAGAGTACAGCTACGCCATTCCCGGCGAAACGGCCGATGGCCTAAACCTGGATGAAGCGTTCAACGTTCTCGTCAAGCGCGTCGGGCGCAACTTCCGCCACGTTTGCCAGCAGGCCACCATGTACGAATTGATGA
>CBDUOF010000386.1:0-5642 GCA_965368765.1 uncultured Anaerolineae bacterium | reverse complement strand
GAAGCCGGGGCAGAAGTGCTAGTCATTAATGCCGACGTGACCAATCGGGAGCAAGTGAAGCAGGCGGTGGCTGAGGCCAAGCAGCGATTTGGCGCAATTAATGGCGTCATTCACGCGGCTGGCGTGCTGGATGATAATCTGATCCAGCTTAAAACTGCGCAGGAAGCGGGTCGTGTGCTGGCTCCCAAAGCGCGTGGCGCACTGCTATTGGATGATTATTTGGCAGACGAGCCGCTCGATTTCTTTGTGCTGTTTTCCTCAACGAGTACGGAAATTGGCGCGGCGGGGCAGGTTGACTATGTCGCAGCCAATGCATTTTTGAATGCTTTTGCCGAGAGCAAGACCGCTGCTTCCGGCACTTACACCGTGGCCGTGAATTGGGGCGTTTGGCAGGAAGTGGGCATGGCGGTAGATACGGCCGTTCGCCTGGGCATGGTGGACAACAAACAGTCGGTTGGAACCGATGTTCCCCATCCATTGCTAGACAAACTCATTGTTGACAGCGAAGAAGAGCGCGTATACACCACCGACTACCGTATCGACAGCCATTGGCTTTTGGAGCAACATCGCATAAAAAATGGCCAGGCGCTAATCCCAGGCACGGGCTATCTGGAAATTGCCAAAGCGGCGCTGGAAAAAGGCACCCCCAATGGCCCTGTTGAAATTCGGGACTTGTTCTTCCTGGCGCCACTCGAAGTGCCTGAGGATGAGTCGCGTGAAGTGCGCGTATCGCTGGAGAAGAACGGCAGCGGCTATGGTTTTTCTGTAACGAGCCGCACTGAGGAACATACCTGGCAGGAACATGTGCGGGGGAAGGTGGACAACGGCCGTTCTGTTGAATTGCCCCTGAATAATATCCAGGAAATTGCTGCGCGCTGTAACCTGCGCGAGGTGCACTTTGCAGCGATGGAGCAGGAAACCAAGCAGGAAGTATTTCTTGATTTTGGGCCGCGCTGGAAGAATTTACGTCAGGTTTGCTATGGCGAAAACGAAGTGTTGGCGATGCTGGAACTGCCGGAGTCATTTAGCGCCGATTTAGATAGTTTTACGCTGCATCCTGCGCTGATGGATTTGGCGACGAGTGCCGGATTGCCTCTGGTGGAAGGGTACGAAACGAGTGACGATTTTTACGTCCCGCTCTCCTACAAAAATGTGCAGGTGCATGGTCGCTTACCGCGCCGCATTTACAGCCATGTGCGCCACAACAGAGACGGCCGTAACCACCAGGAGGTCCCCGCCTTTGATGTTACGATTATGGATGAAAACGGCCGTTCGCTAGTAGAAATCAAAGAGTTCATGCTCAAGCGGGTCAGTTACGAGTCGATGATCAAAGGGCAAAAGCATGGAGATGGCAAGAAAACGGCCGTTGCCGCCGACGCTGAACCGACCTTGCTGCAGCTTGCGCTCACCGATGGCATTGCGCCTGCAGAAGGCATGGAAGCGTTGCGTCGTATCCTAAGCAACAAGGTGCCCCCCCAAATGATCGTCACCTCACTTGATCTGGCTGGACTCATTGCCCAGACAAATAGCGAGCAGGATGGGGACCAAGATAGCGGTGGTCTTAAGCTCTCCCGACCAGACCTGCAAAGCAGTTACGAACCGCCGCGAAATGATTTAGAGAAAAACCTGGCCAAATTCTGGGAAGAACTGCTTGGAATTACCGACATTGGTATTCATGACGATTTCTTTGAACTGGGCGGTCACTCGCTGATTGCTGTGCGTCTATTTGCCAAGATCAAGAAAGCGTATGCGGTCGATCTTTCCCTGGCTACTCTGTTTGAAGTGCCGACCGTTGGCCAATTTGCCGAACTGCTCCAAGAGGAGTACGGGGTTTCTGCAGAATCGACTCAGCAGGCAGACAAGCCAAAGGCACGCCCGCGCCGTCGTGCCTCAGGTGAATGGACGCCGCTGGTTGCCATTCAGCCCAAAGGCAACAAAACGCCGTTTTTCTGCGTACATGGTGGATTTGGTAACGTGTTGAACTTTTATGATCTCACCCGCTATCTGGGGTCTGATCAGCCGTTTTATGGTTTGCAGGCGCGCGGGGTTGATGGTAAACAGTTACCTTTTTCGACTCTTCAAGAAATGGCTGCGGCTTACGTCGCGCAAATGCGAACCGTACAGCCAGACGGCCCCTACATGATGGGCGGCTTTTCGATGGGTGGAGAAGTAGCCTATGAAATGGCGCAGCAGCTCAGGGCAGAGGGGCAAGCGGTGGCCTTGGTGGCGCTGCTGGATACGCACAATCCGGAGTTTGCCCGCCGCCGCAGTAACGTCCTGCAACAGGCCGAAGGGCCAGATGATGGGCATACGGTCAGCGATAATGACTTTGTTGAGTTTGGTGAGGGCCTGGTCCACAAGCTGCGTGTGATGAAGCGCTGGGCGTATCTCCGCTATCGGCTGGCGCGGATGGACCTGGAAAAACAGAAATTGTATTGGCGCTGCCGCCGTGCCTTACGGTCTGGAAAAACCTTGCCGCAAGCGCTTATTTCACCCTTTTTATGGAAATCACATATTGATTTAGTAGATGCCTACAAGCCAACACCATATCCTGGCAAAGTCACGCTGTTTCGAGCCAGCGAGACGGAAGTAAGTAATCCGAACAGTGCGGATACTGGCTGGATGCCGTTGGCACAGGGCGGCCTTGAAGTGCACATTGTGCACGGCACACACAATATTGTAAAAGAACCGTATGTAGCAGAATTGGCCCGTATGTTAAAGCTGAGCATTGAGAAGGCTGTACAAACCGATTAATCTTTTTTAGAATGCTCGGAAAATGAAGGCAAACGGCCGTTTTCGGCTTGCTTTTGCCAGGCGTGGAGTAATGTGATGGATACACAGAATAAACTTCAATATATCGTTGTCATTAATCACGAAGAACAATATTCAATCTGGCCAGCTGGCCAGGCTGTTCCAGCTGGTTGGCAGGATGTAAAAGAGCAGTGCGGGTCTAAAGAGGCATGTTTGGCCTACATCAATCAGGTTTGGACAGATATGAGACCCCTCAGTTTGCGTAAACAAGTTTCGTGACAGTTGGGAAGTAGTGGAGAAGAGGCAGGTGGACGTTCATGAACCTGCTTCAATCAAACATGACTATACAAAATACGCGGTTTTTACCCTTGCAAAACCGAATCGAAGCGCAAGCGGCCCTAAGCCCCAATTCGTTGGCTGTAATGGCAGTAAACGGCCGTCTTTCCTTTGCAGAGCTGAACAGTCGGGCCAACCAGTTGGCTCGCCTGTTGCAGCAGCAAGGGGTGGGCGTGGCATCGTTGGTTGCGGTTTGCTTAGACCGCTCAACCGATTTGGTGATTGCGCTCCTGGCGGTGTTGAAAGCCGGAGCGGCCTATGTGCCCATTGACCCCAGCTACCCGGTTGAACGAATTGAATGGATGCTGAGCGATGCCCAAACGGCCGTTTGTCTCACCCAGGCCACGTTGGCTCAACGCCTGCCCTCATCTGCTCAGTCCAATGCTATTTATCTCGATCAATCCGACTATATTTTATCTTTGTTTTCTCCTGAAAACGTGGCTCTTGACATCAATCCCGACGAGCTGGCCTACATCATTTATACATCCGGTTCTACCGGTCAGCCGAAAGGGGCCATGATTACCCATGGAGGGTTGTCAAACTATTTGGCGTGGGCGCTGCAAGCGTACCCTGTTCATGCGGGTGGTGCACCCGTTCACTCTTCGGTGGGTTTTGATCTTACGGTCACCAGTTTATTCCTGCCGCTTTTGGCTGGTCAGCCAGTGCATTTGTTGCCAGAGGGTGAAGCTGGCAACCTACTTGGCAATGCATTGACGGAGCCAGGAGGGTACGGCCTGGTAAAAATCACGCCCGCCCATTTGCTTTTGCTAGACCAGCTTGTGCCTGCGGAGGCAGCGAGCAGTGCCACCCACTCATTTGTCATTGGTGGGGAGCAGCTAACGGCCGAACAGCTGGCCTTTTGGCGGAAGCACGCCCCAAACGTGCGCCTTTTCAACGAATATGGCCCAACGGAAACAGTGGTTGGCTGCTGCGTTTACGAATTGCTGCCTGAAGATGTTTTCAGTGGGGCAGTGCCTATTGGTCAACCCATTGCCAATACGCAGCTTTATGTTTTGGATGAAGCCATGCGGCCTGTGCCAGAAGGTGACGTAGGCGAACTGTACATCGGCGGGGCAGGGGTGGCGCGGGGTTATTGGCAACGGCCGTTGCTCACTGCGGAAAAATTTGTCCCAGACCCTTTTAGTGGCGTGCCCGGTTCCAGGCTGTATCGCACGGGTGACTTAACCCGTATGCGCGCAGATGGCAATTTGGAATTTTTGGGCCGCATCGACCATCAGGTAAAGATTCGTGGCTATCGCATTGAGTTGGGCGAAATTGAAGCAGTGTTGGGACAGCATGTGACGGTGCGGGAAGCGGCCGTTCTCGTTCATGAAACGTTTGGCAGCAAGCAGCTTGTTGCCTACTACACAGCGTTACAATCGCCGGCGCCTGGGTCCGCCGAACTACGTGATTTTTTGATGCAGCGTTTACCAGCGTATATGGTGCCGGCTCGTTTTATCTTGTTGGACAGTATGCCGCTAACCCTCAACGGCAAGATTGACCGCAAGGCGTTGCCAGCACCAGAAAGCGTGCGCCCGGCGCTGCCCCATCCTTACCGTGCGCCACGTACTGCCGATGAAGAAACGTTGGCAAACATTTGGGCCGAGGTGCTGGGTATAGCCCCCATCGGCATCCACGACACCTTCTTTAGCCTTGGGGGAGACTCCATTTTGGGGATTCAAATTGTCGCGAAAGCGCGTGCGGCGGGGTTTGACCTGTCGCAGATGCAGCTATTCCAACAACCGACGGTGGCTGAACTTGCAGCGGCAGGCTTGGCGACCGCGGTAAGTGATACTACGGCCGTTGCGTCCACAGAAGCAATGCCACTCTTCACCAATGATGAACAAACGGAGTTGCAGCGCCAGTTGGGTGACAATTTTCAAACGGCGTATCCACTCTCCCCGCTGCAAGAAGGCATCTTGTTCCACACGTTGCTACATCCAGAAGATGATCTCTACTTTGAGCAACCGGCCTTTACGATTGAGGGTGCGGTGGAGCTAGAAATTCTGCAGCAGGCCTGGCAGCAGGTGGTTGAGCGGCACGCTATACTGCGCACGATTTTTGTGTGGGAAGGTCAGGAACGGCCGTTACAAATCGTCCTTGCTCAGGTTGTCCCGCGAATCAAACTGCTTGATTGGTGCGACCTGACCAACGACGAGCAAGATACCAAAATGGTCCAATTCCTGGCCGAAAATCAGGCTATGGGTCTGACGCTGGGCAACGAGCCGCCGCATCACTTAACGCTTATCCAGTTAAGTGAGCAGGAAATACGGTTCGTTTGGACGGTGCATCATATTATCCTTGACGGCTGGACGGAGAGCTTGGTTTACCGCGAGCTGTTTTCTCTTTATGAAGCGATCGCGCAGGACGGGCCAGACAGCGCAACGGCCGTTTTGCCGCAGCCAGAACCGGTTGAAACATTTATCCGCTGGCAGCAGCAGCAAGATTGGCGCGCCGCCAAACGGTTTTGGCAGGAAACGCTAGCCGGTTTTGCCGTGCCAACACCGCTGACGGTTGACAGTGGCAAGCTCGATGCCCAACATCGCACCCAGACG
>CBDUOF010000385.1:0-5673 GCA_965368765.1 uncultured Anaerolineae bacterium | reverse complement strand
GCTTTGGTTACGCCGTGGTCTTCGTGGCCCACTACCAGGCAAGTCTTCTGAGGATAGGTGAAGGTGTGGTAGGGTACGGCCGTATCTGATAATTCGACTGCGACAACGGTGTAGCCGGATGTTTTTAGTTGGGAAACGGCCGTTACCGAATCTTTTTCATACCGCCACGGCACCCGTAGACTTTTAAACCGACCGACCTTGTCTATGGTGGGGTTGGGCGGCGTTGGGGTGATGCCTGTCAGCACCAGTTCTGTCAGGTTGGCGCCGTCAGCCACGCGGAAAATAGAACCAACGTTGGCTGGATATTCGATACTTTGCAGCAGGCCCACCACGTCAAAATCTGGCTTGTTTTGCCGCCGATAAGCGCGTAAAAAGCGCTTTAAATCTGTACCAATTAGAGGTTTCATACGTGGTTATCTTTTGTGAAACAAGTGCAAAGAGTAAAGAAACAAAGGAAACGCCCGGGTTGCCCCTTGGTTTCTTTAATTCATTGCCTTTGAAATCTGGTCACTAATCACTGGGCATCAGGAACGCGGCCGTTTCATCCACATCCCCATCGGTTTCTACTTCTCGACGGAACTGGCTCATGTACAAATCGTGATAAAAGCCGTCAGCCTTTAGCAACGAATCGTGGGTGCCTTGTTCAATGATCTCGCCGTCTTTCAGTACCAGCACCACATCGGCACTGCGGATGGTGCTGAGGCGGTGGGCGATGACAAAACTGGTGCGTCCTTCCAGCAGTTGGTCCAGCGCAGCCTGAATCTGACGCTCGGTGCGGGTATCAACGCTGCTGGTTGCTTCATCCAAAATGAGGATTCGCGGATCGGTGAGGGCCACACGGGCGATGGCCAATAGCTGCCGCTGCCCCTGGCTAAGGCCGGAGCCGCGTTCACCCAGGACCGTCTCGTAGCCATTTTCCAGCTTGCCGATGAATTCATGGGCACGGGCTAGCTTGGCGGCTTCAATCACTTCGGCGTCTGTGGCCTGGGGACGGCCGTATCGAATATTGTTCATCACCGACTCGCTAAACAAGAAGGTGTCTTGCAGCACAATTCCCATTTGCTGGCGTAAGCTCTGCTTTGTTACGTCTCGCACGTCAATCCCATCGACCAATACACGACCCTGGGTTACGTCCCAAAAGCGGGGTAATAGGTTGATGATCGTGGTTTTTCCGGCCCCGGTTGGTCCCACAATGGCGATGGTTTGCCCAGGTTCGGCCGTCAGGCTGATGCCCTTCAGCACCGGCTCGTCCTCATTGTACTCGGCCCAAACGTTTTCAAAGGTAACGAGGCCCTGAATGGTTGGTATGTCACGAGCGGTTGATTTGTCCTGAACGTCTGGATTTTCGTCCAGCAGCCCAAAAATACGCTCTGCCCCGGCGATGGCGCTTTGGATATTGGTCCACAAGACCGATATCTGCTGCACAGGACGGTTGAATTGCTGCGTGTAGCCAATAAAGGCGATAATTAACCCCAGCGACAGCGTGGTGCCAAATAGGTCCTGGCCGCTTAAGATGTAGAAGCCCCCGACAGCGGCTACAATGGCCAGGCTGATGTAGCTGAGTGCTTCCAGCGTGGGTGCCAGCGCGCTGGTAAAGACCTGGGCGCGAATGTTGGCATCCCGGTTGGCCGCATTTTGGGCAGTGAACTGTTCAATATTTTCCTCTTCACGGCTAAAGGCCTGCACTTCACGCACCGAGGAGATGCTTTCCTGCAGATCGGCGTTGACAGCGCCAATCTCCTGCCGCGCCACGCGAAACGCTTTACGCGCCTGTGCCGAGAACCACCGGGTGGCCATAAACATGAGTGGCAAGGTAATCAGGCTGATGAGCGCGAAAGCCACGCTGCGAGCTAACATCGTGTAAATAATCCAGACAATGAGCAAGATGCCCTGAATTACGCTCACCAGGCCAAAACCAATCACTTGTTGCAGCGTGTCTGTGTCGTTGGTGAAGCGGCTCATAACGTCGCCAGCCTCATTTTTGGTGAAGTAGCCTAGCGAGAGGCGATGCACGTGTTCAAAAACGTTGGCGCGTAGGTCACGCAAGACGCGGAATCCCGCCCAGCTCATCAAGAAGAACTGGAGGCCACTCACAACGGCGTTGCCCGCGAATAAACCGACAATCAGCAGGATAAGCCCGCCCAGGCCGGTGATGACCTCGTCGGCGGATGCGTTGGGGTTTGGGGTGGTGTAAGTGCAGTTGCTAAAAGCCCCAGTGGTGTCCTCGCCAGTGTCGGCTGCGCCAGGAATCTGGGCAGAGAAATCTGTGCCGCCTGCGGCCGTTTGCGCTACATAGGGTCCTAGATAGCAATCAACCGCTTGCCCGGTGAGGTCGGGAATGAGTACCTGCATGTAGGTGCCAGCAATCACGAGAACGGCCGTTATCACCAAAACGAGCGAATAGCCACGAAAGAAATTCCATAAACGTTTAAGGGTCTTGCCCACACTGGCGGCCTTGCTCACCTCAGTGCCAAGTAGCATGTCTTGTCTGCCAATCATAATTTCCTCTATCTATTTACGTAATGCGATTTACGAGTTATTCCTACGCAAACGCTTTATCGTTAATTATTTATCGCCACGTCTTCCGCCAATTGCGAATGGTAGATTTCGGCATAAATTGCACTGCGTTCCATCAATTCCTCATGGACGCCGCTGTCGACAACCTGCCCTTTGTCTAACACCAGAATCTGATCGGCATTGAGCACGGTGCTGATGCGCTGGGCAATCACCAAGCTGGTCCGCCCTTCCATCAGTTTGTCGAGCGCTTTTTGAATCTCGTATTCGGTGTTCAAATCCACGCTGCTGGTTGAATCGTCCAAAATAAGGATGTGAGGATTGAGCAGAAGGGCGCGGGCAATGGCGATGCGCTGTTTCTGTCCGCCACTTAACGTGGAACCACGTTCACCAACCGGCGTGTCGTACCCTTGTGGAAACTCCATAATGAAGTCGTGGGCTGCTGCAGCGGTGGCAGCGGCAATGATATCTTCTTCGCTGGCGTCGGGACGGCCGAAAGCGATGTTTTCCCGTATCGTGCCGCTAAAGAGAGTGGTTTCTTGCAGCACAATGCCAATCTGACGTCGCAGGCTTTCAATGGTGACGTCCCGCACGTCTTGCCCATCAATCAAGATTCGGCCGTCGCTCACGTCGTAGAATCGGGGAATAAGGTTGATAATGGTTGTTTTGCCACTGCCCGTGGAGCCAAGCAGTGCGACGGTTTGCCCTGGCTCGGCGGTGAAGTTGATGTTTTGCAGCACGGGTTCCCCGCTGCTGAAGTAGCGGAAAGTGACGTTGTCGAATTGGATACGGCCGTCTACTTCGCCTAACTCCACGGCATCGGGTTTGCTTTCAACATCGTTTTTGGCATCGAGAATCTCAAAGATGCGGCTGGCGCTGGCCGACGCTTGCGCCAGCAGAGAAATGATGAAGCCGAGCTGCCCCATTGGAATAAAGACAAAGGTGAGGTAGAGGCTGAATTTTTGCCATTCGCCCAGGGTAAAGGTGTTGTCAATAATGGCTTTTCCACCGAAGTAAAGCAGCGCTGCCTGCCCCAGATTAGCGACCAAAAAGATGAAGGGAAACAAAAATGAAAAGGTGCGACTGATGCGAATCCGCTGATCCAGCTCAGAGTCGATGCTCTCTTTGAAGCGTTCCTGCTCACGTTTTTCGGTGGCAAAGGCTTTTACTACTTTAAGCCCTGCCATGTTTTCTTGCAGCACTGTGTTGACTTTATCCAGCCGCTTTTGGGCCTCGCTAAATAACGGCCGTACCGTAGCGCCAAATACCATAAAAACGATCAATGCAATTGGCAATATCGGCAGCACCACCAGCGTCAGCTTGGCGTTGGTGGCAAATAGAATGATGAGCGTGCCGGTGAGTAAAATAAAGGATTGCAGGGCAATTAATAATCCCTGGCCAATAAAGTTTCGCAGCTGTTCTACATCGTTGGTCGCCCGGATCATCAGTTTGCCCGTGCGGTTTTTGTCGTGATAGCTAAAGCTAAGGCGCTGAATTTTGGCGTACAAATCATTGCGCAGTTCAAAGGCGATGTTCTGCGAGAGCGCTTGCGACCAGTACGATTGGGCAAAGGTAAACAAGCCACGCGCCACGGCAAACAAGACCACAATGAGCCCCGCCGAAAGCAGCGCGCGCGGGGCGGCATCCAGGCTGGTTTGTGCCGCGGTTAGATCCAGCCCCAAACGTTCTGCAGCTAAGGTCTGAAACTGAGCTGGGATGTCCAGGATTGCTTTGTTGACCGCGTTGTCTATGATGGTGTCGATAATGTTTTGCACGAGCTGGGGCACGGCGAGTTGGGCCGCCGTAGCAATGATGAGTGCCACTACGGCCATAAAGGTAAGCCGGGAATAGCGCCCCAGATACCGAATGGCGCGCCCCAGGGAACCTTTTTGCTTCGGCTGACTACGCCTTGATTGTCGATTTGCCATTTGCATTAATTATGCTCCTTCATGTAAGTCAATTTTGCAATATGACTTACGGTTTCTACGTTTATTGTTCTGCTTGAGCCCCAATGGTTTCTTTGGCCGCGTTGATGTGGCGGCTTAGTTTGGCAAGCAGCTGGCTCAGAATATCTTGTTCTTCACTACTTAAGGCAGCAAAGCAGCTTCCCATCACATCCATATGGCGGCTGGCGTGGTCACTTACCTTTTGCTGGCCTGCCTGGGTAAGGCTAATATTGAATTTGCGCCGATCGATGGTGTCCAAATGCCGTTCGACGAGTCCTTCATCTTCTAAACTGCGTATGAGCGCACTAATGGTGTTGCGGCTGGTGCCTTGGCGTTTGCTAATTTCGGATGGGTTCAGCTCGCTGCGATTTTCCATTTTTTCGGCAAAGTAGAGGCCGAGCAAAATGCGGTATTGGGCGTACGATAGACCAGCGACGGCTAAACTACTCTCACCAATCTGGTACATGGTGTGGGACACCATACGCAGCTCATCCATCAGACGCACGGACTGAGGATCGATGTTGGGGCTCAGGCTTTGGAAAAATGTCATCCAATTTTGTCGCTTTGTCTTGTCGGCCGAAATTTGAGTCATGTGCTGTTTACTCCAATGGTACCAAAAATATGCAGCGTGGAATTATACGGCATCGAACTATCCTGTCAAGAACTATTCTGCGCCGCACTTAGAAAGTGTTGATGGCGTGGCGCAGGCGCTGAGTTGATTGGGGCACGGCCGTTTATAATTTAGACTACCACTGCACAGTGTGAATTCGAGCCGTGACATCTATTTAGCGAGTTTCTGCGGAGGCGTTTGAAATGACAAGAAAGGTATGCTGGAATAAGCAAAGATCGCCCAGGCGCGTTGTCCTTGTGGCCCTGCTTTCTTTTATGCCCATTCTCGCATTTGTCGCCTGTAGTCGACAGGGTGAAGCTGTTGCTGTCACGCGGGTTTTGCAGGTTGCCGCCAGCCCCGCACCAGAAAATGAGAGTGTAACGGCCGTTGTCCCGATGGATCTATTTTTAAGAGCAACGGAGGTGACGCGGATCGTTACCGAAGTTCAAATCATACCGCTAGAAACTCACTCACCCCCTGAGCCCAAATGGAACAAACCCTTGCTGGGCAGTCAGAGGTTTGGGATGCGTACGCCTCGCCCAATTATTCGCTGCATCCACCAGATGCCGCCCAATGGCCCTACGATGTAACCGCCGCGAATGC
>CBDUOF010000384.1:0-5700 GCA_965368765.1 uncultured Anaerolineae bacterium | reverse complement strand
CTTCAGCCAGATTAGACAAAACCGTCATATGTTCATCCGAATTGGCGGCAATGCCTATAATGAGATAAGCCCGCTCATCATCTTCCCAAAGCACCCCCGCAGGAATCTGCAAGACCGAGATGCCAGTCTGTTTAATGTGGGCTCGGTCATCAAACTGGCCATGCGGAATAGAGACGCCATTCCCTAAGTATGTAGACATGGTTTCTTCCCGAGCCAACATACCGTCTACGTAAGGGGCTGCTACGCAGCCGCTGCTTACCAGCAACTCGCCAGCCTGCCGTATTGCGTCTTGCTTATCAACGGCTGTTGCCTGGAGCTTAATTCGGTTCTTCTCTAAAATAGCCATTTTATCCCCCTGCCGTATCTTCAATACTGCCATTTTCCACAAATGCTCCTACCAGTTTATCAAAGGCAGGATCATTCAAAAAGTGATTAAACGTAACCACAACGGCATCAGGTACGCGGTTGCGCACCACGTTCGCCAACCCTTTATGAACCACAACAACCTTTGCATCTGCAGGAATCGCACGAGCGGGTTTGTGCACTACCGTCACCCCGCTCACGTTCGCTTTTTTCAACTTCTTCTTCAATGAATTCACGCTCATTAAGCTGGAACCCATGCCTGCTTCACAGGCCAATATAATCGTTTTAACATCCGCAGCCACAATTGAGCCTGCCATTTTAAACCTCTTTTTGTTTTGTATGGTGACTCTGAACGCCCCAAAACGAGACGTCCAGAGTCACCTGTTCATAAATCAATTATGCAAGTCCAGGAACGCCAGCCGCATCGGCTTCCATTGCCTCTGTTTCTTCAGTTTCTTGAACCGGACGGATCCGCAGCAGCAGGATACCAACTGCGGCCGCAGCCACGGCTCCAATAAGCACACCCGTCAGTACCGCAAAGTGCTGGCCACGCGGAATGACCGCCAGATAGGCAAAGATTGATCCCGGTGAAGGTGTCGCTACCAGGCCGGCATTGGTGATGGTGAACCACAGGTCAGCAGACAAACCACCAGCAATAACCGACAGGATCATAATCGGGTGGGCCAAAACGTAAGGGAAATAAATTTCATGAATACCACCCAAGAAGTGGATAATCATCGCGCCTGGGGCAGATTCCTTCAGCAGCCCTTTACCCGCTACATAGTAAGCAATGAGCAAACCCAGTCCTGGGCCCGGATTGGTCTCAAGCAAGAAATGGAGAGCCCGGCCAGTTTCCTCGGCAGCAGCAACGCCCAGCGGCGCCAGAACACCATGATTCAGGGCATTATTCAGGAACAAAACTTTGGCAGGTTCAATGATGATGGCCGCCAAGGGCAGCAAGCGGGCCGACACCATTGCATCTACCAAGGCTCCCGCAGCGTCGCTAATCGAAGTGACAACGGGACTAATCAGAACATTACCAAGCAGCGCCAAAATAACAGCTAGAATACCGGCTGAAAAGTTATTGACTAACATTTCAAAACCAATGGGTATCCGTTCTTCTAGAAGCTCGTCAATCTTTTTCATGGCCCAGCCGCCAAGAGGACCCATAATCATAGCGCCCAAAAACATCGGAATATCTGCGCCAACAACAACGCCCATGGTAGCTGTTGCACCTACCACGCCACCCCGTACGCCATGAATCATCTTACCGCCAGTATAGCCAATCAAAACCGGCAGTAGATAATTAATCATCGGCCCAACCATTTCGCTAAACGCTTCGTTGGGAATCCATCCTGTGGGAATGAAAAGGGCCGTTATTAACCCCCAGGCAATGAATGCCCCCATGTTGGGAATAATCATCCCGGCCAAAAAACCACCAAACTGCTGAATTCTCTCTCTCATTTTACCTCTCCTTAAATGATAAATAATACGGGACTCTTGCTACTCCTGCGATGTGCAGCAGACAGCATAAACAGACCGGGGTCCAAGACGGATTCCGGCTAAAAGCAACCAGTCGCGGTTACCTCTAGTTAAATTGGGTGAGTATTACATTTGGCTACGCCAGCCATCGGGTTATGACGGCTATATCTTCTGGCGACAGCAATGGGTGTACCTGAATAACAAAAGTTTGGTCTGAGTAATGTGCCGGTAGCGGCACCGTGGTGATGATCAGTTGAGCCGACTCTATTTGTTGGCTATCCAGCTCGCGCATGGAAAGCACCTCTAGCTGACCTAATCTAGGGAACCGTGCCTTGAGCCGGGCTACCAACAGTTGGGCGGTTGCCATACCGCTAGGGCAGACAACGATGACCCGATTGACACTATTCGGCCATTCACGGATAAAGGCTGCCCGCAACAACAAAGCAAGATTATTCACTTCGTCTATTGGCAGAATTGTGCCGGTTTCAGCGTTAATCTCTTCGGCCAACTCGGTAGCAACGGCTATTTCAAAGGCATATTTTTCTGATAAGTTGCGTACATAGCTAATTGGTGGTGACCAAAATGAAAAACGCTGTCGCATACAGGCAGGGATAAGATGTGCGGCCAGGCCCTCTCGAAGGGCAGCGTCCGTTTGCAATGGGGGCAGCCGATAGGCCCGGGCAATAGCGCGCATGAGGCTGTCTAGCATTATTTGGAAAGGTTTATCGACTTCCAAATCTGTTGGCCAGGGGCTGTTTCGCGCTCCAGAGAGCAGTTGCATGGTCAAGTATGCCGTCTCGCAACGCATTTGGTCAGGTTGCAGCGACAGATTTAGCTGCTCCAGCATGTTTGTGGCGACGCGCCATACTGTAGGATGCGCTGCCGGGTCAAATGTTGCTGGAATGGTGCTAACGATTTGTTGGTTTTGGATGCGCTGCTGCTGTATGGCAATAACTAGGGCCAGATGGAGGACAGCGTTGTCGGTGAAACGGCCGTTTAACGACTTCTCCGCATAACTTACCATATCCATGGTCTGGCTGGGTTGCCACTGTTGGACCAGATCTGTCACATGATTTGCTAATGGCATCAGGGCGGCATCCCCTGCCAACTCATAAACCAATCCAGCAGCATGTGACGTACTCATTAGCAAATCGCTGAACGATGTTTCGCCCCATAAAACGGCCGTAATGGCCTGCCGTTGTTTATATTCTGATCCCGCCAGTAAAATGCCATAATTGGGTCGGCGATCCAGACTTAGGTCAAATTCCTTCACCCACCGCTCAATTAAATCAAGGTCTTTCAGAATGGTAGTGCGCGAAACCCCGCTTTCTTGTTGAAGCTGGTACAAGATGAGCGGCTTGTCTACGGTTAACAAGTTAAGGAGTAATAATTGTTGTCGCTGCCCGGGCGTGAGTTGCAGCCGGATGTTACGTTGGGCGGCCAATACAGAGAGCAGATCGCGCCGATTTTCTGGCGAACAAAGCACCTGGACCCCAACACCAGGCGTGGTGTTCAGGTCGGCATCATGTTCTTCAAGCCATATCTTAATTGGCTTCAGACTGTAGTTCACCTGTCGTGGGGTTAACCCCACCCGGCGACCAACATCCGCAGTCACAACGGCCGTTTCCGCTACTAGCAGATACTGAAGCAAATCTCGTTGGCGTGTCGTCAGCGAAATCATTGGCTCAATAATAATCTATTACCTTATTCGTGATTGTTCTATGATTGTTCTGTATTGCGGGTTTTCTCTTCCGAATAATTGCATTATATAGGCAAGATAACCAAAAGGCAGGGAGAATTGTTGTCAATTTTTGCTAAAAAGTTGTAACAAAAGTTGACTAATCCTATTGAAACCTGCATTTCAGGCTAAAAACGAGGAGCGTGTGGGTCAATAATAGGGTGAATAATCAAGGAGCTTCAGGGCGAGCCAGCAGGAACGGCCTACCCGCCATAGACCCACTGAAGCACCAGAGGCGTCAGGTACGCTTCTAGCAGTGCTGCCAGCAGCAGCAGTGGAAGGCCCAGCCCTAAAAAGATGCGCCAGAACTCGGCGGCACGAATGATAAATATCTCGCTGAGGGAGCGATTCGGCGGTGGGGCAAACGTCACGGTTTGCCAGCGCAGAGCCGCCGCACCAATGAGCAGCAGTACCGGCAGCTCGACCGTGGCGTGGGGAACTATCGTTCCCAGCAAAAACTGAGCCGGACTTTCCCCCGCCATCTGAAACTGCATGGCGATAAAGCTGATAATGCCCCAGGGCAGCATAAAAATAAGCACGCCAAGTATCCCCAGCGTAAAGAGGCCCAAAATGGTTTGCAGCAGCAGGGCACGAACGTTTTGGCTCACAATAAAGAAGGGCAAGGCAGAAATATAAACATCCAGCCCAGCCAGATTGGTTAGCATATTTTGTCCGCTGAGTTGGCTCTTTAGATCATCGGGAAAGGGGAATTGTTGCGCCATCACCACGCCAATAATTGCCGCTCCTGCAACGGCAAGCAGCAGTGCCCCCATCGGCTTGAGCAGTTCAGGCACAATGGCCCAGGTTTGTTTGTACCAGGTGAGGGGATTGGGGAAACGGCCGTTTCCCAACTGCAGCTTCCCTGAAAAATAACCCCAAAACTGGCGCAGCATCCAGCCCAGACGAATCTGGTCGATGTCTCGCCCCAGCAGCTCCTCACGGTTAAACAAAGATAAGCCCATTCGTATCAGGACAACGGCCGTAATGGCCAGCGCCAGAAGCAGCCACCACAAACCCGCATGATTGCCCCAGAACAGCGCCGCGGCCTCTGCCTGAATCAAGATGGCCATTGGCACAATAATAAAGCTGGCAAGCAAGTTGGCGGCTCGGACGCTCGTTGCCTGGCTGGACACAACCACCGCCCCCGCGACCATAATGATTCCCTGCACCGTCGTCAGCAGCACCGTTTGCACCAGCAGCGGCAGTTCTGGTCGCCAATCGACGCTAAAATACAGGCCAATCATGTAGACCGCCATGCCCAGATAGCTGGCCGAAAGCGGCGGAACCAGCGCTGCCAGCATCTTGCCCGCATAAAGCTGTCCGTTGCTCAACGGCGTAGAAAGCAGCGGCTCCATGCTCTTGCGCTCCTTCTCACCCACAAAAGTCTCCAGAGCAATAATGAGCGAAAAGGACATTGGAAAAAAGCCAACCACCAGCAGCAAAAACGGAATCAGCTGATTGGCGATGACTTCTGCGCCAAAATCGGCGACAAAGTTCAGCAATCGGGAGGCGGTAAAGTTCATTAACGCCGGGAAGATGAGCGTGAGCAAAAAGATGGGAATTATGATGCGCCAATCGCGGAAGGAATCCCGAATCTCGCGTCGGGCCACAACCATCGTCATGCGAAAATCTTGTTTGTTAGGGTGGGTTGGAAGGATAGTTACGGTCATGCGTAAGGGCTGCTCCTTCGAAAATAAAAAGCGGAACACGGAGTTCCACAGAGAAAACACAGAGAACCACGGAGGAAAGGGAGAAAAATCTGCGAAATGATACGATTCTGCTCACCACAAGCCTGCGTAATCTGCGGATTTTTATTTTCGTATGCTATGTTCAAGGAAGTTCTTCCTGATCAGCGACGACGCGCAGATAAACTTGCTCTAAACTTTGCGAGATGGGCTGAAGGGAGATGACGCCCAGCCCCAGGCCACCCAGGCAGCGCACCAGTTGAGGATTGGTGACATCTGGATCATCGGTGCGGTAGCGAATGACGTTGCCGCTTACGGCTTCAATCGTCACCAACTGTTCGATTTCACTGACTTCGCCGTTCAATGGCCTGTCGAGGCGCACTTCCAGTTGGGGCTTGCCGAGAAGCTGTTGCTTAAGAACGGCCGTACTGC
>CBDUOF010000383.1:0-5703 GCA_965368765.1 uncultured Anaerolineae bacterium | reverse complement strand
AGTTTGCCAGCTTGAGGAAGCTTTTGTAGCTCATCCTATAGAGACGAATGGCGTTGTCGTATTGGGCCTGGTAAAGAAACGGCCGTTGCGATAAATCAACCTCGGGCGGTGTCTCCACAAATATCGCTTCCCGATCAAAGTGGTTTAGCGCATAGAGAGTGATGTTTGGGTTTTGGGCTATTGCCTTGAGCGAGACAGTGCCGCCGGGCGTCACGTCAAAGTCACGGAGGCTGACGAAGGCAGTGGGGTTGCTGCGGATCTTGTCGTTGATGTTGAGAACTTGGGCGTTGGTTACAAATTTGCGTAAGATTTTTTGCATAGTTTCTTCATTATTTCGCCAAAATCTAACGGCTGGTCTTAAAACGGCCGTTAGCGTACCCACCGCCTGTGTTCTACCAACATGCAGGCATTCTGTACCACATCCAGCCCGGCAGCTCTGGCTTTATTGGCAGCGGCTTCGTGAGCAATGCCCAACTGCATCCAAACGGCCTTGGCGCCAATTGCAATTGCCTGGTCGACAAAGGGTGGCACGTTTTCGCTGCGCTGGAAGATGAGCACCAGGTCAACTGGTTCAGTAACATCGGCAAGGGTGGGAACGGCCGTTTCCCCCAATCCCTCCTGCAAATTTGGATTCACTGGCAGAATGCGGTAGCCATGTTCTTTCAAGTAAGCGGGTACATAGTATCCTGCTTTGGTTGGTTTTGATGAAAAGCCTACCACGGCAATGGTCTTGGCCTCCGCCATAATTTTTTCCATTTCTTGGTTATTCATTTGCTCCTCATTGGGTGTGAATTGATAGTTTTCTACCCCATCAGGGTGTCTCGTGGCATAATGGTGCCGCAAATTGGCTCGATTCTATCGCAAATCAACCCAAAGTGACGATTTTCCAGGCTCAATGTTGTGGAGACGCCCAGAATGAACGCACCTGAGGTCCCTGATTTAAGTGACTACGATTTTACGCCTGATCTGGCTTACGCCAGTACGCTCCCCGCTCGCTGGTACACTGACCCCGCCTTTTTAACGCTTGAAACCGATACCATCTTTGCCAAAACGTGGCAGCCCGTGGGCCGCGTTGAGCTGGTGCAGCGCCACGGCGATTTTTTTACCTGTGACCTTGCTGGAGAGCCGCTCGTAATCACCCGCAACAAGGACGGGCGGCTGCGGGGGTTTTACAATGTGTGCCGCCATCGGGCTGGGCCAGTGGCCAGCGGCAAAGGGAACCGCAAGAGCTTGCAGTGTCGCTATCATGGCTGGACGTATGGGCTGGACGGCCGTTTGCACAATGCCCCCGAATTTGAAGGCGTGGCCAACTGGCGCAAAGAAGACGTTTGCCTCACACCTGTGCGCGTGGCGGAATGGGGACCGTTGATTATGGCCTGTCTGGATGAGGACGCGCCGCCGTTGGACACCATTCTGGGCAGCATCGAACGCGAAGTGGCCGTCAAGAATATTCCCATGGCCAAAATGGGCCTTATTGAACGGCGCGATTACACCATCAACTGTAACTGGAAAGTGTACATCGATAACTATTTGGAAGGGTATCATATCCCCGTTGCCCACCCCGGGCTGTTTCGGGAGATTGACTATGAGCAGTACCGCGTAGATACCTTCGCGACCTTCTCCAAGCAGCATGCACCCATGCGACCTGCCAGTGATGTTGCGGCTCTTGATCGGGACCGCCGTTTTTTGCGTACAGAGGCCGAAGAAGAGGCGCTTTACTACTGGGTATTTCCCAACTTTATGCTGAATTTTTACCCGGACAATTTGCAAATCAATGTCGTCTTGCCGCTGGGTCATAACCGCACGCTGACGATTTTTGAATGGTATTTTGAGCAACCGGGCACCGGAGCCGGTTGGGAAAGCATGCAAAACGCTATCGCCTTTAGCGATGAAGTGCAGCAAGAAGACATCATCATTTGCGAAACAGTTCAGAAAGGCTTACAGTCACGGTCCTATGACAGCGGCCGTTTTTCTGTGCAGCGTGAAAACGGCGTCCACCATTTTCATTCACTTGTCTACAACTACCTGACACGGTCAACTGCAAGGAGGTGAGGTCAGACCAATAATCCAACAGCTTCATAGATTCTGGTCAGAGCACAGCAAGCATTTATCAGTAAAGTAAGTTTAGAAGAACTAACTGCTGACCAATTACCGATAACTGCGAATTGACCATCTATAAACCCGAAACTATTTCCCCTATTTCAATCACATATTTTCTTGGAGGAGAAACTCATGAAAAAGCTACTTTCGATCTCTCTGATTCTATCAATTCTTGTCTTGTTGTTGGCCGCCTGTGGGGGTGGCTCTGCGGATGATTTGCTTAGCGAAATTGAGGCCCGCGGCACCATTCGCGTCTCCACTGATGCCAACTACGCGCCCCAGTCTTATCTGGATGAAAGCGGTGACTTTGTTGGCTTCGACATTGACGTGGCAACTGAAATTGCCGAGCGACTTGGTGTGGAAGCAGAATTTGTCACGCCAGATTGGGATATCATCACTGCTGGGAACTGGGGTGGTCAGTGGGACATGAGCGTTGGCTCTATGACCGTCACCACGGATCGCCAACAGGTACTGGATTTTGCAGAGCCGGCGTATTACTTTACCCCGGCACAGTTTGCTGCTGCCGATGGGGCTGGCATTGATTCCCTCGACGACATTGCTGGTGAGGCCGTTTGTGTCGGGCTTTCCACAACCTATGAGACATGGTTGAGCGGCGATAAGGCTAGTCTGGGCCTGCCGGACAGCAGTTTTTATGCCGAGCCGCCTGCCGACGTCTCCATTGTGCCTCTGCAAACCGACAACGATTGCTTCCAGTCAATTCAAGCCGGACGAGATGAATTTAGCGTCTTCTTGACTTCCAATACGGTCGTTCAGGCTGCGATTGATGGCGGTGTGGCCGTTTCCCGCGTTGGCTCCCCCGTCTTTTCTGAAAATCTGGCTGTGGCCTTCGACAAAAGCAGCGAACTGAGCAATGAAACGCTGCTGGCCAAGGTGAGCGAAATCATTGCCGACATGCATGCGGATGGCACCCTCACCGAACTGTCGCTTAAATGGTTCAGCGAAGATATTACGGCCGATCCTACCCAGTAAGATGTAACCAGTAAATTTAGCGACGACCTCCCGTAGATTTCAGCCGGATTTTTGTCCGTTTGGTCAACCTGCGGGAGGTTGTCATTTCATTAGGAGGAGATCGATGCGTACAGCGGCCGATTTACCAGATGCCAATAGACAGGCGCGAATTATTCAAGAGTTGCGCCGACAGAAACAGCTGCGCTTTAACCTGGGGGTGAATGCTTCCTATTTGATCTTGCTGGGACTGTTGGTTTTTGCTTTTAGTGGTCTGGAATTTACCTTTTTGGGGATCGGTTTTTCTACCATTGAGTTAGATTGGGCATTTATACTGGAGCGAACTCCCTTTATATTTGGCGGCGTCGGCTTGACGGTACTGCTTTCAATCTTATCGATTGCGCTGGCATCGATATTGGCGCTGCTGGGTGGCTTGGGGCGGCTGTCTAAATCACCACCGGCATATGCCTTGGCCACCTTTTACATTTCGCTGATTCGCGGGACGCCGTTGCTTCTGCAAATTTTCTTTTTCTTCCTTGCCCTGCCACAGCTTGGCATTACGCTCACCGGTTTGTCGGCGGGTGTATTGGCGCTGGGGCTGAATTATGGTGCGTACATGACAGAGATTATGCGCGCAGGCATTCAGTCTGTCGGCGTTGGGCAGCGGGAGGCGGCCCTGGCGATTGGCATGACAACGCCGCAAATCATGCGGCGAATTGTGCTGCCGCAGGCGTTTAAGTTGGTGATTCCCCCCATCGGCAACCAGTTTATTGCCATGCTTAAAGATACTTCACTCATCGCCACGACAGGCTTTGTTTGGGAGATTCTGTGGCGTGCCCAAAAGGTGGGGCGCGCCAATTTTCGCAGTTTGGAGGCGTTGCTGATTGCGGCCGTTTTCTACTGGATCATCACGATTATCTTTTCAGCCGCACAATCCCGTCTGGAAACATACATGGCACGTGGGGAGCGGTTACTATGAGTTCGATTGTTCGAGTGGCCAATCTAAATAAGCATTTTGACCATATCCATGTGCTGAAGGACGTCTCGTTTGACGTTGAGCCAGCAGAAGTGATCTGTATTATCGGGCGCAGTGGCTCGGGCAAGAGTACCCTGTTGCGCTGCCTCAACTTTTTGGAGCAGCCTGAATTTGGCAGCATTGAGGTGGACGGCTTACAGGTGCAGGCCGGAGGTAAAGGGCGGGAGTACCAGCAGCAAATCCATGCCCTGCGTCTGAAAACGGGCATGGTGTTCCAATCGTTTAATCTTTTTGCCCACATGACCGCGCTGGAAAACGTGATTGAAGGGCCAGTGACGGTGAAGGGAATGCCGAAAAAAGAGGCTATTGAACTGGGAATGCACAATTTGGAGAAGGTTGGCCTGGCTGAAAAGCGTGATCAGTATCCTTCCCGACTGTCTGGGGGGCAGCAGCAGCGCGTGGCCATTGCCCGCGCTCTGGCGATGGAACCAAAGGTGATGCTGTTTGATGAGCCAACCTCTGCGCTGGACCCGGAGCTAATTGGCGAGGTGCTAGCGGTGATGCAGCAGTTGGTAGAAGAAGGCATGACAATGCTGACGGTGACGCATGAGATGGGCTTTGCCCGCAAGTTCGCCCACCGCATTTTGTACATGCACGACGGCCGTTTCATTGAAGAAGGCGCACCAGAAAAACTGTTTAACGACCCCAAAGACGAACGGACGCGGGCGTTTTTGAGTCATTTGTTAACGTAAAAATTGTAATTAGTAATTGGTAATTGTGAAATTACTCAATTACCAATTACTTCTCCCACCGAGGTGAACTTTGACGAAAAACTATGGTTGCCAGAGCATGATTGCCCCTTTGCAAACGGTGTTGGTAAAACGGCCGTCCACCGCCTTTGGTAACGCAGACCCGGGGAAATGGCACTATACAGAACGGCCGTTTCTGCCCGGAGCGCAAGATGAACATGATGCCTTTGTCAACTTGCTGCGCGGGGAAGGCATCGAGGTGGTTTACCACGATGTCGAGCTGCCCAACCATGCCGACGCTATTTTTGTGCACGATCCATCCATCATGACCAACGACGGGGCGATTATTTTGCAGATGGGTAAAGCGTTGAGAGTCGGCGAAGAGGAAGCACATACGGCCGTTTACCAAAAACTCGGCATTCCCATCCACTACCAACTGCATGGCGACGCCCGGGCTGAGGGCGGCGATTTGCTGTGGCTGGACGAGAAGACGCTGGCAGTGGGGCAGGGCTTCCGCACCAATGCCGCCGGGCTGGCCCAGCTGCGTGAAGCTGTCCCCGCCGACGTGGAACTCATTCCCGTACAGCTACCCTATTACGAGGGGGAGGCGGCTTGCCTGCATTTGATGTCTTTCATCAGCGTAGTGGATGTGGACGTGGCGGTCGTCTATCTGCCGCTGATGCCTGTGCCGTTTTACCAATTGCTTAAGGCGCGTGGCTTTCGGCTGGTTGAAGTGCCCGACGAAGAGTTCTTGACGATGGGGCCAAACGTGCTTGCGCTGTCGCCGGGAAACTGCGTGATGCTGGAGCGGAATCCGATTACCCAGCACCGGCTGGAAGCAGCTGGCTGCCGCGTGCAGCTTTATCGCGGCGAAGAAATCTCACTCAAGGCGGAAGGCGGAGCCACCTGCCT
>CBDUOF010000382.1:0-5709 GCA_965368765.1 uncultured Anaerolineae bacterium | reverse complement strand
CGCTACCTGCTCGATTTAAGTGCTTACGAGCAATGTCAGGACGTTTTGGAAAAAGCATTGACCATTTTCGAGGAAATTGGGTATGAATTCCATCCCGATCTGGCTGATTTATTGATGACCTTGGGGACTTTGAAATGGCAGATGAAAACGGTTGAGGATGCCTGGCCCAATTATGAACGTGCCCACAACATTTATCAGAAGGCTCTGGGCCCAGGCCACCTAAAAACAGCCCAAAGCTTCAACAATCTGGGTATCCTCCATGCGCGATCAGGCAATTATGAAGAAGCGCGATCCTATTATGAACAGGCGCTGGCAGCATTTGATCAGATACCCAATATAAATCCAGCTGAAATTGCCCGAACACTTTATAATTTAGGGCTGCTGTTTAATCGGGTGGGTGATTTTGCCCAAGCCAAGGCGTTGCATGAAAGGGCCCTGATCGTTCGTGAAGAAGTATTGGCAGCGGATAACATATATATTATCCAAAGTCTCAATAGCATAGGTGTTGCCAACTATTTGAGAGGTGAATATAGCGAGGCACTCTCCTTCTTTGAACGATCTCTTAGGGCGAGTCAAGAGAAATTTGGGCAAGTGCATCTGTATACCGCCCTGGCTCTTAACAATATCGGGAAAACATTAACGCGGCTGGGCCAGTATAAAGAAGCCCGGGAACCACTCAGCCAATCTCTTGTGATTCGGCAGAAGCTATATCCGCCGGATCATCCCAATATCGGGCGCAGTTTGAGCAATCTGGGTGACCTTCATCTGCAGGCAGGCGCCTATACAGAAGCAGCCGCCCAATTGGAGAAAGCGCTGCAAATTCAACTGGTTGCCCAGCCAGAACACAGTCAAATGGCCGACACACTAAATCATTTAGGTGATATGCACCTGCGCCAGGGGGATTTGGAACCGGCAAAGCCGTTGCTGGACCAGGCGCTCGCCCTCCGAGAAAAAGTACAGGGCACAAAGCATCCTGACATAGCTCACACCCTGATCAGCCTAGGAGAATACTTTGCAACTATCGGCGATACGGCCTCGGCCCAGACCCACTACGAGCAAGCAGTAACGATTCTTGAAGGGAAAGTGGCTGATACGCACAGCGATCTTAAACGGGTGCGTCATCATATTTCAGAATGAAAGGCAGATCGGAATAGGCAAGAGGGTAGCGTCCTCTGTGCCGTTAGCTGGGTCGGTGACGCTATCGATGGTTAAGGTGTCGTCGTTGGCTAACACGTCGATGGTGGCGGCTGATAATCGAAATAGGCTCAACCGTTTTCACCTTTCTTTTGCTATAATCTTTTTTGATGTCTCTGCGAATCAAGCTGCTAGGTTCACTCCTCATCGAAAATGAAGACGGCACCCCTTCGGATATCATGAAATGGTCCAAAGGATGCGCCCTGCTGACATATCTGGTCGTGACGGGAACGCCACAGAGCCGGGAACTGCTGGCCGACCTGCTATGGGATGCAGCAACGACTGCCCAATCGCTACAAAATTTGCGCAAGCTGTTGTCCCGGATGCGAAGGTGGGTACCGGAACTGGTGGTGACCCGCAAGCAGGTAAGTTATCCGTTGGATACGGCCGTTTCCATTGATTACCTCACGCTCACCACTACCCTAGTATCCGGCAGCACGGCCAAAATAGATGAGACTTTGCCCTTGTACAAGGGAGATTTACTCGATGGCTTATTTCTCAACGATGCCCCCCGCTTTAATGAATGGCTCCTTTTGGAAAGAGAAAAACTACGGAAGCAGGTATTTACCGCCTTTCGTCAGGTCTGTTTTGCCTATTCAGAACAACAGTCTTGGCAAAAAGGAGCCGATGCAGCGCGGCGTTGGCGCTCGTTGGATGCCTTCGATGAGGCTGCCCTACGCAATCTGATGCAAATGTTGGCAGCTGACAAGCAAATTGAGGCTGCCTTGCAGCAGTATGCTCGGAGCCGGCAGCAGCTCTGGGATGAACTAGGTGTGGAGCCAGAACAAGCAACGGTTACTTTAGCCAGGCAGCTAGAAAAGTTAAAGGCAGAAACCCAGACCTGGGCTCCGATTGGGACAGAACCGCTGGATTGGCCAGAGCCGGACAGGTTGGCTGAACCTGGCCCATTGCCCACGCTTTCAACTGTTCCCTACCAGCGCAATATGGACTTCACCGGAAGGCGAGAGTCGTTGCTGTATCTGTCCCAGATGCTGCTGCCCTGGCCGGAGGCGGGTGACAGCTTTAGCCGAACCCTGGCTATAACGGGGATGGGCGGCCTGGGCAAGACGCAGCTGGCGGTGGAGTTTTGTTACCGATACGGCCGTTACTTCCCCGGTGGAGTCTTCTGGCTGAACTTTGCCATTGCCCAAAATGTTGCCTCCGAAATAGCGGCTATCGGCGGGGAGCGAGGGTTGGGGCTGTTCCAGGAGGCAAACGAACTGACTTTAGGAGATCAGGTGGGTCGCGTACGCAAGGCATGGCAGGAACCGGTTCCTCGTTTGCTAATTTTTGATAATTGTGAGGAAGAAAAATTATTGGCAGAATGGCTGCCCACGACAGGAGGTTGTCGGGTAATTGTGACCAGTCGCCGCGCTCGCTGGTCACGCGAAATACCGATTGTCAAATGGCCTTTGGCGGCGTTAGAGCCCTACGAAAGTGTGGCATTTCTACAGCGTTTGGTCTCAGGCTTAAGTACAAATGATGCCCAGGAAATTGCCGCAGAACTTGGACATCTTCCCCTAGCACTACATCTGGCGGGCGGATTCTTGCATCGTTACGCGCAGGTGAGTGCAAAGCAGTATTTAGTCCAACTCCGCGCCGCTGACTTATTTGAACATCCTTCACTACAAGGACGTGGCGTGACCTATTCGCCTACAGCGCATGAACTAAATGTAGCCCGTACTTATGCCATCAATTTAGAACAGCTAGACCCAGCGGATGAAATAGACTTTGTCGCCTGCGAACTGTTGGCGCGCGCGGCTTGTTTTGCTCCGCAAGAGCTGATTCCGCGGGATTTGTTGTTGGAAACAGTCTACAGAGATGACCAGGATTTGATACAGATTTTACGGGCTGAAGATGGATTGACGCGGTTGTTAACCCTTGGCTTTTTAGAGGCGGAGGGAAAAGGGCCTGTCGTTATGCACCCTCTGCTGGCCGCATTTACCATCAGGTTTGTGGAGGATGATCAAGCACAGCTCGCTGTCGAAAATTCAATGATGCGACGGCTTTCAGTCCGTCTTGAGCAAACCAAGTTTTTTGGCGCCCTGCCATTTTCACCAGCTCACCTGCGCCATGCCATTAAAAAAGCACTGGTTAGAGCAGATGCACAGGCGGCGCGATTGGCTACCGTATTAGGACGATATCTGCGCGACATTGGTGAGTTTGACGAGGCACGATTGACTCTGGAAAAAGCCACTAAGATCGCAGATGATCAAACCCGAGGCGTAGCCGGTGTCCTCTTAACACGGGTGCTAGAAAGTCAAGGCTACGAAAAAGCAGCTTTACGGGGTGCCAAACAGGCTGAGAAATGGCTGCGGCAGACAACGCCACCTAACCCGGTGTGGTTAGCGCAGGTGCTCAACCGAAAAGGTTGGATTCTATTCCGGCTTGCCCAGGCAGAACCGGCGCAGGATGCAGCTAAAGAGAGCCAGATGCTGGGTGAGGCCGCCAATGACAAACAGGCTATCGCTGACAGTCTAAATCTGCAGGGTGTCATCGCCTACTATTTGCTGGCCGAATATGAATTAGCTGCCCACAATCTTGAGCAAGCCTTAACCATCTACCAGGAGCTAGGGGATCGCTTTGCTGAGGGAACAATTTTAACGAATCTAGGCGAGAGTGCTCGTTTTCAAGGGGATTACAGTCAGGCAAAAGCCTATTACCAAGCATCTGTAGAGATCGTGCAACAAGTCGGCAATAAAACAAGAGAATTGATATATAAACTCAACCTGAATACTGCAAAAGTAGCGCTTGGGGAGTATGAGGACGCAGCGGCATCTTTAGCCGAGCTGATCAATCATGGGCCAGATGAATGGCGTATCCTTTCAGAAGCATTCCGATTCCTGGCGGAAGCATATCTTGGGCTAGGAAAGCTAACCTTAGCCCTGGAGGCCGCTCGGCAAGCCCTGGCCCATGGAAAGGCCGCGGATAATCCCTTTGATACTGGCCACGCCTGGCGTATTTTAGGTAGCGTAGCTGGCCGACTAGATCAAGCCATATCTATCGATCAGAACAAAACCAATGGCTATGATGCGCCTGCCTGTTTTGATCAAAGTTTGAAGATTTTCAAAGACGTGAATTTGAAGAGAGACCAGGCCTTTGTCCTTTGGAACTGGGCACAGTATGAACTTGACCAAGGGAACTTAGACATTGGAAGAAAAATGTGGCAAGCGGCACGAGGGGTATTTGAGAATCTGAAGTTACCGCTGTTGGTGATACAGATGGATGAGGCAGTCTCCCCCTAAGCTCGGCGTCGATGCCCACAACAGGAGCGGCTCCGGCTCGTTGGTTCCACTGCCCAATCTTGACGCAGTTGAGATGGACTGTTTCAAACAAGTTGGCCTTCAGACGTAATATTGGCAAATTAATAAAACAAACGTATCATCTTCGCTCTAAACCCTTAATCTAAGCCATCAAGGTTCCTGCATTCGTATCTCCCGGGAGGTTGTATTGTGGTTACTTCGGGCAATTTAGTGATTACCCTATTTGGTGACTTTTCTCTGGCATGGGCGAACAAGCCCCCCATTCATTTTGGGGGTGACCGACCGATTTCCTTGTTTGCTTACTTGCTCCTCCATCGTCACACGGCCGTTTCGCGGCAACACCTCGCCTTTACCCTTTGGCCCGATTCTACTGATAGCCAAGCCCGCGCCAATTTGCGCAACCTATTTTTTACCCTGCGCCAATCCTTAGCCGATGCCGATAGCTTCTTGGCGGCTGATTCAATGACGCTGCAATGGCGCGATACGGCTCCTTATACCTTGGATGTCGCTGAGTTTGAAACAGCGTTGTTGCTGGCAAAAACGGCCGTCACGCCACTGGAAACGATCGCTCAGTTGGAAATGGCCGTTACCTTATACAAAGGGGATCTGCTGCCAAGCAACTATGATGATTGGATCATCCCTATCCGGGAGACGTTCCGGCAACGCTATCTGGATGCCCTTTATCAGTTGGTTACCTTATTTGAAGCACAGCAAGATTATCGCGCCGCCGCCCGCTATAGCCAACGGCTGCTGCGCCAAGATTCTTTAGATGAAGCTGCCTATGTCCAGTTGATGCGTTTGCACGCGCTCAGTGGCGACCGGGCAGGCGTTAGGCGTGTCTATGAAACATGCCTAACCACTTTGCGACGCGAATTGGATGTGTCCCCCGCCCCCACAACACAGGCAGCGTACGAACAGCTCCTGCGGTTGGAAACGCCAATCACTGGGGTTCAAATTCCCGAAAACTTATCTGTCCCCACAGCCCCTGCCCCACGCCCCTTGCCAACGCCAGCCATTCCATTTATGGGTCGCGAATTTGAGCTCGCCCAAATAGGTGAGCTGTTGGCTGACGACACCTGCCACCTCATCTCAATTGTTGGGCCAGGAGGCATTGGCAAAACGCGGTTGGGTTTACAAACGGCCGTTATCCATGCCGGTCTTTTTCCCGATGGGGTTGCCTTTGTCTCGTTGGCAGCCGTGACTGAAGCCATCCATATTGTTTCTGCCATAGCGGAAAGTTTAAATTTTACGT
>CBDUOF010000381.1:0-5720 GCA_965368765.1 uncultured Anaerolineae bacterium | reverse complement strand
TAACGACCAAATGCAAAACGCCTGCCCCATTGACGCTGCTGGCAAACACTGTATCGTCCGGCTGTTTGGCAATGGGGGCACTTTCGCCCGTAATGGTGGATTGATCCACGGTTGAGCTGCCTTCAAGAATACGGCCGTCTACCGGAATTCTTTCGCCTGGTTTGACCACAACCGTTTCACCAAGCTGCAGCGCCTCTACGGGCACGCGCTGCGCTTCCACACCGCAAATCGGACACGGCCCTTGCGTGTAGCCATCAACGCCTAAATGTGTTTGGCAATCCAAACACGGACGCAAGACCGTAGCGGTTGGCGGGGAGACGGACATGAGACTGCGAATATTGCTGCGGGCGCGGACGGCCGTATACCCTTCCAATGCCTCGCCAATGGCAAACAGCACCATTACCAGCCCGGCTTCGGTGTAGGCGCCAATAATCACCGCTCCAACCGCCGCAATTGTCATGAGGCTGTTGATGGTGAGCTCATGATTGATTCGCAGCGACCGCCAGCCGCTGCGGGCCACGGGCAGCCCGGCCAGCAGTAAGGCTGCAACAGAACTCACGTGAAGCAGGGGATGTTCCCAGCCTAGCATGGGCAGCAGTTCGTTAAACAGCAGTCCAGGCAAAATCAGCAGAAGCGCGATCAGGACGAGCGTCGTCTCTTGACGCTGGCGCATAAATTGCCAAAAGGTGGGCATTTCGGTACTTGGCGGCGCTTCATTTGGCGCGGCGACATCGTAGCCAAGTTCCTGAATGCGGTTGATTATTTGTTGGGATACGGCCGTTCCCGACACGCTTAACGTTTCAGTGGTGAAGTTTAGCCGACAATTGTCGACGCCATTTAACCTTGCCACCCCATTTTCTACCGTTTGGGCGCAGCTGGCACAGTCCATACCTGTGACCCGGAATGTTTGTTGTGTACTCAACTTGATTGACTCCTTAGTGTAAATGATTGCTGGTTGCGCCGCTTCTTTAACGACTAAATAACCTAGCCACAAAGATTTTACACCTTCAAGTCAGGTAGAAGGTCAAGAGGGATTTTATGCTGCCTTGATGGCAAAACAAAAAAGTAGCGAATCTCATGAATTGCCTTGCGGACGCAATTTAGCTAAGTGTGGACTGTGCTGGAGTAAAAGTGGTATTGTTACGTGCCTAATCGATTTTCGATTTACTGGGGGTCCCTTCCCTTTACTTGTGGCGGGAATATGACCGGAAGATAGACGGAAAACGTACTGCCCTGGTCAATCTTGCTTTCAACTTCGACCGAACCCTTGTGAAGGGCTACGATTTCTTTAACCTTGGCTAATCCAAGCCCTGAACCTCGGACAAGATTCAGCTGGCCTATTCGTTTGCCTCTAAAAAACCTGTCAAAACAATGATTCAGCTCCTCTTCATCCATTCCCATGCCTGAATCTTCACAGGTCAGGCAAATCGCTTCAGCTTCATTCGCGTAATGTGTACGAACATCTATCTGGCCCGATGGGGTATAAGCAATGGCATTCTGGACTAGTTGGGTAATCAGTTGCTCTAGCTGTGTTTTGTCTCCCCACACAGAGCTAACGTCAGCGCCCGATGTGAAAGAAAGTTTGAGGTCACGCTTTTTGGCTGTTTCCTCGAAGCTAGCAACAACATTCGCCACGAGGTCATTAAAGTTTATGCTGACTAAATTTATCTGTTCCAGGCTCTTTTGCAGGTTGGAAAAATCCAGTATGCCATCTAGGAGGCTAATTAGATGGCCGTTTTGTTCCTGAATAATTGCTACATACTTGTCCCGTTTTTTTGGCGTACTCTCTTTGAGTAAATCCAGATAGAGATTGATATTGGTAACGGGCGTGCGTAGTTCATGTGAGATGTCGTCAATGAATTTTGACTTTAATCTGTCGATTTTCTGTAACTGTTCGAGCACTTGTTTGAGTTCCTGGGTGCGCTCACTCACCGTCGCCTCGAGCTTATCTACGTATTGTTGCAAGGTCTGTTCTGCTTTTATGCGCGCTTTTACCTGCACTCGAAGCTCGATTTCCGTCATTACCAAGAAGGCAACCTCATACATGATCTCTATTTCACGTTCCGTCCATTTTCGGGGCACGGTGTCTATGACACAAAATGAGCCGAGCCCAACGCCAGCGGTCGTCGTTAGCGGCATGCCAAGATAGGCGATAACGCCTAAATCGGGTACGGCTAGATTGTCCTTCAATACGGGATGTTCTCGGGCATCTTCTACGATAAGTGGGGTGTTTCCGGCAACAACGTGTTTGCAAAAAGAGTGAGAAAGCGGCGTTTCGCGCTCCGAAGCCAGGGGTTCGGCTAACCCAACCTGGCTTTTGAAAAATTGCCGGTTTGCGTCTACCAGCGAAACCAATGAGATAGGGCTATTGGTAATTCTGCTTACCAAGTGCGTAAAACGATTAAAAGTCGCCTCCATTGGCGTATCCAACAATTCTAGCTGCTTTAAAACAGCTAGTCGTTCTACGTCTTGAGCGATTCTAATGGCTTCTTTTGTGTCCATTCTATCTCCCTTTATATAGAGGAGCTTGCTTCGTCAAGCTCTGTTTCCAGCGCAAGGAAGAGGCGAGCTAAAATGAAGCTGCTGTCTCCTGTGGCGATTAGGAGGAAGCCTTCATCGTTGTGGGAAAACTGGGGAGCGGCGTTGGCGTGCAGGTTGCAGTTGGCTTCTAGCTGAGTGAGTTGCCGTAGCGCTTCACCAATTGCCGGGTCACTGCTGACTACAAGAATGTGATAAGCGTCACTTTCTTGCCAGACATGCACATGCTGACCACGCAACGTGCTGAGAAGTTGGTGGCCAACGGCCGTATTCAATACACAGCCGCCATAATGCCCCAGCCAATCCAGCAAAGTGCTGGCCGGTGTTTGGGCTGCGGGGTGGGCACAGAGTCTGGCCAAAAGTTCACGGATTTGATCCCCCTGCAGCGGATCGTGTCGAGACTGTACGTCTCGGAGGAATAGGTCCAGCTCGTGTCGGACCACCAGCAGTTCGGTGAGCTGCTTTTCCAAGGCGAGCAGCCGGTTTTCAGCAAGATGACTCAGCTTCTCATTGTCCATTTGGCCCTCGTCCCAACCCGCCAACAGGGTGCGAATGTCGGACAAAGAGAAGCCCAGCCGCTGGGCGCGCTGGATGAGAAAGAGCCGTTCGGCCGTTTCTGTTTTGTATAGCCTATAGCCAGAAGGGGAACGGCCGTTTGGGGCGAGCAACCCTTCCTTTTCATAGAAGCGCAGCGTGGAAGGACGCGTTTGAGCCATAGTTGCCAGCTGGCCGATGGTGAGCAAGTTTTCTTGAGTCATATGTCGATAATAGCACGTTTTTCCGTCAAAATTCGCATTACACTCCCGAAAAGAATATACTG
Organism: uncultured Anaerolineae bacterium; assembly: GCA_965368765.1. Lineage (GTDB taxonomy): Bacteria > Chloroflexota > Anaerolineae > Promineifilales > Promineifilaceae > Leptofilum. Next base: position 2,362 of record CBDUOF010000381.1, on the reverse strand, counting down.
GCGTATTGTGTCTATGATCTGACAACTGCTTACAATCATGGATTACAACAGATATTTTCGGGCTGAGATAGCGACTTGGCTCATTGAAGTCAAGGAGTGAACTCAGTGAATTTTGAAAACTTTTCCCTCGATGCTCGCCTGGAAGCGGGCATCAAGGATATGGGCTTTACAGAGCCTACCCCCATTCAGCAGCAAGCAATTCCTCAAGTATTGGACGGATTAGATTTACTTGGCCTGGCCCAGACAGGCACGGGCAAAACGGCCGCTTTCATGCTGCCAATCTTGCAACGTTTAACAACAGGGCCGTTGCGGCAGGTACGCGCGCTCATCGTCGCCCCGACGCGCGAACTGGCAGAACAAATCCATCAAACGGCCGTGGGTTTGGGCAAATACACCAAAGTGCGCAGCACGGCAATTTACGGTGGCGTAGGGAAGAAAGGGCAGCTTGATGCCCTGCGGCGGGGTGCAGAAATCGTCGTGGCCTGTCCAGGTCGTCTGCTCGATCTGGCGGGTGACAACAGCATCGACCTCTCTAACGTGGAAGTGTTGGTGTTGGATGAAGCAGACCGCATGTGCGATATGGGCTTTCTTCCCGATATCCGCCGCATCATAAAGCTGTTGCCGCGCAAACGACAGACCCTCTTCTTCTCCGCCACCATGCCAGATGATATTCGGGAACTGTCAGATGATTTTTTGCAATCGCCTGTGACCGTTCAAATTGGCATGATTGCACCTGCCAAGACCGTATCCCATGCGCTCTACCCGGTGCCAAGCAGCATGAAGAAAAGCCTGCTTTTTGCCATGCTGGATGAGATGTCAACGGGCCGTGTGCTCATCTTTACCCGTACCAAGCGGCGCGCCCGCTTTTTGGCGCGTGATCTGGACAAGAAAGGTTACAATGCGGAAGCGTTACAGGGAAACATGTCCCAAAATCGGCGTCAAAAAGCGATTGATGGTTTCCGCAATGGCAAATATGATATTTTGGTGGCAACGGACATTGCTGCGCGGGGTATTGACGTAGCTGATATTTCGCATGTTATCAATTTTGATATGCCAGACACGGCGGATGCCTATACCCACCGAATTGGCCGAACAGGCCGAGCCACAGAGGAAGGGGATGCCTTTACCTTTGCCACGGATGAGGACGCAGCCATGATTCGCGACATTGAGCGCGTCTTAAAAGCGCGCCTGGAGCGGCGGCGTTGGCCCGGGTTCAATTATGGTGACTTCGATCCGGAAAAGCAGCCAGCGCCCGCAAAACCATCTCGGGGACAATCTAACAATTCGGGTGGTGGAGGTAATCGCAACTATTCTCGGCGCGGCGGTTCCGGCGCCAAAAGACGGCCGTCTGGGCAGCGGCGTCAGGGTGGGGGCAAAAACAATCGCTCCCGCAGCGGCCACCGAGGGTAACGGTCACCTTATTCTCCATAAATTACTGCGTTGATCCTGGGTAGTTTGCTGGTTCTGCTTCGTGTAGCAACCTACTGAATGAGCCCGGCCAAGTGACAAAAGTTTTCGATGAGAATACGGCCGGCATGATGCTCGTCAGTATAATATTCCGGGTGGAATTGGGTACCCATGATGAGCTCTGATTGGTGGATGATGATTTGATAAGGGGAAACGGCCGTTTCCCCATAAACCTCAAATTCATCCGGCACGGCCTTAATCTCCCAGGAATGTGCCTGCCGCATGATAGGCGAATCATTTAGTCCCGCCAGAACCGGATGAGACTTCGTGATTCGCAGGGGGAGGTAGCCAAACTCTTTCTTCATGCCAGGTGCGAATTTTGGATTAGGGTCAACCTCTTCATCTGCCAAAGGGCCGATAGGCGCCAGAGGCGCACCAAACGCTTCAGCTATCGCTTCAAAGCCGCCACAAAACCCAATCATCGGCCATTTCTTGCTTGTTATGGTGCTGTGTAAGCCAACCAATGCCTCAGGTGTATACTCGTCAGGATTGGCGCTGCTGCCAGAAATAAACATGGCTCGGGCAGCTAAGTTGGTGAGCAATTCTGGCGTTACCTGGTTGTAGCGCACAATCAGGCAGCGCTCCCCCGTCATATCCTCCAGGCGGTATTTGATGCGCAGGCGTGCCGCCATAATCATTTCGCCCCATGGCTTTTGGTAAGCGTCGGCATGTTCGTTATCTACGAAAATAAGCATAGGCTCATCGTTTTAACGCCAGCAACGCCATGCCCAGGAACATTTTTTGCACACCCTGGCCAGAGCTGGCGCTGGTGGTGAGGTACGGCGCTCTAATTGAAGAAGCGAACCGTTTCGCTGTTGTCACATCATATTCGGGTAACAGGTCGATTTTATTGCCCACTACTAAAAATCGCTGATTAGGCACAATGGCAATAATC